>JBDTVC010000053.1:0-24049 GCA_040007475.1 Burkholderiales bacterium
CTCAGGATGTAGGCCTCGGGCGCGCCGACGAGCACGCAGATCAGCGTCGTCAGCGCGGCGATCCAGCCGGTGCGGAAGAAGATCTCGTAGTAGTAGGCGTCACCGAGCACCAGCGCGTACGACGCGAGCGTGAAGCCGCTCTGCACGCCCTTGTCCTGGTCGTACTGCTGGAACGACAGCAGCGCGGTGAGGGCCAGCGGCAGCAGCACCATCAGCGCAAAGAGCGCGAGAGCCGGCAGACTGAGCGCCATCGGCGTCCAGCGCGAGGCCTTGTTCGTCGCGCCGCTCATGGCTTGGGTGCGACCAGCCGCGCGACGTCGTCGGCCCAGGCGATGCGCACGTCGGCCTGCTCGGCCACCGGCGCGCTGCCGTCGTTCGCACAACTCACCTCGAGGTGGCCGAACACCGTCTCGACGCGGTACAGCCACTGGCTGCCGAGGAAGAAGCGCTCCTCGATGCGACCCGCGATCGTGCCGCTGGACTCTTCGGTGAAGAACAGCTTCTCGGGCCGCAGGCAGACCGTGACGCTCGCACCGTCGGCGAACTCGCCGCCATCGACCGCCAGGCGCTGGCCCGTCTCGAGCGTGACGAACGTGCCGGCGGTGCTGCGTGCGACGCGCCCGGGCAGCAGGTTGGCCTTGCCGACGAAGCCCGAGATGAACGCGGTCTTCGGGTGTTCGTAGAGGCGGTAGGGCGCGTCGACCTGCGTTGCGCGGCCGGCCTCCATCACGACGACGCGGTCGCTGATCGAGAGCGCTTCGGCCTGGTCGTGCGTCACCATGATCGTGGTCGTGCCGACCTTGCGCTGGATGCGGCGCAGCTCGAACTGCATCTCCTCGCGCAGCTTCGCGTCGAGGTTCGACAGTGGCTCGTCGAGCAGCAGCACCGGCGGCGCGATCACCAGCGCGCGGGCGATCGCGACGCGCTGGCGCTGGCCGCCCGAGAGCTCGCGCGGGTAGCGCAGTGCGTGCGCGTCCAGGTGCACGAGCTTGAGCATCTGCGCGATGCGCGTGTCGCGCTCGCTCTTGGGCACCTGGCGCATCTCGAGGCCGAAGCTGACGTTCTCGGCCACCGTCATGTGCGGGAACAGGGCATAGCTCTGGAACACGATGCCGAGGCCGCGCTGGTTCACCGGCAGGTTCGTGATGTCGCGGCCATCGAGCGTCATGCGCCCGCGGGTGACCGGGGTCAGCCCGGCGATCGCCTGCAGCGTGGTCGTCTTGCCGCAGCCGGACGGGCCGAGCAGCGAGATGAACTCGCCCCGCTCGACCGCGAGATTCATGTCGATCAGCGCGCCGAAATCACCGTAGTACTTCGACACGCCTTCGAGGGTCAGGAACGACATGCCGGGCTCTCCTTGGGGGCCAGTGTGGAGTTGTCGCAGATTGCGAGTCAACAAGGAATACCCGCCAATCAGATCAAGTTCCGTGCCTGTTCCGTTGAATGGAATTTGTCGGTAGCATCGGATTCAATGAACCCAATAGACGAGAAGTCAGTATCAAGCCTTCATCGTGCGATGGAGATCGTCAAGGCCTTGGCGCAGGCCGCGGAGACCGGGCTGCGCGTGAGCCAGCTGTGCAAGCGGCTGGGCCTGACGCAGCCGACCACGCACCGCCTGCTGCAGCAGTTGATCGACGAAGGTCTGGTCGAGCAGGGCGAGCAAACGCGGCTGTACCGCCTGAGCATCGACTTCTTTGCACTGGCCGCGCGCGCCGGGGACAACGGCGGCCTGCGCGAGCTCTGCCGGCCGTCACTGCTGCGTTTGGGTGCGTCGCTGGGCGACAGCGTGTTCCTGTTGGTGCGCAGCGGCTTCGATGCGGTGTGCCTCGATCGCTGCGAGGGCCCGTTCCCGATCCGCACCTTCACCGGTGACATCGGTGGCCGCGTGCCGCTCGGTGTGGGCCAGGGCGCGCTGGTGATCCTCGCGCACCTGCCCGAGGCCGAGCAGGAAGAGGTGATGCGCTTCAACGTGCCGCGCGTCCAGCACATGGGCTTGCTCGACGAAGTGTTCCTGCGCACCGAGGCTGCGCGGGTCCGCGCGCAGGGTTATGCGAACGCGGATTCCGGCGTGTTCGACGGCATGGCGGGGGCCGCGGTGCCGGTGTTTGATCGCAACGAGCGCGTGGTCGCGGCGCTGAGTGTCGGCACGATCGCCAATCGGCTGAATGCCGATCGGCTCCCGGTCGTGATCGAGCTGCTGCAGCGCGAGGCGCGCAAGATCTCGATGCAGGTCAACCCGTTCGATCGCGCGCTGCGGCGGCCGGCCGAAAGCCTGGGCGTGCCTCGGAGCGCGTGAACGCACTCCGGCGGGCTCAGGCGCCGACCAACCGGCCCAGCAGTTCCCTCAGCACGGCGCGCACGCGCGTCGTGCCCTCGCTGCTCGGGATCCATTCGAGTGACGACAGGCCGGTCCGCTGCGCCAGACCCATCGGTGCGGCCTCGATGTGCATGTCGGCACCCGCGACGGCCTGGAAGGCGCTCACCGCACGCGGCATGTGCCAACCATGGGTCACGAGCACGATGTGCCTGATGCCCGCCTTGCGCAGCAGCGGCACGCTGAGGGCCGCGTTCTCGCGCGTGTCTCGCGAGGCTTCCTCCAGCCACTTCAACGGGCGGCCGAACTCGCTGGCGGCGATCTGCGACGCGATGCGGGCTTCCGGCGTGCCGTCGGGCTGGGCCCAGCCGACACCGCCGCTGAACCCCACCGGCAGCGTCGTCTCGCGGCTCAGCCAGAGGCCGTAGCGCAGGCGCTCGAGCGAGTTGACTTGCAGGTTCCCGGCGCCGTACTCCGGTGCGTACGGTTCGAGCCCACCGCCCAGCACGAGGATCGCGATCGGCCCTTTGGCCTGCGCCTTGAGTTCCCTGATGCGGTCGAGGCTCAGCGGCGCCGGCGGCTTCAACGCATATTGCGACAGCAGCTGCGCCGTGCCACTGCAGGCGCTGAACCACAGCAGCAGCACGCTGGTGAGGATCACCAGCCAGCCCAGGCCGCGGCGCGGCAGGATCAAGCGTGCGCCGATGAGCATCAACAGCAGCAGGGGCACCGGCGGGAGCACGAGTGCCGTCAGGATCGGCTTCCAGGCTTCGATGCCGAAGAACGTGAGGAGATGATTCAAGACCAGGGCTCTTGTGGCGGCACAGCCGCGATGCGGGGCATTTTGCAGCAGCGCCGTCCGCAGCAGGCATGATGTTGTGCCGGATTTCGCGAGGTGAATCACGATGAACGACAAGGCGGATCGACTGCGCGCGCTGTTGCTGCGCAACCTCGACAGCGTGGCGTTGACGCGCGAGGAGCGCGCGCCGCTCTACGACACGCTGTGCACACGCCTGGGCACGGGCACGGCGGCCGCCAAGCTTGGCATCAGCGTCGACACGGTCGCCCCCGGCAAGCGCGCGTGTCCCTACCACTTCCACTATGCACAGGAGGAGGCGTTCGTCGTGCTCGAGGGCGAAGGCACCCTGCGGGTGGCGGGCGAGATGCTGGCGATCCGCGTCGGCGATGTGATGTTCATTCCGCCCGGCCCCGACTACCCGCACCAGATCATCAACACGTCGGCGGCGCCGCTGAAGTACCTGTCGATCAGCACCCGGGAGCGGCCTGAAGTGGTCGAGTACCCGGACTCTGGCAAGTACCTTGCGATGGCGTCGGGCGCCTTGAACGGCGAGGCCGTGAACTTCGGTCGCATGCACCGCGAAAAGGACGATCTGGATTATTGGGACGGCGAGCCGTGATCCCCCTCGCGATGTGACAGCATCGCAGGTCGGCAGGGGCAGGAGATCGATGGTGGTTTGGCTGAAGCGATTGGCGTGGGGCGTGGGGGTTGTCGCGGCGCTGTGGCTCGTCACGTGGCTCGGCGTGCCGGCGCTCGTCAAGTGGCAGGCGCCGCCGAAGCTGAGCGAAGCGCTGGGGCGCAGCGTGACGCTCGGCAACGTCGGCTTCAAGCCCTGGGCCATGAGCGTCACGCTCGACGAGCTCGCGATCGCCGGCGCCGCGCCCGGTGACCCGCCGTTGCTGAAGGTCAGGCACGTGTTCGCCGATCTGTCGCTGTCGTCGATCTTCCGGCGCGCGCCGGTGATCGAGGCGCTCGAGATCGATGCCCCGCAGATCCATCTGGCACGCACGCGCGAAGGCCACTACGACATCGACGACCTGATCGCGCGCCTGGCCCCCAAGCCCGATGCACAGCCTTCGGAGCCCGGGCGGTTCGCGCTCTACAACCTGCAGGTCCGCGACGCGCAACTGAGCTTCGACGACCGGCCCGTCAAGCGCACGCACAAGATCGAGGCCCTGCAGCTGGCGCTGCCGTTCCTGTCGAACCTGCCGGCGGACATCGAGGTCAAGGTCGAGCCCCATCTGGCGTTCAAGCTCAACGGCGCCGCGTTCGACAGCGGTGCGCAGGCGACGCCGTTCGCGCAGACCCACGCCGGCGTGCTCAAGCTCTCGATGGTCGACCTGGATCTGCTGCCCTACCTCGGCTACGTGCCCGAGTCGGTGCCGGTGCGGGTGAAGCAGGGCAGCGTCTCTGCGGATCTCAGCGTCCGGTTCGCAGTGCCACCGGGTGGCTCGCCGAGCGTCAGCGTGCAGGGCACAGCGGGCGCGAAGAACCTGGCGTTCACCGACACCGCCGGCGCGCCGCTCCTCGGCTGGCAGCAGCTCCGGATCGGGCTGCGCGACGTGCAACCGCTGGCGCACAAGCTCGCCTTCGAGACCCTGCGCATCGAAGGCCTGCAATTGCATGCGGCGCGTGATGCCGCTGGCCGCATCAATCTGCTGGCTCTGGCGCCACCGGCGAGCGACGCCAAGGTTGCGGTGCCGCTCCCGGCCAGCGCTCCCGTGACGCCCGCGGCGGCCCCCGGCTGGCAGGCGACCCTGGAGGCGATCGACCTGGCAGACGCGCGCGTGCTCTGGAACGACGCGGCCGTGCAACCCGCGGCAGCCGTGCAACTCGATGCGCTGAACCTGAGCGCGAAGCAGATTCAATGGCCGATCGTCAAGCCCATCGCGGTGACGCTCAGCGGTGCACTGCACCCGCAGGCCGCGGGCGCGCCAGCCATCGCCGAGTTTGCCGCCGAGGGGCCGGTGACGGATCACGACGCGCAACTCAAGCTGGCGCTCAAGAGCCTGTCGCTCGCTGGCCTGGCGCCGTATCTCGCGCAGGCGCTCGTGCCTACGCTCGAGGGGCAGCTCGCCGCGCAGGCCCACGTCGACTGGTCGGGCACGGCAGAGGCGCCGCGCCTGAAGCTGGTGATCGACAGCGCGACGCTCGAGGCGCTGCGCCTGCGCGAAGGCAGCGGCAAGAGCGCACAGGACGCGGTCGCATTCAAGCAACTGGCGCTGGCGAACATCGAGGTCGATCTGCTGGCGCGCAGCGCGGTGGTCGGCAGCATCAAGCTCGTGCAGCCCAGTGCCGTCGTGGCACGTGACGCCGAGGGCCGGCTCAACGTGCAGCGCTGGGCGGCCGCGCAGCCGCACGCGACACCCGCAGCACCGCCACCCGCGCATGCGGCATCGTCGCCTGGTGCCTGGCGGGTGCAGGTGAAAGACCTGCTGGTCGAAGGCGGGCAGCTGCGTTTTACCGATCTCAAGACGAGCCGCACCCACGAACCGGTGCGCGTCGAGGTCGGCAGCCTGCGCGTGGCGCTGCAGGGGCTGGAGTGGCACGGCGACAAGGCCACGCTACCGGCCAACCTGCAGCTGAGCGCGCGCGTCGGTGCGCCCACCCGGGCGCGCGAGAAGGCGCGCGCCTTGACCGGCGTGCTCGACTACAAGGGGCGTGTCGGCGCCGTGCCCTTGCTGGCCAGCGGCAAGCTGCGCGTCGAGCGCTTCCCGGTGCAACTGTTCGCGCCGTACTTCGCCGACCACGTCCAGTTGTCGCTGCTGAGTGCCGAGGCCGGCTACAAGGGCGATGTCGCACTTCGCGAGCTGGCGGCGGGCCTCGACGTGAGCGCGGCCGGCGATGTGCTGCTCGGTGCCGTGCACATCGCCACGCTGCCCGATGCCTCGGCGCCGGCGAGCGCGAACAACACCGACGAGCTGCTGAGCTGGGAGTCGTTCGCGCTGAAGGGCGTGAAGTTCGTGATGAAGCCGAAGCTGCGCCCGCAGCTCGAGATCGCCGAGGCTGCCTTGAGCGACTTCTACTCGCGGCTCGTCATCACCGAGCAGGGGCGCTTCAATCTGCAGGACGTGGCCGGTGCACCGGGCGCGGCTGCATCGGCACCGCCTGCAGAGGCCGCTGCCAGCGCGCCGGCGGCCGCAGAGCCCGCGGCATCGGCTGCCCGCGCGCCGGCCGCCGACACCGCGCCGCTGCCGATCGACATCAAGGTCGGCGTGACGAAGCTGATCAACGGCCGCGTCGACTTCAGCGACCACTTCGTGCGCCCGAACTACAGCGCCGCGCTGACCGAACTCAACGGCCAGCTCGGCGCGTTCAGCTCCGGCAGCCGTGACATGGCGACGCTCGAACTCAAGGGCCGCGCCGCCGGCACTGCGCTGCTGGACATCAGCGGCCAGCTCAACCCGACCGCCAAGCCGCTCGCGCTCGACATCAAGGCCAAGGCCACCGATCTCGAGCTCGCGCCGCTCTCGCCCTACGCCGGCAAGTACGCCGGTTATGCGATCGAGCGCGGCAAGCTGAGTATGGACGTGGCCTACAAGATCGACCCCGACGGCAAGCTCGACGCCCGCAACCAGGTGGTCCTGAACCAGCTCACGTTCGGCGACAAGATCGAATCGAAGGACGCGACCAAGCTGCCTGTGCTGCTCGCGGTCGCCTTGTTGAAGGACCGCAACGGCGTGATCGACATCAACCTGCCGGTCAGCGGCAGCGTCAACGATCCGAAGTTCAGCGTCGGCGGGATCATCATCAAGGTGATCCTCAACCTGCTCGTGAAGGCGCTCACATCGCCGTTCGCGTTGCTGTCGGGCGGCGGCAGCGACGACCTCAGCGTGGTCGAGTTCCAGCCCGGTACGGCCCTGATCACGCCGGCCGGCACGGGCGCGATCGACAAGGTCGCGAAGGCGCTGGCCGATCGGCCGGCGTTGAAGATGACGGTGACCGGCGCGAGCGATCCGGTCGGCGAGCGCGATGCGTTCCAGCACGCGGCGATCGAATCCCGGCTGGTGGCCGAGCAGCGCCGCGAAGGCCTGCGTGCCGGCACGCCGGCCTCGGCGGCGAGCGCGCCGGCCGTGCTGGTGCCGGCAGAACGCACGCGGCTGCTGACCCGGCTCTACAAGGACACCGACATCCCGAACAAGCCGCGCAACGCGGTCGGCTTCGCGAAGGAGATCCCGCCGTCCGAGATGGAGGCCCTGCTCAAGACGCGCACGCCAGTGACCGACGACGCGATGCGCGAGCTCGCGCTGCAACGCGGCCTCGCGGTGCGCGACGCGCTGATCGCCAAGGGCCTGGCCAACGAGCGCCTCTTCCTCGCGGCGCCGAAGCTGCGCGTCGCGGCCGAGGACGCGACGGCATGGACGCCGCGCGTGCAACTGACGCTGTCGGCGAATTGACCACCTGTAAGCGCGTTGACCCGCGAACCGACCAAGCTGTTTCTTCTTCCGGAGCCATCGATGACCCTCACCACCGACACGATCACCCTGGGCGGCGGCTGCTTCTGGTGCCTCGAGGCCGTGTACGAGCGCGTGCGCGGCGTGACGAAGGTCGAGTCCGGCTACTGCAACGGCCATGTCGCCAACCCCAGCTACGAGCAGGTGTGCGGCGGCGACACCGGCCATGCCGAGGTCGTGCGGGTCAGCTTCGACACGACGCAGATCAGCCTGCGCGAGGTGCTCGAGATCTTCTTCGTGATCCACGACCCGACCACGCTGAACCGCCAGGGCAACGACATGGGCACGCAATACCGCTCCGGGATCTACGTGCGCGATGCGGCGCAGGAGGCGGTGGCGCGCGAGGTGCTCGCCGAGGTCAACGCCCACCACCACGGCCGCGCGGTGACCGAGCTCACGTTGGAGCAGAACTACTCGCGCGCCGAGGATTACCACCAGCACTACTTTGCCAACCATCCCAACCAGGGCTACTGCGCGATGGTGGTCGCGCCCAAGGTCGAGAAGTTCAAGAAGACCTTCGCCAGCCGCGTGTCGGCGGGCTGAGCGACGCTGCCGTCGCAGGCCGATACACTGAGGCGCGCGTGACGATGCGCGCCCCGGCACGTGCCGGGATCGAGGAAACGGCTGAGGATGGATCAGATCTGGCTTGCGGCACCCAGCCCGGCCATGTGGCTGGGGCGGGAAACCGGCGCCGCTGACTGGCGGGTGAATGCCGCTGCCCAGGACTGGGCCGATGCGCTTGGGCTGCGGGCGGAGGATGTCTGGCCCACGCTTGCCGCCGAGTGGCGCGCCGCCGTTGGCGGCAGCGATCGCGGCCGGCTGGTGGCGCCGCCGCTGTGTTGGCGGTCCGTCGCGCTCGACGATGGGTGGCTCGTCTGGTTCGCCACAGCCGAGGGTGAACGGGCACCGATGCCGTGGCGCAGTGCCGCTGACAAGCTCGCACTGGTCCAGGACTTCGTCGCGATCGGTGTCTTCGAGCGCGACCTGCGAACATACGAGGCGCGCTGGGACGCGCAGATGTTCCGCCACTTCGGCTTTCCACCGGGCATGAAGTCGCCGCCGATGGCCGCGGCGATCGAGAACGTGCACCCGGACGACCGCGAGCGTTTCCGTAGCGAGCACGAACGCTTTCTGCGCGAAGGTGGGCGGCACAGCCTGCGCTATCGCGTCGTCTGGCCGGACGGATCGAAGCACGACCTGCGGTCGCTGGTCGAGATCCGCAAGGATGCAAGCGGCACGCCCGAGCTGATGATTGGCGTCATCATCGACGACTCCGAGGGCGTCGGCCAGGTGCGTGCGGAGCAGGCCATCAATGCCCATCTCGCGCAGGCCTTGCATATCGCCGAGGTGGCGGTGTGGCGGGTCGACTTCGCGGCCCATCGCATGCACATCAACCAGATCGGCTACGAGATGCTCGGCGCGTCGCCACGGCCGGACGGCGTCGATCTCGATGAGGTGCGCTCCTGGGCCCATCCGGACGATCGGCTGCGCATCGTTCAGGCCGCCGAGGATGCTGCCCTGATCGGCGGGATCGTCGATGTCGAGGTGCGCTACCGGGACCGCCACGGTGGGTATCGCCCGGTGCTCACGCGGCGTGTCGCCGAGCGCGACGAATATGGCCAGGCGATCGGCCTGCTCGGTGTAGCGATCGACCAGACCGTGCAGGCCGCCGAGCGCGAACGCATCCAGGCGCTGTTGCGTCGCATCGAGCTCGTGGCCGATGCCGCAGACCTGGGCATCTGGAGCGCCGACGGCGAGGACGGGGCACTCGAGTGGAACGAGCAGATGTACCGCATCTACGGCATCGGGCGAGACCGGCTGCCGGGGTCGATGCGGGCGTGGCGCGAGACGCTCGTCCATGCCGACGACCGGGCCAGGATGTCCTCATCTCGCGAGCGCGCGGTGCTTGCCGGCGAGAAGGACTTCGAGGCCGAGTTCCGCATCGTTCGCCCGGACGGCACGGTGCGCTGGGTCGTGTCGCGTTCACGTCGCGAGGAACAGGGCGGTCGCGCGCTGCTGATCGGCATTCACCTCGACACGACCGATCTGGTCGTGCAGCGCCGGCTGGCCGAGCAGGCACTGCACGAGAAGGAGGTGGCGCTGCGCGCCAGCCAGGCCAAGTCGGAGTTTCTTTCGCGTGCGAGCCACGAGCTGCGCACGCCGCTGAATGCCGTGCTCGGCTTCGCGCAGCTGATCGAGCACGAGGGCCTGCTGGCACCGGCGGCACTGCAGCTCGACCGCGTCGCCCGGATCCGTTCGGCCGGAGAGCACCTGCTCGCGATGGTCGACGACGTGCTCGACCTCGCGGCGATCGAGTCTGGCAGTCTGGTCGTCACCTTGGAGCCGGTGTGCATCGACGAGATCCTGCGCGACGCGGCGCAATGGCTCGCGTCACTTGCCGAGCGCGGCGGTGTGACGATTCATCTTCGGCCTTGCGGCGGTTGGGTGCTGGCCGATGCGCGCCGTCTGCGGCAGATCGTCGCCAACCTGTTGAGCAACGCCGTCAAGTTCAACCGCCCCGGCGGATCCGTGTGGCTGAGTTCTGTGCGATGCGACGCAGCGGCAGGGCCCACCTGGCAGATCCGCGTGCGCGACGACGGGCGAGGCCTCGAGGCGGCGCAGCAGGCGCATCTGTTCGAGGCGTTCGATCGGCTGGGCGTGGAGCGCGAAGGCATCGACGGCGTTGGCCTCGGCCTGGTGATTGCACGCCAGCTGGCCACGCTGATGGACGGCAGGATCGAGGTCTCGAGTGCACCGGGGCAGGGCAGCGAGTTCCGGGTGACGCTTGCCGCGGCTGCCGCGCTCGGGCCGCCTGCGGCACCGGAGGTGCCAGATGCAAAGCCGTTCGAGGTGCTCTACATCGAGGACAACCCCGTCAACGTGGTCCTCGTCGAAGGGCTGGTCGCGCTGCGGCCCGGCGTGACATTGCGTTGCGCGGTCGATGGCGTGTCAGGCGTCGAGATGGCGCTGGCGCACCGGCCCGACATGGTGCTGATCGACATGCAATTGCCCGACATCGATGGCTACGAGGTGCGGCGCCGCCTGCGCGCCGCCACCTCGCTCGATGCGAGCCGCCTGATCGCGCTGTCGGCCAACGGACTGACCGACGACATCGAGCGCGCGCTGGCGGCGGGCTTCGACGACTACTGGACGAAGCCGATCGACTTCAAGCTGTTTCTCGGGCGGCTGGACGAGATGGTGGCGCACGCCGTCCGATAGCGTCGGCCGGCCCTGGTGCGTTACGGCGCGAGCCGCTCGCGCACCCACGCCTCGCCATCGCGCCGGTAGCGCAGCCGGTCGTGCAGGCGCGAGGGGCGCCCCTGCCAGAACTCCCATCGGTCTGGCACGAGCCGATAGCCGCCCCAGTGCGGTGGGCGTGGCGGCCCCCCGCTGATCAGGGTTGGAAGGAACTGCGCCCCGTACTTCGCGACATGCGCCACCAGCACGGCGCGCGAACTGATGACCTGGCTCTGCGGCGATGCCCACGCGCCGATGCGCGAATCGAGCGGGCGCGAGGCGAAATACTCGTCGGACTCGGCCGCGCTCACCTTCTCGACGGCGCCTTCGATGCGCACCACCCGTTCGAGCTCGACCCAGTGGAACTGCAGCGCAGCGAATGGCGTCACGGCGAGCTCGCGGCCCTTGCGGCTCTCGTAGTTGGTGTACCAGACGATGCCGCGCGCGTCGACGCCCTTGATCAACACGATGCGCGTCGACGGCCGACCATCGGCCGCGGTGGTCGCCAGCGTCATGGCGTTCGGCTCGGGCAGCTTCGCGTCGATCGCCTGCTCGAGCCACGACTCGAACTGCTTGATCGGGTCGGCCTGCGATGCCGACTCGTCGAGCTCGGCACGTTCGTAGGACTTGCGGAGTCGGGCGAGGTCGTTCATGCAAGTGAGTATAGGAAGCCTCGCGCCGACCCCGTTTGCACCATCGGGTGTACGGGGAAGGCCTTAGGTAAACACACCACTACCTCAAACCGGTGGCAGATTCCATTCTTGAGTCCTGTGACGCAGCGCACCATGACCACTTCACGACAAGGAACCCCATGACTTCGCGGCCCGCCGTGATCGTGCTCGCCGCCGGCAGAGGCTCACGCTTCCTCGGCACCGACCACAAGCTCGCGCAGAGCCTGGGCAGCTCGACCGTGCTGGGCACGACACTGAGCCAGGCGATCGCAAGCGAGCTGCCGGTCGTCGTCGTCACGACCGCAGCGCTGGCCGATGTGGCACGCCGCACGGTGGCCGCGCGCGACGTGGTGCTCGTGCCCGAGGTCGGCACGACCGGGCAGGCCGCACTCGGCATGGGTTACTCGATCGCCGCTGGCGTCGCGGCGCGGGCCGGGGCGGCCGGTTGGCTGATCCTGCCTGGCGACATGCCGCAGATTCAGCCGGTCACGTTGCAGCGCGTTGCGCGCGGGCTGGCGACCCATGCGGTGGTCTATGCCCAGTACAAGGGCCGTCGCGGCCATCCGGTGGGCTTCTCGTCCGAGTTGTACTCGGAACTGGTCGCGCTCACCGGCGACGAAGGTGCGCGCCGCGTGATCGCGCGCTACCCGGCGTTCGCGCTGAACGTGGACGATCCCGGCGTGCTGGTCGATGTGGACACGGTGGCCGATCTCGACAGCGTGCGCGAGACCGGTGTCACCGAGGCGTGGCCGGTGACGCGCTGGTAGGCCGCACCAGGTCGTTCGCATGTGCCAGCGCCACCAGGCGCTCGACATCGCGGTCACGGATGCCGCAGCCGCGCAGCGAGTGCGCGGTTTCGAGCAGATAGTCCAGCGTGCTGCCGAAGCGGCCGACCGAGCAACGCAGCACCTCCAGCATCTGCTCATCGGGCACCCGACCGGTGTGGGCCGGGCTGCCGCGACTCAGCGTGAATGCCAGGGCCCGGACAGCGCCGTGCGGCGTCCGGCAGTGCAGCCACTTGGGGTCGTACACGCCGGTGGGCATCTCGCGCGTCCACAGCCGCTCCAGTTCGGCGCCGGCGCGATGCTTGTCGATGCGGTAGGCCATGCCGCGGCACGAACCGCCCGGCACCAGTGCGAACACCAGGCCGGGACACTCGGGCGTGCCGCGGTTGACGCGCGAACGCATCTCGAGCGCCCGGTGCCAGCCGTGGACGGTGGCGGGGCGCTGCTCGTCGGCGTCGAACTCCGGGCGCCAGATCAGCGACGCGTAGCCGAACACCCAGAGATCCTCGCGCCCGCCCCAGGCCCTCTTGGCGTGCGCCAGCATCGGCTGCGGATCGCGCAAGTGCAGGGTTGTAAACGAAGCGCTCATCCCCGCACTCTAAAATGAAACTTTCCCCGCAGGAGTACGGAATGAGTGATCAAAACGACGACGGCCAGAATTACGCATTGATGGTGCTCGCGGGCGTGGTGGGCCTGGTGATCGCCGGCGTGATCGCGCTGGCCGTGTCGACCACCTTGGGTGGCGACGTCCCGGCGAAGGCCGGTGCCACGATGACCTCGCCGGCTGCAGAGCCGGACGGCCGCATCTACTTCGAGGTCGGCTCCGCGGCACTGCCGGCCGAGGCCGCCGAGGTGCTGGTCCGGATCGCCGACGCGGCACGCGCGCAGGCCGGCAAGGTCGTGCAGATCTCGGGCTACCACGACGCCAGCGGCGATGCCGCGCAGAACGCCGAGCTCGCGAAGAACCGCGCGCTGGCCGTGCGCCACGCACTCGAGGCCAACGGCGTGGCGCCCGACCACCTCGTGATGGACAAGCCCATCGTCGCGACCGGCGGCACCGACGCACGTGAGGCGCGCCGCGTCGAGCTGCGCATTCGCTGACACCCGAGGTGCGGGACTTGCTTGTTGGCCTGGTCGCCGATTGATTTGACGATGTAACTCAGTTACAAGACAATCGGCACCTTGGTTACACGCGAGGTTGCACCATGAAGCAAGCCGTTCTCGAGGTCACCCAGCGCATCCGCGAGCGCAGTGCCGGGTCGCGCACGGCCTATCTGCGGCGAGTCGACGCGCTGATCGACCGCCCGCGCGGCGCGGACCGCATGGGCTGCGCCAATGTCGCGCATGCGTTCGCGGCAATGCCCTCGAATGACAAGCTGCGCATCGTCGCCGAGCGGGCGCCGCACATCGGCATCGTCACCGCCTACAACGACATGCTCTCGGCGCACCAGCCGTACGAGAGCTTCCCCGCGCTGATCCGCGACGAGGCGGCCCGGCTCGGCGCCACGGTGCAGGTCGCCGGCGGCGTGCCGGCGATGTGTGATGGTGTCACGCAGGGCCTGCCCGGCATGGAGCTGAGCCTGTTCTCGCGCGACACGATCGCGATGGGCACCGCGATCGCGCTGACGCACGATGTGTTCGATGCCGCGCTGCTGCTCGGCGTGTGCGACAAGATCGTGCCGGGGCTGCTGATCGGCGCGCTGCACTTCGGCCACCTGCCGTGCGTGTTCGTGCCGGCCGGGCCGATGAGCACCGGGATGGACAACACCGCCAAGTCGAAGGTGCGCGAGCAGTTCGCGGCCGGCAAGGTGGGCCGCGACCAACTCCTCGAGGCCGAATCGGCCGCGTACCACGGCGCCGGCACCTGCACGTTCTACGGCACCGCCAACAGCAACCAGATGCTGCTCGAGGCGATGGGCCTGCACGTGCCGGGCGCGGCCTTCATCCACCCGCACGCCGAGTTGCGCGAAGCGCTCACGCGCGACGCGGTGCGCACGCTGCTGGGCATCACGAAGGGCGAGCACTTCACGCCGATCGGCCGGCTGGTCGACGAGCGCGTGATCGTCAACGCGATGGTCGCGCTGCTCGCCACCGGTGGTTCGACCAATCACCTGATCCATTGGGTCGCGGTTGCGCGCGCTGCGGGCATCGCGATCGACTGGACCGACTTCGCCGACCTGTCGAAGAGCACGCCGCTGCTGGCGCGCGTCTACCCGAACGGCGTGGCCGACGTGAACCAGTTCCAGGCCGCCGGCGGGCCGGGGTTCGTGATCCGCGAGCTGATCGACTCGGGGGCGATGCACGGTGACGTGAGTACCGTCGTGCCGGGCGGGTTGCGCGAGTTCGGCAAGGTGCCGGATCGGCTCGACGGCCGGCTGCAGTGGCGCGATCTGCCCGCCACGCCGATCGACGACTCGGTCGTGCGCACGGCCGCGGTGCCGTTCAGCGACGAGGGCGGGTTGAAGCTGCTGACCGGCAACCTCGGTCGCTCGGTCATCAAGGTCTCGGCGGTGCCGGCGGACCGCCACATCGTCGAAGCCCCCGCGATCGTGTTCGACACGCAGGAGCAGTTGCTGGCGGCATTCAAGACCGGCGAGCTCGAGCGCGACTTCATCGCGGTCGTTCGCTTCCAGGGGCCCGCGGCGTGCGGCATGCCGGAGCTGCACAAGCTGACCCCACCGCTCGGTGTGCTGCAGGGTCGCGGGTTCAAGGTCGCGCTGGTGACCGACGGGCGCATGAGTGGCGCCTCCGGCAAGATCCCCGCGGCGATTCACGTCAGCCCCGAGGTCATCCACGGCGGCCCGCTTGGCAAGGTGCGCGACGGCGACGTGCTGCGGCTGGATGCGGTGGCGGGCACGCTGGCCGCGCTGGTCGACGACGCGACCTGGGCCGCGCGCGAACAGGCGGTGCTGCCCGATGCGCAGGCCGACATCAATGGCCACGGGCTGGGTCGTGAACTCTTCGCCGGCATGCGCCGCAACGTGCTGAGCGCCGAGCAGGGCGCGTGCACCTGGCTGTAACTCCACTGGAACACATCGCATGAACACACTCGATCTCGTCGCCCACGGCCCGGTGATCCCGGTCATCGTCATCAACCGCCTCGAAGACGCGGTGCCGATGGCGCAGGCCCTCGTCGCCGGTGGCGTGCGCGTGCTCGAGGTGACACTGCGCACGCCAATCGCGCTGAAGTGCATGGAGGCGATCGCGCGCGACGTGCCGGGTGCGATCCTCGGTGCCGGCACCGTGCGCAGCCGCGCCGATGCGCAGGCCGCGAAGGACGCCGGTTGCACGTTTGCGGTGAGCCCCGGCTACACGAGCGAGATCGGCCGCGCCTGCACCGAGATCGGCCTGCCGCTGCTGCCCGGCACCGCGACCGGCAGCGAGGTGATGCAGGCCAATGCCGATGGCTACTTCTTCCTGAAGTTCTTCCCGGCCATGCAGGCCGGTGGCATCCCGATGCTGAAGGCGCTGGCCGGGCCGTTCACCGACGTGGTGTTCTGCCCGACCGGCGGCATCTCGCTTGCGACCGCACCCGACTTTCTGGCACTGCCGAACGTCAAGGTCTGCGGCGGCTCGTGGCTCACCCCGGCCGATGCGGTCGCCGCCAAGGACTGGGCGCGCATCACCACGCTCGCGAAGGAAGCCAGCGCGCTGCGTCGCTGAGTCGTCAGGCCGGCGTCGGCACCCCCGGCGCCGCGCGCGACTGCATGCGGATCATCATCACCGAGGCCGCGGCGACCAGGCAGGCGGCGCCTGCCGCGAACAGGGCGGGGTTGTAGGTCAGCAGCAGCGTGCGCGTCAGGCCAGCGCCATAGGCCGCCGTCGCGGCGCCGAGCTGGTGCGCGGCGAAGACCCAGCCGAAGATCATGCCGGCCTTCTCCTTGCCGAACTCCTGCGCGGCGAGCTTGACGGTGGGCGGCACGGTGGCGATCCAGTCCAGGCCGTAGAACATCGCGAAGATCGACAGGCCGTAGAACGTGAAGGTCGAGAACGGCAGCCAGAACAGCGACAACCCACGCAAGCCGTAGTACCAGAACAGCAGCTTGCGATTGTCGTAGCGGTCCGAGAGGTAGCCCGACACGGTGGTGCCGACGAGGTCGAACGCGCCCATCATCGCCAGCACCGACGCGGCCGGCACGGCCGTCAATCCGTTGTCGCCGCACAGCGAGATGAAGTGCGTCTGCAGCAGGCCGTTGGTGCTCAGGCCGCAGATGAAGAATGTGCCCGCCAGAATCCAGAACGTGCGGTTGTTCGAGGCTTCCATCAGCACCTGGAACGGGCCGAGGAAGTTCAACTTTGTCGCGCGTGCCGGCGGTGCTTCGACCGGCGCGCTGTCGGGTTCACCGTACGCACGCAGGCCGATGCTGCCCGGGTGGTCGCGCATGAACAGCGTCGCGAGCAGCGCGACGACGACGCAGGCTGCGAACACCGGAATCACGGCATAGCGCCAACCCATGTTCTCGATCATCCACGCCGCGATCGGCAGGAAGATCAGCTGGCCGGTCGCGGTGCTCGCCGCGAACAGGCCGACGACCAGGCCGCGGTTCGACGTGAACCAGCGGTTCGCGACCATTGCGCCCAGCACGAGTGCCGTCAAACCCGTGCCGCAGCCCAGCACCAGGCCCCACAGCAGGAACAGCTGCCACAGCTGCGTGACCTGCGTGGCGAGCACCATCGCCGTGGCGATGAAGCTCGCGGCGACGACCATGATGCGGCGCAGGCCGAAGCGGCCGATGAACACCGCCGCAAACGGCCCGAGCAGCCCGAACAGCGCGAAGCGCACCGCGAACACCGACGACAGTTGGTCGGTGGTCCAGCCGAACTCCTTGCTCAGCGGCTGCAGCATCGCGCCGGGCAGGCCGAGCGCCGCCGAGGTGGTCAGCATCGCGAGGAAGGTCACGGCGGCGATCACCCACGCGTAGTGCAGGCCGCGGCGATCGAGCGCGTTGGAAGCGAGTTGCGCAAACATAGGGAGGGCGTCCTGCGTTCGTTTGACGGTTCAGTCGAACGAGCGTTCGATCAGCTCGATCTTGTAGCCGTCCGGGTCGGTGACGAACGCGATCACGGTCGCGCCACCCTTGACCGGGCCAGCCTCGCGCGTCACGTTGCCGCCACCGGCGCGGATGCGGTCGCAGGCCACGGCCGCGTTGCGCACCGCGATCGCGATGTGGCCGTAGGCGGAGCCGAGTTCGTACGACGACACGCCGTGGTTGTAGGTCAGCTCGAGTTCGGCGTGCTCGGGATTCGGCCCATAGCCGAGGAAGGCGAGCGAGTAGTTCTGCGACTCGTTCACCGACTGGCGCAGCAGCGTCATGCCCATGATCTTGGTGTAGAAATCGATCGACCGTTGCAGGTCGCCGACGCGCAGCATGGTGTGGAGAAGTCTCATCGTGGGCCTTTCAGGGGGCGTCGAAAATGAAGCAGGTGGTGGACGCGTGAGCGTACAGCTTGCCATCGGGCCCGACGAGGCGGCCGTCAGCCGTGGCCATGCGGTTGCCGAGATGGATCACGCTACCGATCGCGCGCACCAGGCCGACACCTTCGGTGACCGGGCGCACGTAGTTGACCTTCAGTTCGGCGGTGGTGTAGCCCTTGCCGGCCGGCAGCGAGACATGCACCGCGCAGCCAACGCAGGAATCGAGCAGCGTCGCGATCCAGCCGCCGTGCACCGTGCCCAGCGGGTTGTAGTGGCGCAAGCGCGGCCGACCCTGGAACACGGCGTGCTCGCGGTTGGCTTCGACCAGGAAGAAGTCGTTCGTGTCGGCGATCGGCGGGTAGGGCAGCTCGCCGGCGAACATGGCCTCGAAGACCTGCATTCCGGTGAGCCCGGCGACCTGCTCGGGCCGCGCCACGCCGCTGCGGGTCATGGTCTTGCGGCGCGCGGCTTCATCGGCCTCCCACTGCGCCAGCACGTGCGCCACGTCGGTTCTTGTGTCCATGTCGTCCGATAGAAAGTTGCAACTGCAATGATTGTAGCTACAATCACTGAATCATGCGCAAGACCACACGAACGGCGGCCTCGACCGGCCCGACGGGCTGCAGCAGCTTCAAGCTGCGGCAGCTGTCGCGGCGCGTCAGCCAGCACTTCGATCACGTCGTCGGCGCCGCCGGGTTGAAGACGACGCAGTATTCGCTGCTCTCGCACGTGATGCAGCACGAGCCGGTGCGCCCCGGCGATCTGGCCGCCGAGATGGAGATGGATGCCTCCACGCTGACGCGCAACCTGCAGCCGCTGGTCAGGCAGGGCTGGCTCGCGGTCGGCCCAGGCGACGACGGTCGCAGCCGTTTCGTCACGCTCACGCCGCTGGGGCGCGACAAGCGCACCGAGGCGCAGCGCGAATGGAAGCGGGCACAGGTGGCGTTCAACGCCGAGATCGGCGCGGAGCGGGTCGCGCGCCTGCACGCGCTGATCGACGAGTGCCTGGCGCTGATGAACGAGCCATCCGACGCGTCAGGCTGAGCTGCGAACGGCGTCCACGCCCGGCTCCACGTCGTCGCCGTAAGCGGTCTTCCAGCGCGTCATCAGGCGCTCGCTCGCATCGATGCGTTCACCCGGCAGGCGGTCGGCTACATGCCAGTTCGCGATGCGCGATTCGATCGCGAAGTGCGACACCGGCGTTAGCACCGACGGATCGTCGAGGCTGCCGACCGCCAGGTCCATGCGCTCCGAGTCGAGGTACTCGAAACTCAGCGGCGATCCGCAGGTCGCGCAGAAGCCGCGCCGTGCGATCTTCGACGACGCGTAGGTCGCCGGCGCCGTGAGCCACGTCACCTCGTCCTTGCGCAGGTTGAAGAACGCCGCGCGCGTGTTGCCGAACGCGAGCTGGCACATCCGGCAGTGGCAGTAGTAGCCCTCGCGGTGCGTCGGCCGGGCTTCATAGCGCACGGCGCCGCACAGGCAGCCCCCGGCGAGTGCGGCGTTGAACGAGGCGTCCGTCGTCATGGTGCCACCGTGTAGTTGAGGGTGAGTCGCCCGCCGTCGATGTAGACGATCTCGCCGGTCATGTAGCTGGCCGCGCTGCTGACCAGGAACGCGCACACGTCGGCGATCTCGCTCGGTTCGCCCAGGCGCTTCATCGGCGTGCGGCTCATGATGCGCGCCTTGGCCTCGTCGCTGCCGAGCACTGCGTTCTTTGCCAGCTCGGTTGCGATCGTTCCGGGGCCGACCGCGTTGACGCGGATCTGGTGGTCGGCGAGCGCGAGCGCCATCACGCGCGTGAGCTGGTTCACGCCGCCCTTGCTGGCGTTGTAGCTGGCGATGCTGGGGATCGCCATCACGCCGTTGACCGAGCTCATGTTGACGATCGCGCCGCCACCGCTTTGGGTCATCGCGCGCGCGACGGCCTGGCCGACGAGGAACGCGCCTTTCAGATTGACGTCGATCACCGCATCCCAGTCGGCCTCGGTGATCTCGAGAAAGTCCGCGGCCTTGAAGATGCCGGCGTTGTTGATCAGCGCATCGACGCGGCCGAACGCGGCCAGCGTCGCGGCGAGTGCGGCATCGACCTCGGCCTTGATCGCGACATTGCAGTGCTGGTAGATCGCGCGCCGGCCGCGCTCGACCAGACTCGCGGCGAGCGCGCGGCCGCGCGCGTCGTCGACATCCCACAGCGCCACCGCGGCGCCGTCGTGCGACAGGCGTTCGGCACACGCGGCACCGATGCCTTGCGAAGCGCCGGTGACGACGGCGACCTGGTTCTCGAGGTGAAAGTGGACAGCGTTCATTGATGATCTCCTGAGCGATTCTTTCGGTGCAGCCACACGGCCATGCCCTGGGCGTTGAGTTCGAGGTCGAGCGCGAGCAGGTCGAGGATGCGCTCGTCGGGAAGCGTGGAGCCATGCGCACGCAGGCGCGCGAGGTGGATCTCGCCGAAGCCTCGCATCAGCGATGCATGACGCGATTCGTCGTTCGGCAGCGAGGTCGCGAGCGCGACCATCGCGTCCATCTGGTCGAGCAGCAATGCGGCCAGCCGCGGCACCTCGGTCACGCGGCCGTAGTGCGTCAGGTACATGCATGCAGGTCCGTAGGCGACCATGCGCTGGATCGAATGCCGAAGCGACCGGGGTTCGAACTGGATCGGCGTCGTGGTCGGCATGATCCACGCGCCGGCCGCGGTGTCGAGCTCGCGGTACGACAGGCCGAAGGTGTCGCCGGTGAAGAAGCCACGACTGCGCTCGTCCCAGATGCAGTGGTGGTGCCGCGCGTGGCCGGGCGTGTCGAGGAACTTCAGCGGGCGGCCCGCGAAGTCGAGCACCATCTCGTCACGGGTGCGCAGCACGCGATCGGGTGCGACGCCGACCACGTCGCCATAGGAGCGCCGCACTTCCTCGGCCCCGTAGACGCGGCTGGCGCTGGCGATCAGGTGCGACGGGTCGATCAGGTGCCGTGCGCCCAGCGGGTGCACGACCAGCTTCGCCGCGGGCAACTGCTGCATCAGCAGGCCCACGCCGCCTGCGTGGTCGAGGTGCACGTGCGTGGCGATGACGTAGTCGACCGACGCCGGCGTCAGCCCGAGATCGGCCAATGCGGCGAGCAGGCGCGGAACCGAATGGTTGGTGCCAGTGTCCACAAAGGCCGCGCGATCGCGTTCGACGATCAGGAAGCTCGCATCGAACACCGGCCGGTGAAAGCCGGTGTCGATGACGTGGATTCCGTCGGCCAGCGTCTGAACGAAAGACAATCGGTCGGGCATCGAGACTCGTCGGCGTGTTGAAGCCGGCAATTCTAGGCAGTGGACCGAACTGGAGGCTTCGTGAACAGAAACACCCCCTCGGGGATCAGGCAGCTCGGCGCCGCGGTGTTGCTGCCGCTGGCGGCGATCACCGGCTGCAGTACGGCGTCTCAGTGGAAGGTGCTGACCGAGGCCAGCTTCGACAACATCCGGCCCGGCATGTCCTCGGCCGAGGTGCTGGCGCAACTGGGCCCGCCGACGACGGTGTTCGGCGCGGGCTGGGCCGAACACACGCAGATCTGGAACTACCGCTGGGCCGGCGCCGACTGCGTCTGGTACCAGATCACCATCCGCGATGCCGACCGCAAGGTGCGCGAGGCTGGCATCGGCCAGGACCCGCGCTGCGACGGACCGAATTCGAGAGACTGATGACGATCACGCTCTACGGCATACCCAATTGCGACACCGTCAAACGCGCGCGCGCCTGGCTGCAGGAACACGGGCGCGAGGCGGTGTTTCATGACTTCAAGAAGGCCGGCGTGCCGGCGACCCGCCTCGACGCCTGGATCGCTGCCGCCGGCTGGGAGCGCGTGCTCAACCGCCAGGGCACGACCTGGCGCAAGCTCGACGATGCGCTGAAGGCATCGGTCGTCGATGCCGCGAGCGCGAAGCGCGTGATGCTCGATCAGGCGAGTGTGATCAAGCGGCCGGTGGTCGAGTGGGCCGACGGTGCGATCACCGTCGGCTTCGATGCGGGGGATTGGTCTAGGCGCTAGGCCAACAACTGCCGCAGCACGAACGGCAGGATGCCGCCGTGCTGGTAGTACTCGACCTCGATCGGTGTGTCGATCCGCAGCGTCAGAGGGATCCTGTGCACGCTGCCGGCGGGTGTGGTGATCACGAGTGTCGCGTCCTGTTGCGGCTTGATCTGCGCCGCCAGCTCGATGTCGAAATGCTCGTCGCCCTTGATGCCGAGCGACTCCCACGAGTCCGTGCCCTTGAACTGCAGTGGCAGCACGCCCATGCCGACCAGGTTGCTGCGGTGGATGCGCTCGAAGCTGCGCGCGACCACGGCCTTGATGCCGAGCAACTGCGTGCCCTTGGCGGCCCAGTCGCGGCTCGAGCCGGTGCCGTATTCATCGCCGGCGAACACGATCGTCGGCGTGCCCGCGGCCATGTACTTCATCGCGGCGTCATAGATGAACATCTTCTCGCCCCCCGGTTGGTGGAGCGTGAGGCCGCCTTCCTCGCGTGAACCGTCGGCGCCGGGCGGGATCATCAGGTTCTTCACGCGCACGTTCGCGAATGTGCCGCGCACCATCACGTCGTGGTGGCCGCGGCGCGAGCCGTACGAATTGAAGTCGGCCTTGCTGACGCCGTTGGCCTTGAGCCAGGCACCGGCGGGTGAGGCCTCTTTGATCGAGCCCGCCGGCGAGATGTGGTCGGTGGTGATCGAATCGCCGAACAGCGCCATCGCGCGCGCGCCCTTGACGCCGGATGTCATCGCGGCCGGCGTCATCGTGAAGCCGTCGAAGAACGGCGGCTTCGCGATGTAGGTGGAGGCCGGCCAGTTGTAGACCTGACCGGTCACGCCCTTGATCTTTTCCCACAGCTTGCCGGGCGCGCTCGCGACCTGCTCGTAGTTGGCCTTGAAGGCCTTGCCGTTCATCGCGAACTTCAGCAGCGCGTAGATCTCGTCGCTGGTCGGCCAGATGTCGCCCAGGTACACGTCGCGTCCGCCCTTGCCCTTGCCCAGCGGCTCGGTCATCGGGTCCTTCAGCACCGTGCCGGCGATCGCATACGCGACGACCAGCGGCGGGCTCGCGAGAAAGTTGGCCTTGATGTTCGGGTGGATGCGCGCCTCGAAGTTGCGGTTGCCCGACAGCACCGCGGCGCAGATCAGGTCGTTCTTCGTGATCGCATCGTTGAACTCGGGCCGCAGGTCGCCGGCGTTGCCGATGCAGGTCGTGCAGCCGTACGCGGCGACGCTGAAGCCGAGCTTCTCGAGGTAGGGCAGCAGCCCGGCCTTCGTGAGGTATTCGGTGACGATGCGGGAGCCGGGCGCGAGCGAGGTCTTGATGTGCGGTGCGACCTTCAGGCCCGCTTCGACGGCCTTCTTCGCGAGCAGGCCGGCCGCGATCATCACACTCGGATTCGAGGTGTTGGTGCAGGAGGTGATCGCCGCGATCAGCACGTCGCCGTTGCCGAGCGAGGTGTCACCGGTGCTCTTGGGTGCCGATGGTGCTTCGGACTGCGCGGCCTCCAGCGTCGGGTGGTTGCCGACCATCTCGATGACCTGTCGCGGTGCGCCCGGCGCGGCGGCCGGCGCAGCGGCGGGCGGCTTGTTGCTGGCCTCGTGGGCGCGAACGACGTGGCGTGTATGCAGGCTCGCGGCCGGCTGGTTGAAGCCGTTCTCGGCCGGCGTCTTGCTGAACAGCGAGATGAACTGGTTCTTCACGTTGCCGAGTTCGATGCGATCCTGCGGGCGCTTCGGCCCTGCCAGGCTCGGCGTTACGGTGCCGAGGTCCAGCGAGACGACCTTGGTGTAGTCGATCTCGCCCGGGCGCGCGGCGCCGAACAGGCCCTGCGCCTTGAAGTACGCTTCGAAGGCCTCGATCTCGGCCTTGGTGCGGCCGGTGCCCTTGAAGTACTCGATCGTCTTCTCGTCGACCGGGAAGAAGCCCATCGTCGCGCCGTACTCGGGGGCCATGTTGCCGATCGTCGCGCGGTCGGGCAGCGCGAGCCCGGCCGTGCCCTCGCCGAAGAATTCGACGAACTTGCCGACCACCTTTTCGCGGCGCAGGATCTCGGTGACGGTCAGCACCAGGTCGGTCGCGGTCACACCTTCGCGCAGTTGGCCGGTGAACTCGAAGCCGACCACATCGGGCGTCAGGAAGTACACCGGCTGCCCGAGCATGCCGGCCTCGGCCTCGATGCCACCGACGCCCCAGCCGACCACGCCGATGCCGTTGATCATCGTCGTGTGGCTGTCGGTACCGACCAGCGAATCGGGGTAGTAGACCTTGTCCTTGCCCTTGTGCACGCCCCGCGCGAGGTACTCGAGGTTCACCTGGTGCACGATGCCGAAGCCCGGCGGCACGACGCCGAAGGTGTCGA
>JBDTVC010000054.1:0-24011 GCA_040007475.1 Burkholderiales bacterium
GCCCTTCTCGACGCCGAGCACGAACACGCACTTCGACAGCGCCTCGGTCGTCAGGCCGTCCTCGGCGAGGATGGTCACGCTGTGCACGCTGCTCGGCGAGCGGCCCGTGGCCGGATCGATCAGGTGATGAAAGCGCTGGCCATCGGCATCGAAGTAGCGCTCGTAGTCGCCCGAGGTGGAAATCGACACGTCCTCGAGCGGCAGCATCGCCACCATCTCGCCGGGGCGGCGCGGGTCGCGTATGCCGATCGTCCAGGGGCGGCCGCGGCGGTCGCCGATCACGCGGCTGTCGCCACCGGCGCTGACGAGCGCATGGCGGATGCCGCGCGCGCGCAGGATCGCCGCCGCGTTGTCGACCGCGTGACCCTTGGCGAAGCCGCCGAGGTCGATGCGCATGCCCTCGAGCGCAAAGCGCACGGTGCGCGCGACCGGGTCGATGATGAGGTTCTCGTAACCGACCAGTGCGCGGGCCCGGGCGAGTGCGTCGTCGGTCGGGCGGATGCCGCGGCGGTAGTCGTACAGCTGGCCCACAGCGGCGTAGGTGATGTCGAAAGCACCACGCGAGAGGCGTGCAAACTCGTTTGCGCGGGTCAGCAGCCGCAGCATCTCGGCGCTCAGCGGCACCGGTCGGATCGCGGCCTCGCGGTTGATGCGCGAGAGCTCGGAGTCGGCCTTGTGCGGGCTCATCGAGCGGTCGATGCGGTGCATCTCGTCCATCACGGCGGTGATGGCGGCCTCGCCATGGATGCGCTCGTCGGCCCACAGCTCGACGCTGATGGCCGTGCCCATGATGGCTTCGTCACGCTTGAGCCAACCGCCGACGCGCTGCGCGGGGATCAGACCGGCCGGGACCGGGGCCCCGCGGTGACGAATTCTGGAGATGCCGAACATGCTGCTGCGAACCCTCGGAGTTGGCCGGTGTGTGGAATGTCTTGAAACGTCTGCGCCGAACCACCCCAAACAACGCAGATCACATGCCTGCAGGGGATTCGAGCGCCGGGGAGTGCAAAGCTGCCGGTTTTTGTTATGGAAGTCGCAAGCACCTCGCGGTATTGGTGACGTTAGCGACATTTTTTTTGCCGCAGTGCGTACGGATGCGTCAGGTGTGAGCAGGCGCAACGGCCGGACCGCAGATCTTGAGGTCCTTTTGGTATCCATGTGTTTCAGGATCGGGCCGGGCCATCGGCCATCCACGTCGTGGACGGTGGGTGCCTCGGCTGCGCGCAACGGCACGCCGCTGCCGGTGCGGCGCGGGTCTTGCAACGACCCGGGCAAGCCAGCCGACGAGGAGTGCCGTGATGCGACTGTTTGCGCTGCCAGCCACGCTTGCGTTAGCCGTCGGCATGAGCGCCGTCGGCTATGCCTGGCTGGCCACGCAGGACATGCCGCGCGATCGGCCCGCCCGAGCCTCGCCCGCACCGCGCGACGATCGCCCCGCCGAACTGCCCGACGAGCACCCCATCGACGTCGAAGGCTGGCGCCGATTGGGCCGCGCCTACGCGTTGCAGGGCCGACATGCCGACGCAGTCCTTGCGTTCAGGAACGCCACCCGGCTGCGCCCCGACGACGCGACACTGCTGACCGACTACGCCTTCTCGGCCGCGGTGACGACGCGCCGCAGCGTCGCCGACGAACCGCAACGGCTGGTCGAACGCGCGCTACGGATCGACCCGAACCACGCAGGCGCGCTGTCGCTGGCCGGCACGCTCGCGCTGGACCGCAACGACTACGAGGCTGCTGTGCTGCACTGGGAGCGGCTGTCGCAGCAGCAGCTGCCCGACAGCCCGGCACAGCGACAGCTCCGTGCCAGCATCGCGCAGGCGCACCGGCTCGCCGACGCCCAAGGTGCTCAGACCGGGCTTATCAAGGCGCGCTGAGGGCACGCGCCGCTCAAGGCGGCATGTCGGCGACGACGATCCGCACCGTGGCCGCCCCAACGGACGAGGCGACCGAAACACGCGCCTCCGCGAGGCCGCGAGACACGAGATGGTCCCGCACGCTCGCAGCGCGTTCGCCGGACAACGCCCCCGCCTTCGTCGCCGGATCCCCCGGCGCGCGCACCACCACCAGCGTCAGCTCGTTGCGCTGCCCGGTCGCGACGTGATCGAGCACCGCGGCCAGCGGCGGCTTGATCGCCGCCTTGCCCGCGTCGAACGAATACTGCAGCGGCACGTCGATGCGCAGGCTGCCATCGGGCTGCAGTGCGAACAGCACCGGCGTGCCCTTGAACAGCTCGGACAGGCGCAGCTTCTCGATCGCGAGGTTCGCCTTGGTCGCCGCGGCCCTGGACGCCGCGCTCGGCGCCGCCTGCGGGGTCGAGGCCGGTGCAGACGCCTTCGGTGCCTGCCCGTTGGCGGGCGCAGCCGCCGATGGCGGCGCCGTCTTGCAGCCGGCGACCAGTACGGCCGCGAGCGAGGTCGCGATCAATGAGGCAAGTCGCATGGAGGTCCGCAGCAAAGGGCTCACCGCAACGGCGCGGCACCACATTCTCGCGGACGGCCGGACGGTCGCCGTAAGCATGAGCAACCGTGCGAGGCTTTGTCCGACATGCGGTGAGGCGCCCGACCCACGCGCAGTGCGCTGCCGAACCGACACGGCCCACTTGCCGGCGCTCCTAAAGTCGCTCCATAGCAACTCGAGAGCGATTCACCATGAACAAACTGCACAAGCTCGTGCTCGTCAGCATCCCGCTCTTCGCCCTGGCCGCCTGCGGCGGGGACGTGGCCGACCGCCTCGACGTTGCCGACCCGGTCGTGCGCTTCGTGCACGCGTCGTCGATCGCACCGAACCTCACGCTCTACCGCGCTGCGGCCGCGCAGGCCGACGCGACCAACGTCGCCTACCCGTTCGCGTCGAACTACTTCGACGTCGACATGGGGGCGTCCGACTGGATCGTGAAGACGTCAGCCGGCGGCGTCACGCTCGGCACCGTACCGATCGATCCCGTTCGCGGCAACCGCTACACCATCGTCGCGTTGCCCGCATCGAGCGTCGACAGCAGCACGTACCTGATCGTCGACCCGTACAACAAGCCGCTCGGCAGCTCGAGTTCGCACCTGCGCCTCATGAACGCGTCATTCAATGCGAGCAACATCGACCTGTACATGACCGGGATCGGCGCCAGCATCACCGCCCCCGGCGCCAACCCGCTGATCGCCGCAACCGCGTACAAGACCTCGGGCCCCGCGTCGGGCAACGACTCGGTCGACATTGGCGCCGGCACCTGGCAGGTGACGATCACCACGGCAGGCACGAAGACCATTCTGTTCAATGGCTTCGTCACGATCGCCGACAACCAGGATGTGCTGCTTCTGACCGTGCCGAGCACCGTCACACCCGGGGCGATCAACACCCTCGTGAAGATCGATGGGGTCGCAGGCGCCACCGAAGTACCGGTGATCTGACATGAAGCCTGCCCCAAGCTCACTTCGTTCGCGGCCCCCGAGGGGCGCCTCAGCACCTTCGGGCGGCCGGGCGGCGCTGACATGAGCGGCCAGGGCTTCGGCGTGGAGAAGCCCGCCGCGCACGTGCACGGCCCGCATGAGGCGGCGGCCAGGTACCTGGTGCTGATCGAATCGGGCGGTTCGGGCGTCGCGCGGCTGTTTCTCGACACGCGAGCCCTGGTGGCCGAGTTCGACGCCAGCGCGGCGGAAGTCTCGTTGATGACTCAAGGCCTGCTGCCGACGCGCGGCGCGCAAGGCGCAGAGTGGGATCACGCGCTCGCGGGCCACAGCCAGGCCGAGCGAGCCGCTGCCGAGGTCTTCACGCTCGACGTCTGAACGGCCGACACGGCGTCTCAGGCAAGATCGGGCCCGTGACGACCGTTGACAACTCGCTGAACACATCGCTCGGGCGCCCGGCCGCTCGCGGCTGGGCCGCCGAGATCGGCCTGCGCATGCGGCGCATGCTGGTACTCAAGCTCGTGGGCGTCACCGCGTTCACGTGGCTCTTCTTCATCGCCTACTTCTATCTGCTACAGCACCCGATCCATCCGGTGACGGTGATGCCGCTGACGGCGCTCGACCGGCTGATCCCGTTCCAGCCACAGGCCTTGTTCGTGTACGTGACGCTGTGGCTGTACGTCGGCACCGCGCCCGGCCTGCAGCTGCGCTTCACGGAGCTCGTCGTGTACGGGCTGTGGGTCGGCGCCCTGTGCCTCTCCGGCCTGGCCTGCTTCTACTTCTGGCCCACGCAGGTGCCGCCGTTGGCGATCGATGTCTCCGGCCTGCCGGGCTTTTCGATGCTCAAGGGCGTGGACGCCGCCGGCAATGCCTGCCCGTCGATGCACGTGGCCGTCGCGATCTTCACCGCGATCCGGCTCGAGGACGTGCTGCGCCAGGCCGGCGCACCGTGCAGCCTGCGTGTGATGAACCGCGTCTGGTTTCTGGCGATCGCGTTCTCGACGGTGGCGATCAAGCAGCATGTCGTGCTCGATGTCGTGGCCGGCGCGTTGCTCGGCATCGCGTTCGCTCTGCCCTCGCTGCGCTGGCGGCCCGCGCCCGAAGCGCGCATCCGCGCGGATATCATCGTGCATCGCTGACCACTCGCCGGTGCCAGAGCCGGTATGCCGATGGACGACGCATCATGAGCTCGCTGAAGGATTTGCAGGCACTGGTCCACGAGAAGTTCGGGATCGAGGAGGCTGCGCTCGATCCGCACGCCTCGATGCGCGAGAAGGGCTTCGATTCGTTGGCGCTGGTCGAATTCCTGTTTGCGATCGAGGACAAGTTCGGCATCTCCATGGCCGACGAAGACTCCAACATCGACACCCTGGACCAGCTCGCCGCCACGGTCGACAAGCTCATCGCAGCGAAGGCGGCGTGAACGAGGTCGCCGTCACCGGGCTGGGCGTCGTGTCGCCGCACGGCACCGAGGCGGCCGCGATGTTCGAGGCGCTGATGCGCGCCGAGTCCGCCATCCAGCCCGTGTTCGACGATTTGCCCAAGCCCGCCGCCGCGGCGCGCGCGCCGTTCGACGAGATGCGCTGGTTCACCAAGCTGCAGCTCGCCGGTGTCGACCGCGTGAGCCAGTTGGCCGTGGCCGCGGCCGACCTCGCGATGCGCGATGCGGGTGAGGGTGCCCTGGCCGATATCGACCCCGAACGTCTGGGCGTGTTCGCCGGCTGCGGGATGGGCGGTGCCGCCGCACTCGAGGCCGCCTACCGCAGCGGTGGCCGCGTGCCCCCGCTCACGATCCCCGCCTTCATGCCCAACGCGCCGGCCTCGCACGTGGCCATGCGCCACGGCGTGCAGGGGCCGGTGCTGACCTACTCGGTCGCGTGTGCCTCGTCGTCGGTGGCGATCGCCGAGGCCGCGCGCGCCATCGAGCGTGGCGACGTGGATCTCGCGATTGCCGGCGGCAGCGAGGCGCTGATCGTGCCCGGCGTGGTGCTCGCGTGGCAGGCGATGCAGACGCTCGCGGCCTTCAGGCCCGGTGAGGCCGCGAGCGCGATCCGGCCGTTCGCCGCCGACCGCAGCGGCTTCGCGCTCGGCGAAGGGGCCGCCTTCCTGGTGCTCGAATCGGCTGCGCGCGCGCAGCGCCGCGGCGCGCGCAGTTACGCGCGGCTGTCGGGCTGGGGCATCAGCAGCGATGCAACCCATCTCACCAAGCCCGACGCGCCCGGCCAGGCCCGTGCGCTGCGCGCTGCGCTGCGCCGTGCCGACCTGGCGCCGCGCGACGTGGGCTACTGCAACGCACACGGCACCGCCACGCGCATCGGCGACGTGGTCGAGCACGACGCACTCGCCGCGGTCTGGGGCGGTGACCTCGATCACCTGCGCGTCAGCTCGACCAAGGCGCTGCACGGCCACCTGCTCGGCGCGGCCGGCGCGCTCGAGGCCGTCGTCACCGTGCTCGCGCTGCAGCAGCGTCGGCTGCCCCCGAGCGCGCACTGTGCTTCGGTGGACCCGGCCTGCGCCATGAACCTCGTGCTCGACGCGGGCACCGCAGCGCCAGCGCTCGAGGCCGCGATCAGCAACTCGTTCGCGTTCGGCGGCACGAACTCCGTGCTGCTGTTCCGCCGCGCCTGAGGATGCCACGGTGATCGCGCGCGGCTTCACGCTGATCGAGTTGATGATCGTGGTCGCGGTCGTGGCGATCCTTGCGATGATCGCGGTGCCCAACATCCAGGACCGTCTGGTCCGCGAGCAGATCGTCGAGGCGGTCAAGCTGGCCGACATCGCGAAGGCACCGATCGCCGCCAGCTGGACGCTGGCGCACACGCTGCCTGCCGACAACGCCGCGGCGGGCCTGCCGGTGGCCGACAAGATCGTCAGCAACTACGTGAAGGCCGTGACCGTCGAAGGCGGCGCGATCCACATCACATTCGGCAACCGCGCGAACGGGGCCATCAACGGCAAGACGCTGACGCTGCGCCCGGCCGTGGTCGACGACGCGCCGATCGTGCCGGTCGCCTGGGTCTGCGCCGACGCGAAGCCGCCCGAGAAGATGACCGCGCACGGCGCCGACCGCACCAACCTCGCGAAGAACTTCCTGCCGCTCAACTGCCGCGGCCTCTGAGAGCTCTATCCCCTCGCCCGCGAAGACTACGCGGCGGCCTTCGGCAAGCGCCGGATCGCGTCGGCGCGGAGCCGCTTGAGCTCCTGTGCCACGTCGGGTGTGAAGCCGCTGCGGCCGCCGCGCCGATCGGTGAGCAGGCCGTCGAGAAAGCGGCTCATCAATGCCGCGTCGGCGGCGCACAGCGCCAGGCGGTTGGCGATGCGCGGATGGCGGGCACACAGGTGCAGCGGGCACAGCGCCTCGGGCAGCGACTCGGCCCAGGCGCGCGCGAACGACGACAGCTCGTGGTCATGCGCACTGGGCGGTTCGCGCTTGGCGATCGGGTCGAGCAGCGGACCCGCCCGCGTGGCGGCCGGGTTCCTGCCATCGCGCAAGGGCTGGAAGCCCGACAGCGCGCCGAAGTGGGTCGAGTCCATGAACGCGGACGGCCGTTCGTCCACCGGCTCCTGATCCCACCCGAAGAGTTGCGATATCTTGATCATGGAGCGGATCTTCGCTGCCGCTTCGGACCGGCGCATCCCTGCGATGCGGGGGCCGACGCCACGCAGACGAGCGCCGTGTGAAGAAGTGCCGTCCGGAACACACCCGCCCCGCCTATCGGCGCGCGATAGAGTTCGCCGCATGACACGCATTGGCCCCCACTTCGCCGCCGCGCTGCTGGCCGCTGCCCTGGTGGCCGGTGGCTGCGCGAGCCCACCGGCCGAGAGCGCGAGCCTCTACCAGCGCCTCGGCGGGCGTGATGCGATCGAGGCGGTGGTCGACGACGCGATCGTCAACATCTCGGCCGACCCGCGGATCAATCAGCGCTTCGCCAGCGCCACGATCTCGCACCTCAAGCGCGACCTCGTCGACCTGCTCTGCTCCCGCAGCGGCGGCCCTTGCCTCTACGCCGGCCGCGACATGGCGAGCGCGCACGAGGGTATGAACATCCGCGACGACGAGTTCGATGCACTGATGGAGGACCTGGTCAAGTCGCTCGACAAGTTCAAGGTGCCGGCGCGCGAGAAGAACGAAGCGCTGACGATCCTCGGCCGGATGAAGAACGCCATCACCGGGCACTGAGCAGCACCGGGGCGTCTCACGAAAAGCCTTCGCCATCGCGAATTGCGCCGGAGGAGCGCCGCTGTTCCGACGATCACCGTCGGTCGCTGGCCGGCACAATGCAGGCTTCCAAGTCACGAACCGACCGCACGATTGGGCGGAACCCAGGGAACCCGTCACCCTGTGCCAGGAACACCGTCGTCGCTGTGCCCTCAGAAGGCCGCGATGCCCGGAAGCCGAGCCCGCCACCCGCAATGGTCGCGGGCTTTTCTTGTGGGCCGCCGGCCCGATCGAACAATCAGGCGAGCGCGCCCGCCAGCACGGCGAACGCCACCGCGCAAGCGCCCAGCGCCATCAAGACCCAATTGGGCGCCGAGCCGTGGGGCACGCCGGGGTGGCGGCGACGGTGTTTGTCAGTCATGTGAACTCCAGCAACAGGACATGCGGTCGCATTTGGCGAATCGCGCGGTCGGCGCCCACGCCGACCGAAGGGAAGGACCCTGTAGCGAGCTTCGTGCCATCCCTTGTAGATCGAACCTGGTCGATCACGGGTGTCGTCAGGAGTCCGAGGCCGAAGAACCAGGGGCGCAAACGGCTCAGTTCGAGGCGCGTCAGCTCGGCGGCGTTCTATACACTCGAGTTCGACTTCATCCTGAACGCAAACATCTGACGCCCTGACGGGGCCGCCCCATGGACCATGCTGCAGCCCTGTTGACCCAGCACGACCTCGTGGCCGTCTTTGTCGTGGTGTTGGCGGCCACGATCGGAGTCCCCATTCCTGCGTTGCCCGTCCTCTTGTTCGCCGGGGTGCAAGCAGCCGAGGACGCTGCGTATGGATTCGAGGCGCTCGGCTTGGCAACCTTGGCGTCGATGCTGTCGGCAGGCACCTGGTTTGCGGCGGGCCGGCGGTTCGGACGCCGCGTGCTTGCGCTTCTGTGCAGAGTCTCCATCTCGCCCGACACCTGCGTCAGAAAGAACGAAGTGAGCTTCGCAAAGCGTGGAGCGCTCACGCTCGTCATCGCCAAGTTCGTGCCCGGCCTGTCCCTGGTGGCGCCACCGCTGGCTGGCGCGCTCGGCATGCGAGCGTCGCAGTTCTTTTTGTTCAGCACCGTGGGCGCAGCCCTGTGGGCCGGAGCCGGGATCGCTGCCGGGTTGATCTTCCACGCACAGATTTCGCAAGTCGTCGCTGCGCTCGGTCGATTGGGCGGCCCGGCCATCCTGATCGTCGCCGGCCTGCTGGTGCTCTATGTGGCCTGGCGCAGTTGGACGCGTTGGCGGGTTGCCCGGGCACTTGCCGGCGCCGACAAGATCGCAGCCAGCGAGCTGGCAACACTGATCCGTGAAGGACCCAAGCCGATCATCATCGACGTTCGATCGCGGGGCCTGGCGTCGGCTTCGAGCCTGCGTCTTCCGGGCGCGCTCAACATCGACCTGGCCAGCCTCCCTCTGATCTCGCTCGACGAGTGGCCGGAGACCGCGGCGGTCGTGACCTACTGTGATTGTCCGAACGACGCATCGGCAGTCAAGGCCGCGCAGATCTTGGGCCAACGGGGCCGGCGCAGCCGCGTCCTGATCGGCGGCCTGGACGGGTGGTCACAAGCGGGTCATCCGACCGAGCGCGACTAGCGACAAGGTTCGGGCACAGCGAACGGCGCTAGGCCTTCGGCACACCGTTGCCCGAGATGCTGTCGGCCTTGACGCGGGCCGCGATGAAGGGCTGTTCGGCGGCGCCGGCGCGGGCGTGGCGCACCCAGCGCACCAGCGTCGCAAGCAACTCTTCGAGCACGATGGGCTTGGCGATGTGGTCGTTCATGCCCATCGCCAGCGCCTTGTCACGGTCCCCGACCATCGCGCTGGCGGTCAGGGCGATGACCGGCAGGCCTTCCAGTTCGGGCCGCTGACGCAGTGCCTGCGTCGCCGCATAGCCATCCAGGACGGGCATCTGACAGTCCATCAGCACGACGTCGAAACGCTGCGGCTGCAGCATGTCGAGCGCCTCCTGGCCGTCGCACGCGACGCTGACGACAACGCCGACGCCGCTCAGCAGCTCCATCGCCAGTTCACGGTTGATGGCGTTGTCCTCGACGAGCAGCACTCGCGCACCGTTCAGGACGGCGGCCTCCGCCGGTGACAGCGCTGCGCGGTACTGCAGCACGTCGTCGCCCCGCGGCGCGCCAACCTGCGCGTGCGGCTGGGGCGCCATGATCTCGAACGAGAAAACACTGCCCTCGCCCTGCCGGCTCTGAACCTGGATATCCCCGCCCATCAGGCGCACGAGCTGTCGACTGATGGTCAGGCCGAGCCCGGCACCTCCTTCGCGCCGTCGGAACTCCGCCACTTGCTCGAACGGTTGAAACAGCCGCGCCAACTGCGCCTCGGTCATGCCGATGCCCTTGTCCTCCACATCGAAGCGCAGGCCCGCGGACGATCCCGTCACCGATGGCAGGGGCGTTGCACGCAGTGTCACCTGACCGGTGTCGGTGAACCTGATCGCGTTCGACAGCAGATTGAGCAGGATCTGGCGCAGCCGCTTCTCGTCGACGAGCACGGTGGCGGACAGATCGGGGGCCGCTTCGCAGGCAAACGTCAGGCCTTTTTCCTCGGCGCTGACGCGGACGATGTCGCACACCCCTTGCAGGAACGCCACGAGGTCGACCGCGGTCGGGTACAGCTCGAGCTTGGCCTCGTCGATGCGGGCCAGATCGAGGATGTCGTTGATGAGCATGAGCAGATGCTGTCCGCTCTGCTCGATGATCTCCAGTCCTCGGGCCTGTGGCTCCGTCATCGCTTCGTCGCGCCGCAATATCTGCGCGAAGCCGAGGATGCCGTTGAGCGGCGTGCGCAGTTCGTGGCTGATGTTGGCGATGAAGCGCGCCTGCGTCGCTCGTGCGGCCTCGGCCGCGTCGCGCGCCGCGATCAAATGCTGCTCGGCCTCCCGACGCAGCGTCGCGTCGCGGATCACCAGCACGACCAGGCTGCCGCTCCCCGAAGCCACCGGGTTCACGGAGACCTCCACCGGAATCGTTCGACCATCGCCGCTGCGCGCGAACGCATCGCGCGGGATGCCCGGCCCATTGCCCGGAGTCCAGTCGAAGTCGGCCATCAACACGTCCGCCGCTTGGCCGACAGCCTGCTCGTTCGACATGCCGAACATGCGCTCCGCCGCGCGGTTCACCTGGAGCACGCGGCCGCCCTGCAGCACGACGATGCTGTCGGCGGTGTTGTCGATGATCGCGGCCAGCCGTTGCTGTTCGTCTTCGAGCAGCGCGCGTGTCGTCGCCAATTGGCGGCGGTCGGACAGAAAACGTTCCACGGCGCGCGCCATCGCGCCGATCTCGTCGTCGCCGTGCACCGGGACTTGCGCAAGTGCCTCGCCGCGGTCATCGACAGAGAGCAGGCTGCGGCTGACTTCCTGCAGCCGCGCGATGACGTGCCGGCCCAGAAGCACGCGCGCGCTGATCCAGGCCGCCAGCAGGCTGAAGGCGAGCCATGCAACCACCCAGTACGCGCTCCCGTGCGAGGCGTCGACGACCTGCAATACGGCGGCGCGATACGCCCGCGCGAGCTGATCCGACTGTTCGCGCGCGGACTGCGCCATGGCCCGCGCCTGAGCCTGCATCTCTTCGCGGTAGGCCCCCAGTGCAAGCGATCGCGACGCCTCCATCGGGCCAGGCCCTGCCGCCGCGTCGCGCAACTGGGCCAGGACATGGGCCGAGTTGCGGAACAGCTGGCTGGACTGATGCAGGTCCAGCACCGTGGCGTCCTCGCCCACCGCGAGCCGGGCGGTGAGTTGATCGAGCGCTTCGAGTTCGCTCAGGATCTGCGCGTAGGTCTGGCCCGCAACGGCCCGGGAATCGGCGGCGACCAACCGCTCGGCCAGCAGCTGGATGTGCAGCGTCCGTTGCTGCAGGTCCTGGGTGTTCTGCACGCGCTCCAGTTGTTCCTCCGAGAACAGGCGCGCCACGTCGGCGGTGGCGAACAAGGCATAGACGGCCGTGGCGCCACCGGCGACGATGAGCAGGCCCATCGCCGACAGCGCGACCGCGAACTGCGCGCGCAGCGAGTGCGGCGTGAGTCGGTCCTGCAGGTCGGCCCAGCGCTTCAGAAAGCGAGATCGCATGGCAAGGAAGCGTTGCACCCGGTCACCGGCGTTTCCAGATCCGGCGGTAGATGTCCCGATAGCCGTTGTCCGGGTCGTAGACGAAGCGAGAGCCACCGTCGGAAGCGACATTCTCTCCAGAGACGAGATGGACCGGTGCAACGAAGCCGCTCACCGGCTCCCCGGCGAAGAGCCGATTCAACTCGTCCACCACCTGCCAGCCCTGCAGGTTCAACGGCTCGGCCACCGTGCCGGACTGATAGGTTCCGGCGCGAATGCGCATGAAGGCCGGCGCGCTGCCGTCACCGGCCGACAGCAGGCTGATCGCGCCGTTGGGGACCGCCGACTCGATGAACACCGGCACGGCGTAATCGAAGTAGATGTCGTTGATCGCCAGCGCATGCGTCCAGCGCCGCCCGTGCGCGGCGAGCAGCTCGCGGGTTGCTGCAGGCATCCGGGTGGCGCTCTCGGAAATGGCCACGTCGCGCACTTCGAGCAGCGTGCAGCCGTTGCACTGGCGAATGATGTCGGCCATGGCGTTCGCCTTGGCGGTGGCGATCGCGAATCGGGAATCGGTGAACACGACGACCCCGGCTCGCCCGCGCGACTGCGCCACGGCCGCCAGCGCCGTCGCGCGCGCGACGGCAATCGGATCGGTGCTGACATTCATCGCGACGACGGTCCCCGCGATCGCGCCGGGCGCCGGCCCCGCGTGCCAGCCGACGACCCGCGGCAGCCGCACGTTGGCCCGCTGAAAGTCGGCATCCAGTTCGTGCGCGTCGGAGCCGCAGATCACCAGGCCATCCGGTCGCGATGCCAGGGCCTCGGTGAGCGCTCGGCTGCGCCCGGCCGCCGTGCCGCCCGCATCGACGATGCGCACCTTCCAGCCGGTCTCGCGCGCAGCTTCTCGGATGCCTTGCGCCACGCCCAGAACGCCGCCGTTGCGGAGGTCTTCGGCCAACACCGCGATGGTCTTGCCAGGCTCGGCATGCGGGCCGGTGGTGGGGCCGGTCCAGGCCGGCGATCGACTCGCCGCACGTGCGACGGCCAGACCGGCTTCTTCGACCGCGTCGGCCGCCGACGATCCGGGGAGCAGCGGACACAGCGCGAGCGCCAGAACCGCACAGCGAACCGCACGTCTGCGACCCGTCGCCCTGCCAGGATCAATCGTCACTCCACTCCTCCTTGGGCGGCCGCGGAAGGCCGGGCCACATAGGGTTCTTCGGCGGTTCAGCGCCGGCAGTCACGATAGCGCGCTCGCTGCAACGCAACAAGCGGTGTTCCACCAGCGGTCGACGAGGCGGTGTCGCCCGCGCTCACCGACCTCGCGCAGGGCTCAGCGCCGCGTGGACCAGGGGTCCGAGCGCTTCCAGCGTGTGCTCCTTCTGCATCACGGCGACAACTCCCAGCGCGTGAGCATTCGACCGGAGCTCATCCGAGACGAAACCCGAGCTGATGGCCACGGGCAGGCCGGGCCGAATGCGGGCGAGCGCGCGCACGACGTCGAGGCCCGACCACGTGGGCATGTTGAAGTCGGTCACCACCAGGTCAACCGCAGCGGGGTCGTGCGCCACGATCGCGACCGCTTCCTTCGCATCGAGCGTGATGGTGGCTCGATAGCCGAGGCGCTGCAGCAGGGCCTTCACCATGAGCGCCATCACCTCGTCATCGTCCACGTAAAGGACATGTTGCCCACGCCCATGCCACGCGTCGGATTCGCCGGACTCCAGCGGCGCAGGGGCGGTCTTGTAGTCGTTGAGCGGCAGATACAGGTCGAAGGTGCTTCCTTCGCCGACCCCGCTCGTCACCTCAATGGCGCCGCCGTGTGCCTCGATGATTCCGTGCGCGACGGCCAAACCCAGGCCCGTCCCCTGGCCCACGGGCTTCGTGGTGAAGAAGGGCTCGAAGATGCGCTGCCGTGTCTCGTCGTCCATGCCATGCCCGTTGTCCCGCACCCAGAGGTGGGCATAGTGCCCGGGCGCGAGCCCCGCCCGCTGCGCTGCGGACGCGGATGCGCTGAAGACACGTTCCTGCAGCCCGATCTCGATGCGGCCCGCACCATCCGGCAGTGCGTGCCACGCGTTCGTGCCCAGGTTCAGCAGCACCTGTTGCAGTTGGGTCGGATTGGCCGTCACGGCCAGCTCCAACTCCGGGAGCACCGCGCGCAAGGTGACCCTCGCGCCGACTGTCGACTGCAACATCGCAATCGTCTCCTCCACGATCGGACGCAGTCGCACACTGACGAACTCACTGGGTTGGCGGCGACTGAAGGCCAGGATCTGCTGCACCAGGCTGCGGGCGCGCAGACCAGCCTTGTTGATCTGCTCGAGGTAGGCCTGGACGGGATGGCCCTCGCCCACATCCTGACGGGCAAACGCGACATTGCCCAGGATGGCAGCCATGATGTTGTTGAAGTCGTGGGCGATGCCTCCGGCCAGCGTGCCAATGGCCTCGAGCTTCTGCGCCTCGCGGAGCTGGGATTCGAGCACGCGCTGCGTGGCTTCTGCCCGCTTGCGTTCCGTGACGTCACGGTTGGTGCCCACCGCGCGCCGACCTCGCCCATCGGCGTCCCGCTCGACGACACGCCCCTGGCTCAGCACCCAGAGCATCTGGCCATCGGGCCTGCGTACCTGGTGCTCGAGGGCATAGCTCGGGGTCACGCCGCGCAGTGCATCCTGCATGGCCGCTGCGATGCGGCCCTGGTCCTCGTCGGGGACCATGGCCGTCAGCGCGTCGAAGGTGGTGCGCGTGACTGCTCTCTCGCCACCGAGCATTTCCGACCACGCCTCGGACAGGTAGATGTCACCAGAATTCAAGTCGAAGTCCCACAACGCGAGACGCGACGCGTCCAGTGCCCGCTGCAGACGCTCTTCGCTCTCGCGCAGCGCTCGTTCCCCGCGCTTTCGCTCGGAGATGTCGGTGTAGGTGCGCAAGACGCCACCCCCGAAAATCGGCACGCTCTGGATCTCGATCGTGCGCCCATTCGGACGCATGCGTTCGTATAGTTGCGGTTGGTCGAGAATTCCTCCGGCACGAACGAACGCGCGTACGTCCTCGGGTGTGTGTGCGAATTCGTCGGTCGACCATTGGTATTCCAGCACCTGCGCGAAGGTCGGCCTCGAGGCCATCAATCGAGCCGGAAGGTCCAGCAGTTCGATCGCTCGGCGGTTGCACACCTCGACCACGCCCCCCGGATTCACCATCATCAGACCTTGCTCCATGCGCTCGAGCGTCGCTTCGAGCGTGCGGGACTTTGCGAGCAACAGAGCCTCGCTCGAGCGCAGTGCCTGCCCGACCCGTTCGTGCTCGATCGCGATTGCCGCGAACTGCGCAGCCATGCCGATGTCGTCGCCGTTCTCCGCGGACGGCACGCTAGGCTGACGGTGGTACGCCGAGAATGTGCCGAGCACCTTGCCGCCCTGTCCGAGAATCGGCTCCGACCAGCACGACCGCAAGCCGGCCGTCTCCGCAACTTCGCGGAACCCTGTCCAACGCGGATCAGTACGAATGTCCTCGCAAACGACGCGAGTCTTCGAATAGGCGGCCGCACCACATGAACCTTGGTCGGGGGCCATGCCGATGCCTGCCACCGCTCGATTGAAGAAGTCCGGCAAGCTGGGCGCAGCACCCGTTACCAAGAACTCACCACTCGAGTCGACGAGCATGATGCTGCATGCCCAGCCGCATCTGGACTCGACATCGCGAACCACTGAGTCCAGGATCGACGACAGGACGCCTCCCGTCGCGATCTGTGTCATCACGCTGGCGCGAGCCGCCTCGCGCGCTTCGCTGGCCTTGCGTCTGCTGATGTCGGCGTGGGTGCCGATCATGCGCGTGGCCTTGCCAGATGCCGAGCGGTGGACCACTTTGCCGCGATCCAGTATCCAGACCCAGTGGCCATCCTTGGCACGCATCCGAAACTCACTGAAGACGGTGTCTGCGCGGCCATCGACGCAGGCTTGGTTGTCGCGGAGCGCCCGGTCCAGATCGTCAGGATGAACGCGTTTGGACCACTCATCAGAAGACGTCCCGATCTCGCTCTCGCTGAATCCCAGTATTTCCTTCCAACGCTTCGAATACGCAGACGTCCCGTCGACAAGATTCGCATCCCAGACGCCATCGCCGGCGCCTTCGAGGGCGAACTTCCAGCGCTCCTCGCTGTCACGCAACGTCGCCGCGGCATCGCGATCGCGTCGAAGGCGCCCGCGAAACCAGATCAACCATGCCGCGAGTGCGACCAACGCGACAGCGGCCGCGGTGGGCGCGATGGTGCGCCAGCCGACCATTCGATCCTCGTACAGGCCGAACCACTTCTCATACAGCCGGTCGTAGATGCCGTTGGTCTTGGCCAGCGCCAGGCCCTCGTTGATTCGGGCCAGCAATTCGGCGTCCCCCTTGCGCACCGCGAATGCGAAGCGCTGCGAGAACCCCACCTTGGCACCCAGGGCCGACACGCCAGCGATGCCCTGGGTCCGGATCGTCTGCAAGCCTGCCAGCTTGCTGATCAACATGGCGTCTTGACGACCCGACGCGAGCAGGCGAAATCCTTGTTCGACGTTGTCGACCAGCACCAGCTGCATCTTCCAGCCCTTGCCAATCGCGTAGTCGTGTGCGAGGTCCCCGCGCAGGACAACGATGGACTTGCCGGTCAGGTCATCTTCAGCGCGAATGCGCGGATCGCCCGTACGGACAAAGATCGCACCGCCGACATCCGCGTGGGTCACCGAGAAGTCGGCGAACTTGCGACGTTCGTCCGACTGCGCGAGGTTGAGCAGGACATCGACATTCCCGGCCTTGAACTCGTGCAGCAGTTCGTCGAACGGGCGAACGCGAATCGCGTAGGGGAGCGCCTGCTCGTTGGCGACCTCGCGCCACAGTTCGACCGTGAATCCGTCCGCCGTGGCATCGGTCATGCCAATCGCAAACGGCGGGAACTGCTGCTCGCTGCCGACGACGAGCGTGCGAACTGGCAATCCGGCGCCCGCGGCGACACACGCCACCAGCAGTGTCAAGGCGCCCAGCAGCATCGAGCAAACCTGACGTCGCGATTGCGCAAGCTTCATACGTCCCGCCATGCAGGCGGCAGACCAGCCGGAGTCGCTCTACCCATGTGTTCCCTGTTCGCGTCCGGCCTGGAGCTCTTAGGTCCAGCTGGCATCCCACCACGCCATTCGCGATATTCAGTCCGGCCCTTGCATTATCCGGCCCGATCGTTCGAGCACTGTCGGCACTTCAACGAGCCCAATGTGGGATTGGTAGAGGCGCGCCGCGGCGTTGTGTACAGCTCAGCCACCGCTGAGCGCGAGCACCACGGCGACGAAGTCCTCAGGCTGCAGCGCGTGCCCGAGGTCGCGCACGCCGCTGCCGTTGACGAACACGCGCATGTTCGGCCGCAGCCGGCCCTGCTCGTCGACCACGCGGAAGCGCAGGCCCGGGTAGCGGCTCTCGAGGTCGTCGAACAACGCGGACAGCGTGTCGCCCCCGGCTTGCACGTGCAGTTCGCCGGTGTAGGAGCGCAGTGCGCCCGGCACCAGCACCTTCACGCAAGCGCCCCGACTTCGACCGCGTAGATCTCCGGCAGGTGACGGGCGATGTTGACCCAGCGCGCGCCGCCGTCGTGTCCGATCCACACCTCGCCGCTGGTGGTGCCCAGGTAGAGCGCCGGGGCGGGCAGCGAGTCGACCGTCATGGCCTGGCGTTTCAGCGTCCACCAGGCCTGCTGCTTCGGCAGGCCCTCGTCGAGCCGCTGCCAGGCCTTGCCGGCGTCGCGCGTCACGTAGGCGGCCGGGCGGCCGGCCGGGCTGGTGCGCGGCCAGACGTCGGTGCCGTCCATCGGGAACACCCAGGCCGTGTCGGGGTCGCGCGGGTGCACGACCATCGGAAAGCCGATGTCTCCGACGTCGGCCGGCATCCCGCGGCCGACGCGCTGCCACGTGTTGCCGGGCCGGTCGAGCCGGTAGATGCCGCAATGGTTCTGCTGGTAGAGCCGGTCGGGGTTGCCGGGGCACAGGCGCACGCAGTGAGGATCGTGGAAAGTCACCGTGGCCGGGTCGAAGCCCCCGACCACTTCCATCCCGTCGATGAGCGTCGTCCAGGTGCGTCCCGCGTCGAGCGACTCGTGGACACCACCGCCCGACATGCCGAAGTACAGGTGCGCCGCGTCGCGTGGATCGACGATGATGGAATGCAGCTTCGGGCCGTCGGGCGTGCCGTCCTGCACCGTTCCCATCCATTCGCGGAACTGCGCGTCGTCGTTGACGGCCTGCAGCGGTACCCATGTGTCGCCACCATCCTCCGAGCGGAACAGGCCCTGCGGCGAGGTGCCGGCGTACCAGCTGTCGCGCTCGCCGGCGTGGCCCGGTGTCAACCAGAACGTATGGTCGACCGAGCGGGCCGGCAGGCCATTCGTGGGCGCGGCAAAGGCCGGGGGCTGGCGTGATTCCGCCCAGCTCCGGCCGAGATCGGTCGAGCGAAACACCGTCGGGCCCAGGTGACCGGTCTTGGCGGCGGCCAGCAATGTGCGGCCGTCGCGCGGGTCGAGCTGCACGTGGCTGATGTTGTGACCCAGGAAGTGCGGGCCGTCGATCGTCCAGGCGTCGCGCTGCGAGTCGCCGTGGAACAGCCAGGCGCCCTTGCGCGTGGCCACCAGCAGTACCAGACGGGTTGGCGATGAGTAGTTCATGTCAGTCCCTGTTCGAAGGCTGCGTCCGTGCAGCGCGGTGAGGCGGTGACGACCGCCTCACCTCTACGACGGTCGAGCGCGAGGAAACTCGACACGCGCTGTTGGCGCACACCGCTGGCAAAGTCTAGACCGAAGTGCGGACCGATCTTGTCTTCGAACTTCTGACTCAAGCCGTTCAACGAAGCCGCAGCTTCAACTCCTCGCTCGCTTGATGCAGTGCCGCCCGCGTGGTCTGCACGGCGGACAGCACATTGAGCAGCCCGAAGTCGTGAATCATGCCGTTGTAGCGGCTCTCCACGACCGTGACGCCAGCGGCATCAAGCTTGCGTGCGTAGGCCTCGCCCTCGTCACGCAGCACGTCCTTCTCGGCCGTCTGCACCAGCGTGGGCGGCAGGCCCTTCAATTGCTCGGGCGTGGCCAGCGATCGCCACCGGGTAGCGCGACTCGGGTGAGGGCGTGCAGTTGACGAACACCGCGGCTGCGCCCGAATCGGCCACCAGATCGCGCACGAAGCGCTCGTGCGTCGGGAAGTCACCCAGGATCCAGCCGCCGCCGTGGAAGAACATGAAAGCGGGCAGAACACCCTTGGCACCTGCCGGGCGCACGATGGTCAGCTTCAGCGGCCTGCCGTCGATGGTGATGGTCTTCTCGCTCACGTCCGCGGGCGCGAGCTTGGCACCGGCCTGTGCGCCGACGAGCACGGCTCGCGCGTCGGCCAGGGCCAGCGTTTCGAGCGGCTTGCCGCCGCCCTTGGCCAGCACTTCGTCGGTCCTGGCGCGGCCATCGCGCCCGCCGCTGGCGCCCCCGGTTGCACGATAAAGAACCTTTTCAATCGACATCACATTGCTCCTCAAGGGGTTGAAAACAATTCGCGACTTGCAGGGGCAAGCCGATGCGCGACGCCGGCGTGTGTATCGCATACGAGTTGATCGTGGACGATGTACTTGTCAAGAAAAGGAGCGCATTCGCGCCCATCGCGGTCATTCAGACAGCGTTCTTCAGGAGCACGCCCCTCAAGTCAGTCAGCCGCGAGCGCAACGCGTCGATCTCCGGCAACGAGCACTCCATCGCCGCGGCGACGCATGCAGGGACGTCCTTCGCTCGCGTCTGCAGGCGGCGGCCCGCCGCGGTGAGCGACACGATGACTTGTCGCTCATCGCTGCCAGATCGGCGCCGCGCCAAGAGGCCGTTGGCCTCGAGTCGCTTCAGCAACGGCGTCAGCGTTGGAGATTCGAGGTACAGCCGCTCGCTGATCTCGGACACGATCAACTCGTCGCTCTCCCAGAGCACCAGCATCACGAGGTACTGTGGGTAGGTGAGATCCAGGCTCTTCAGCAGCTTGCGGTAGATCTTGTTCAGACTCAACATCGTCGAATACACGGCGAAGCACAGTTGCTGGTCGAGCAAACGCGATCTATTTGCAAGCGATTCTGATTCGATCCGTCACCGCACCAGATGCCCATCGCCATGTCTGTCTGCGCATGAAAAGGTAGCATGCCGCCCACATCACGTCTGGCGTCACGTCGCCAAGCGGCGAGGCGTGCATGCTGCAAACGGAGAATGCGTTGACCTCCATCACTCTCTACGGCGCTGAAGCCTCAGGCTCGATCGCGGTGGAAGCCGCTCTGACGCTGCTGAATATCCCGTACGCACTTGTCGAGGGTTCCACCTGGGCGGAAGAGTCGGCACGTGACCGTGTCGCATCTCAGAATCCGATGCGCCAGATACCGACACTTGTGCTTCCAGGTGGGGAGGTCTTGACCGAGAGCGCTGCGATCCTGATTTGCCTCGCGGAGGCCTATCCCGAAGCGCAGCTGGCCCCGGAAGCCAGCGATCCTTTGCGCCGCCAATTCCTGCGATGGATGGTCTACGTGTCGTCGGCTATCTACTCCCTGCATTGGATCAAGCCCGACGTGCGGCGCGTCGGAGCGCCGATCGAACTCCGCGATGTCGTCGTGGACGCCGTACATGACCGAATCGCCTTCTGTTGGGGCAACATGGACAAGCAGTTGCAACCCCGGCGCTACCTTCTCGGGGACAAGCTCACCGTCCTCGACCTGTACGTCACGGTGGTTTCCCGCTTCGGTCCTTGGCGCAGTCGCTTCTATGAAGTCGCTCCAAAGCTGGCCCCCATCGTCCGCCGTGTGGACGAGGAACCAAGGCCCGCCGAGTTCTGGGCCAAGCGCTTTCCCTTCGAAGAGGGACGGGAATGACTCTCCCTCAAATGCGTGCCGCCGCGACGGCGCCTTCGGCGGTTCGCTCAAAGTCAAACGTCAGGCCTCGCGCCACAACCCCCAGCCCGGAGATCGCATGTTTGATCACGTCAAGTTTGGAGTCAGTGACTATGGGGCGAGCAAAGCCTTTTTCCTGAAGACACTCGAACCCCTCGGAGTGACGGGAGGCGCCGAGGGCGATCCCACCTATGGCATCGAGCTTTGCGGAAAGAGCAATGCATCGCTGTGCCTGTTTCTGTCCAATGAAAAGCCCGCACCTCTTCATATCGCGTTCGTTGCCGACACTCGTGAGCAAGTGAAGGAATTTCACCGTGCGGCCATGGAGGCCGGTGGCAAAGACAACGGTCACCCCGGTCTTCGCCCCCAGTACCACGCAAACTACTACGCGGCCTTCGTCATCGGTCCGGACGGACACAACATCGAAGCGGTCTGTCATGCACCCGAGGGCTAACCTTCCTTCAAGCGGATGCACCTACGGCGGTCCGCTTGAGTCAAACGTTGAACGTTAACCATGCCGCTCCGTCTCTCCAGTATCTCGGGAGCGCCTTGTGGTTTCCGGACGTCTTCGCATTCGTGCAAAGGCGCTGCGCGCGTTAGGCCGCCTGCCGCCTCGCCTTGTTGCTCAGATCGACCTATGCTCCATCGTTCGATCCACCAGGACCCGCCCCGATGAAAGCAGCCGAACTGTTCGTCAAGTGTCTGGAGAACGAAGGTGTCGAATACATCTTCGGTATCCCCGGTGAAGAAAACATCGACGTGATGGACGCGCTGCTCGACAGCCCGATCCAGTTCGTCACGACGCATCATGAACAGGGCGCGGCCTTCATGGCCGATGTCTACGGCCGACTCGCGGGTCGCGCCGGCGTGTGCATGTCGACACTCGGTCCGGGCGCGACCAACCTGATCACCGGCGTCGCCGACGCCAACATGGACCGGGCACCCATCGTCGCGATCGCGGGCCAGGGTGCCACGACGCGTCTGCACAAGGAGAGCCATCAGATCCTCGACCTCGTGAGCATGTTCAGGCCGATCACCAAGTACGCGGCGCAGATCCTCGAACCGCAGACGGTTCCCGAGATCGTGCGAAAGGCGTTCAAGGTTTCGCAGACCGAGAAGCCCGGCGGCGCGTTCATCGACTTCCCGGAGAACGTGGCGGAGATGTCGGTCGACAAGACCCCCATCCGCGTTCAGACGGCCTCCACCTCCCACGCGCCCGACCACAAGCTGGCGCAAGCGGCCGAGCTCATCGGCGCTGCGAAGTCGCCGATCATCCTCGCGGGGAACGGCGTCATTCGCCAAGGTGCCGCGGATGCCCTCGTCTCGTTCGCACAGACGCTGCGCATACCGGTCGCAAACACCTTCATGGCCAAGGGCGTCGTGCCCTTCACCAACGAGCTGTCCCTGGGGACGATAGGGATGAAGGCGCACGACCTGCCCTGGTTTGCCTTCGAGAAGGCCGATGTGGTGATCTGCGTCGGCTATGACATGGTCGAGTACCACCCGGACATGTGGAACCCGGATGGAAGCAAGACCATCATCCACATCGATGCGCTTCCGGCCGAAGTGGACGAGCGCTACATCGTCGCCGTAGGCGTGCTCGGTGACCTTCGGGCGTCGCTGCCGGCGATTGCGCAGCGCGCTGCACCGCAGGCCGCAGGCGCATTCCGGGCCATCCGCAGGGCGATCGTTTCGGACCGCGCCGAGTTCTCACAGGACACTGCGTTCCCGATCAAGCCGCAGAAGATCGTCTGGGACCTGCGCGAGGCGCTCGCGCCCGATGACATCGTAGTGTCCGATGTCGGTGCGCACAAGATGTGGATGTCGCGCATGTACCGGGCGGAGCGGCCCAACACCTGCATCATCTCCAACGGGTTTGCCGCCATGGGCATCGCCTTGCCCGGCGCCATTGCCGCCAAGCTCGCCTACCCTGATCGCAAGGTCGTCGCGGTCACGGGCGATGCAGGCTTCATGATGAACTCGCAAGAGATCGAGACCGCGATCCGCATGAAGACGGCCTTGGTCGTCCTCATCTGGAACGACTCGGAGTACGGGCTCATCACCTGGCACCAGCTCCGCCACTTCGGCCGATCGAGCCACATCTCGTTCAAGAACCCGGACTTCGTCAAGTACGCCGAGAGCTTCGGCGCAGCGGGATACCGCGTCGAGCGGGCAGAAGACCTGCTGCCGACGATCAAGAAGGCACTCGCCGACGACACGGTCGCCATCATCGACTGTCGCGTCGACTACAGCGAGAACATGAAGCTCACCGCCAGGCTCAACGACATGACGTCGCCTTCCTGATCCGTCGATCGCCCCCGCGTCAGGCGCGAGGTTCAGCGTTTGTCATCAGGGTCGAGGCCCCGGATGGGCTCATTCGTCTCTTCCTTCGGTGGGATCTCGACGATCTTGTCTTCCAGGTTGCGCTTGTCGAAGGACCTGGGTTGGTCTCTTGAAGCCCGCTCCTCCGATCGTTTCAGCGCTTCACGCTGGCTCTGCGTCGGGTTGGGCGGCTGATCCTGGGGGCGTTGGGGTGGTTGCTGCGAGCGCATTGCGGTCTCCTGTTGAATGTCGGTGCAGCCATTGGGCTACTGAAGCCCCGCGGGATGCGTCGGACCTTCGCGGTTCGCCAAGTAAGACAGCGCCCCGCGTTTGCTGACCGCCGTTGGGGACGTCCATGCGCTGCTGCGGCCATATCGGCAGCTCAGGTTCGCCCGGCAGACAACGTGCGGCCACAACGTGGCCATGTCCTGTCCTCCTACAGGTAACCCGCAAGTCGGCCGATCTTGTCGCGCTCAATTTGTCGTCACTCTATCGACTCCCGGTAACCGGCTGACCAAGGAGATCGACATGACACGACTCGCGACCAGGATCTTGGCTTCTACGTTTGCGCTATCCGCCGCATTGGCGGCCAGCATGGCGGCTTACGCCCAGCCGGCGGCGTCGGCAGCCTCGGCGCCCCTCCCCTCGGCTTCCGCCGTTCCCAGGAGCAACAAGGCCGGCAAGCCATCGGTCGACGCTGCTGCTTCGCAGGCGAACGTGGCTTCCAAGAAGCCTGCCAAGCCCGGCGCCCAGGCGGGCCCGGCCTCGGGCTCGGCCTCGGCCTCGGCCTCAGCCTCAGCCCCCAAGAAGTAACCTGCCACGCTGTCGGGTCTTTGGCGTGACGCGGCAGCGAGCGACAGGCGTTTTCCGAGATACGGATCAGGACGTCACGGCTGAAGCCCCACGGCCGATGACTGTCCTCTGAATGAGAACTCCCGCCACGTCGCGATGACCAAGAGCGTTGGAGCCGACTTGAGCGGACTGCGACAGACCGCGAAGTCGGCTGGAGTGGGCCCAGTTGAAGCTCCTATGCTGACCGGGCTGCGACGGCCGAGAGCACGACGAGCAGCCCGAGCACCAGATTCAAGGCGACAAGCTGACGAATGCGATTGAGGAC
>JBDTVC010000055.1:0-23776 GCA_040007475.1 Burkholderiales bacterium
GCCGGCCGAGGGATCGATGCAGGTGGCGGCAGCCCTGGCCGGCCGGCTTTGCAAGGCGGTCGAAGCCATGGCACTGCCCCACGACGGTCAGGAAGACCAAGCCGTGGTCACCGTCAGCATTGGCCTGGCCGGGCTGCGCGCCAGCAGCGACCGCGCCCCAGCGGATCTGATGGATGGTGCCGACAGACAGCTCTACGTCGCCAAGCGGACCGGCCGCAACCGCTGGGTTCGCGCCGACCCCGTGCTGTCAGCCGCTCCCTCCCTCGACACCGCCCGCGGGTAATCCCTGCCACCACGCGCTTGCAAGGGGATTCACTCGCTCGTACTATTTACCGACCGGGCGGTCGAATATGTTTTCGGCGCCGCTTGATCGACCTCACCCGCCAGGACGCGCCGATGGCCTACACGCTGAACACCTCCACCACGGTCGCCGTCATCGGCGCTGGCAGCATGGGCGCGGGCATCGCCCAGCTCGCCGCGCAATCCGGCCATCTGGTGAAGCTATTCGACTTGCAGCCCGGCGCGGCCGAGAACGGCATGAAGCGCATCGCTGCCGACCTCGACGGTGCGGTCAAGCGCGGCAAGCTGGAAGCACATGCCCGCGACGTGGCGCTGGCGCACATCCGCGTCGCGACGTCGATCGACGAACTCGCCGGCTGCGGGCTGGCCATCGAGGCGATCGTGGAGCGGCTCGAGATCAAGCAGGGCCTCTTCCGGCAGCTCGAGGCCGCGCTCGGCGCCGATGCGGTGCTCTCGACCAACACCTCGTCGATCTCGATCACCGCGGTGGCGCAGGGGCTGGCGCATCCGCAGCGCCTGATCGGGTGGCACTTCTTCAACCCGGCGCCGCGCATGAAGCTGGTCGAGATCATCCCCGGCGTCGAGACCGACCCGGCGCTGATCCCGGCGATGCACGCGCTGTCGAAGACCTGGGGCAAGACCTCGGTCGATGCGCCGAACGCGCCGGGCTTCATCGTGAACCGCGTCGCGCGGCCGTACTACGCCGAAGGCCTGCGCCTGCTGGCCGAACGCATCGCACCGGCGCCCGCCATCGACAAGCTGATGCGCGAGGCCGGCGGCTTCGCGATGGGGCCGTTCGAGCTGATGGACCTGATCGGGCTCGACGTGAATCTCTCCGTGACCGAATCGGTCTTCCAGGCGACCGCGTTCGACACGCGCTACGCCCCGCACGTGATCCAGCAGGAGCTGGTGCGCAGCGGGCGCTGGGGCCGCAAGAGCGGACGCGGGTTCTACGAGCATGGCAAGCAGGCGGTGGCGCCCATGGTCGCGAGCGTCCCCGCGGCGCCGACACTCGCGCCGCTCGAAGTCCCGCTCCACAGCGGGCTGCTCGGCCCGCTGGTGCTGCGCCTGCAAGCCGCGGGCGTCGACCTGATCGTGCACGACGGCCTGCCCGACGAGACGCTCGCGATCGGCGACACGCGCATCGCGCTGACCGACGGCCGCACCGCCGCCGAGCGCAGCGCGGGCAGCGCGCTAATCCTGCTGGACCTGGCGCGAGACTTCTCGACCGCCACGACGCTCGGCGCGACCACCAGCCCGGCCGCGGCCACGCAACTGCCCGCGCTCGCCGCGCTGCTGCAGGCCGCGAACATCGCGCTGATCGAACTCGACGACGTGGCCGGCCTCGCGTTGATGCGCACCGTCTGCTGCTTGGCCAACGAGGCCGCCGACGTGATGACCTGGGACGGCACGCACGCCGCCGACATCGACATCTCGATGGTGCTCGGCACCGCCTACCCGCTCGGGCCGCTGAAGTGGGCCGATGCGCTGGGCGCCTCGCGCGTCGCCGGCGTGCTCGCGAATCTTCAGGCGCACTATGGCGATGCGCGCTACCGCCGCGCACCGTTGCTGAACCGGCTGCATCACACGGGAGGCCGCTTCCATGGCTGATCCCGCGCAGACCACGGCCGACCTCGTGCGCGAGGGCATGTTCCGCAACGACCGCGCTTCGAAGATGCTCGGGATGCAAGTCGTCGAGGTGCGGCCCGGCAGCGCCACGCTGACGATGACGATCCGCGACGACATGCTCAACGGCCACGACATCTGCCACGGCGGCCTGATCACCACGCTCGCCGATTCGGCCTTCGCGTTCGCCTGCAATTCGTACAACGAGCTGACGGTCGCCTCGGGCTTCTCGATCGACCTGCTCGCACCGGGGCGGCTGAACGACGTGCTGACCGCGCGCTGCGTCGAGGTCTCGAAGGCCGGCCGCACCGGCGTCTACGACACCGAGATCACGAACCAGCGCGGCGAACGCATCGCGATGTTCCGCGGCCGCTCGTACACGATCAAGGGCAAGCCCGCCGTGGCTTCCTGAGGAGACAACACCCATGCCCGTCAAACAACCCCAGCCCGGCGAGCTCGACGCGATCGAGACCGCGAGCCGCGACGAAGTCGCCGCGCTGCAACTCGAACGCCTGAAGACGACGCTCGCGCATGCGTACGTGAACGTGGCGCACTACAAGCGGGCCTTCGATGCCAAGGGCGTGCACCCCGACGACCTGAAGCAGTTGAGCGACCTCGCGAAGTTCCCGTTCACGGTCAAGAAGGACCTGCGTGACCACTACCCGTTCGGCATGTTCGCGGTGCCGCGCGAGCAGGTCGTGCGGCTGCATGCATCGAGCGGCACGACGGGCAAGCCGACCGTCGTCGGCTACACGCAGAACGACATCAACACCTGGGCCGACCTGGTCGCGCGCTCGATCCGCGCGGCCGGCGGGCGCAAGGGCGACATCATCCAGGTGTCGTACGGTTACGGTCTGTTCACCGGCGGCCTCGGCGCGCACTACGGCGCGGAGCGGCTGGGCTGCACCGTGATCCCGATGTCCGGCGGGCAGACCGAGAAGCAGATCCAGCTGATCCAGGACTTCAAGCCCAGCATCATCATGGTCACGCCGAGCTACATGCAGGTGATCATCGAGCAGCTCGCCCGCATGGGGCTGGACCCGCGCGAGACCTCGCTGAAGGTCGGCATCTTCGGGGCCGAACCCTGGACCGAGGCGATGCGCCGCGAGATCGAGGGCAAGGCCGGGATCGACGCGGTCGACATCTACGGCCTGTCCGAAGTGATGGGCCCGGGTGTGGCGAGCGAGTGCATCGAGACCAAGGATGGCCCGGTGATCTGGGAGGACCACTTCTACCCCGAGATCGTCGACCCCGACACCGGCGAGGTGCTGCCCGAAGGCAGCGAGGGCGAACTCGTGTTCACCTCCCTGACGAAGGAGGCGCTGCCGATCATCCGCTACCGCACGCGTGACCTGACGCGGCTGCTGCCGCCGACCTCGCGCGCGTTTCGCCGCATGGGCAAGATCGTCGGCCGCAGCGACGACATGCTGATCATCCGCGGCGTCAACGTGTTCCCGACGCAGATCGAGGAGATCGTGCTCGCGCACGGCGAACTCTCGGGCCAGTACCAGCTGCTCGTGAGCCGCGACGGCGTGCTCGACCAGGTCGAGGTGCACTGCGAGTTGCAGCCCGGCGCGCAGGGCAACCCGCAGGAGATCGCCGGCTGGGTCAAGCACCGGGTGAAGACGCTGGTGGGCATCACGACCAGCGTCAGCGTGCTCGCCCCCGAATCGATCGAACGCACGCTCACTGGAAAAGCCCGACGTGTCGTCGACAAGCGCCCGAAGTGACAACCCCCGGCCGCCGAATACAGCGGCCACCCCCCGAGGGGGCGCGAGGCCGCTTGGGAGCGGCCCGGCGCTTGCCTCGCAGATCGACAAGGAGCAGACGATGTACACGCAAGCAATGGACACGATGGGCAAGGACGAAGCGCCGAAGGCGATTCGCTCTGCCGAAGAAGTGCGGCTGCAGGAGCGTTTCGACGCCCGCATCGACGCCGGCGACTTCATCGAGGCGAAGGACTGGATGCCCGAGCACTACCGCAAGACGCTGGTGCGCCAGATCAGCCAGCACGCGCATTCCGAGATCGTCGGCATGCTGCCCGAGGGCAACTGGATCAGCCGCGCGCCGACCCTGAAGCGAAAGGCGATCCTGCTCGCCAAGGTGCAGGACGAAGCCGGCCACGGCCTCTACCTCTACGCCGCCGCCGAGACGCTCGGCACCTCGCGCGACCAGCTCTACGACGCGCTCCATTCCGGCAAGGCCAAGTACAGCTCGATCTTCAACTACCCGACGCTCTCCTGGGCCGACATGGGCACGATCGGCTGGCTCGTCGACGGCGCGGCGATCATGAACCAGGTGCCGATCTGCCGCTGCTCGTACGCGCCGTACGCACGCGCGATGATCCGCGTCTGCCGCGAAGAGAGCTTCCATCAACGCCAGGGTTACGAGGCGCTGCTGACGATGATGACCAAGGGCACCGCCGCGCAGAAGGCGATGGTGCAGGACTCGGTGAACCGCTGGTGGTGGCCGTCGATCATGATGTTCGGGCCACCGGACGACCAGTCGCCCAACAGCGCGCAGTCGATGCGCTGGGGCATCAAGCGGGTCAGCAACGACGAGTTGCGCCAGCGCTTCATCGACGCCACGGTGCCGCAGGCCAAGATGCTCGGCGTGACGCTGCCCGACCCGGACCTGACGTGGAACGAAGCGCGCCAGTCACACGACTTCGGCGCGATCGACTGGAGCGAGTTCCAGCGCGTGGTCGCCGGCAACGGCCCGTGCAACCGCGAACGCCTCGCGGCGCGCGTGAAGGCATGGGGAGACGGCGCCTGGGTGCGTGAAGCCGCGGTGGCGCACGCCAACAAGCAATCGATGAAGGAAGCAGCATGACGACGACCCCGAATGAATGGCCCTTGTGGGAAGTGTTCGTCCGCAGCAAGGCGGGCCTGGACCACAAGCACTGCGGCAGCCTGCATGCCGCCGACCCCAAGCTGGCGATCCAGATGGCACGCGACGTGTACACGCGCCGCCAGGAGGGCGTGAGCATCTGGGTCGTGCGCTCGGACCAGATCGTCGCGAGCGACCCGGGCGACAAGGCGATGTACTTCGACCCGGCCGAGGACAAGGTGTACCGCCACCCGACGTTCTACGAGCTGCCGAAGTCGGTCGACCACATGTGATTGCAGGAAAGAGATCGTCATGACCGCATCCATCCAACTCCAACGCAAGCCCGACGTGCAGTACCTGCTGCGCATCGGCGACACCCAGCTGATCCTGGCGCAGCGCCTCGGCGAGTGGTGCGGCCACGCGCCGATCCTCGAAGAAGACATCGCGCTCGCCAACGTCGCGCTCGACCTGATCGGCCAGTCGCGCGCGCTGCTGACGCGCGCCGGGCAGCTCGGCGGCCAGGGTTTCGACGAAGACCAGCTCGCGTTCCTGCGCGACGAGCGCGACTACTTCAACGCCACCCTTGCCGAACTGCCGCGCGGCGACTTCGCGTTCACCGTGCTGCGCAACCTGTTCCTCTCGACATGGGCGAGGCTGCTGTGGGAGCGGCTCGGCGATTCGAGCGATGCCGAAGTGGCCGCGATCGCCGGCAAGGCCGTGAAGGAAGCGCGCTACCACCAGCAGCACGCGTCCGACTGGGTCGTGCGCCTGGCCGATGGCACCAATGAATCGCGGCGCCGCATCGACGACGCGCTCGTCGCCTCGTGGCGCTTCACCGCCGAGCTGTTCGACAGCGACGCCGTCGACGCGGCCGCGAGCGCCACCGGCCTCGGCCCGCGCTTCGCCGAGCTGCACGAGCCGTGGCTCGCCGAGATCACCGCGGCATTCGACGAGGCCGGCCTCAAGGTTCCCGCAGACGCCGGCTTCCGCAGCACCGGCACGCGCGGCGTGCACAGCGAACACATGGGCTACATCCTGGCCGAGATGCAGCATCTCCAACGCAGCTTCCCCGGGGCGGCGTGGTGATGAATGACAACCCCTCGTCTGGCGGGTACGCCAGCCGATCCCCCGAGGGGATGGCGCCGGGCTTGGGGCGGCCCGGCGCTCCGGCGCAGGCGACCCGCGTTCAAGCGGCATGGCGCGTGCTCGCCACCGTGCCCGACCCGGAGGTGCCCGCGATCTCGGTCTGCGACCTGGGCATCGTGCGTGACGTGATCGACCACGACGACGTGCTCGAGATCGTGCTGACGCCGACCTACTCGGGTTGCCCGGCCACCGAGGTGATCGAGCACGACATCCTGCAGGCGATCAACACGGCCGGCCTCGGGCCCGCGCGCGCCTCGCTGCGCCGCGCACCCGCCTGGACGACCGACTGGATCAGCGAGGACGGCAAACGCAAGCTGCTCGCCTACGGCATCGTGCCGCCGGGCCCCGCGTCGAACGCCGAAGTCCCGATCCGCTTCTTCCCGCGCTCGGCGCCCACGCTCGCCCTCGCCTGCCCGCGCTGCGGCAGCCACCACACCGAGCGCCTCGCCGCCTTCGGCTCCACCGCGTGCAAGGCCACCTGGCGCTGCCTGGACTGCCGCGAGCCGTTCGAACACTTCAAGCCCATTTAGGGACACCAGCGATGAGCGTCATCTTCCATCCGTTGCGCGTGCGCGAGGTCCTGCCTGACACGACCGAGGCCGTCGTCGTCGCGTTCGACGTGCCGCCGGACCTGCGCGAGGTCTTCAGCTTCACGCAGGGCCAGTACCTCACCCTGCGCACCGAGATCGACGGCGCGGATTTGCGCCGCTCGTACTCGATCTGCGCCGGCGTCGACGACGGCGAACTGCGCGTCGGTGTGCGCAAGGTCAAGGGCGGCGTGTTCTCCAATTGGATCAACGAACACCTGAAGCCCGGTCACCAGATCAGCGTGATGGCGCCGCAGGGCCGCTTCTTCGTCCCGATCGAGCCCGCCGCGCGGCGCCACCACGTCGGCATCGCCGGCGGCAGCGGCGTGACACCGATCCTGTCAACGATGAAGACCGTGCTGTCGCGCGAGCCCTTGTCCAGCTTCACGCTGATCTACGGCAACCGCGCGCTCAAGTCGACGATGTTCAAGGAGGAGATCGAGGATCTGAAGAACAAGTACCTCGCGCGCCTGACGCTGCACCATGTGTTCTCGGACGAGCACACCGACGCGCCGCTGAACATGGGCGTGATGAACCGCGACAAGATCGGCGAGTTCCTGAGCAGTGTGGTGCCCGCCTCCACCATCGATCACGCCTTCGTCTGCGGCCCGTTCCAGATGAACGACGAGGCCGAGGCCGCGCTGCTCGCGGCGGGCGTGCCGGAAGACCGCATCCACATCGAGCGCTTCGGCATCGCGCCGCAGGACGGGGCGCAGGGCGTTGGCGCGGTGATCCACGAAGCCAAACCGGGCGACGCCGAGACCGCGAAGATCACGATCATCCGCGATGGCCTGAAGCGCGACATCTCGTTCACGAAAGACCAGCCGAGCATCCTCGATGCCGCGTCGGCCGCCGGGCTCGAAGTGCCGTTCTCGTGCACCTCCGGCGTGTGCGGCACCTGCCGCGCGAAGCTCGTCGAAGGCGAGGTGCGCATGGAGCGCAACTTCGCGCTCGACAAGAACGAGGTCGCGAACGGCTTCGTGCTGACCTGCCAGGCCCATCCTTTGACCCCGCACGTCGTCCTGTCATTCGACGAGCGCTGAGGCATCACATGACCACCACACTACAAAGCTTCATCGGCGGCCACTGGCTCGGCACGCAGCCGGCACAGACGCTGCACAGCGCGATCAACGGTCGCCCCGTCGCGAGCACCCATGCGGAATCCATCGATTTCGGCGAGGCCGTCGCGTACGCGCGCAACGTCGGGCTGCCCGCGCTGATGGCGACCGACTTCCAGCAACGCGCGTCGATGCTGAAGGCACTCGCGAAGTACCTCGGCGAGCACAAGGAAGTGCTCTACGCGATCTCGGCCCACACCGGTGCGACGCGTGCCGACAGCTGGATCGACATCGAAGGCGGCAGCGGCACGCTGTTCGCGTACGCCGGCGTCGGCACCAACGAGCTGCCATCCGGCAACCTGATGCACGAAGGCCCGGCGATGACGCTCGGCAAGAAGGGCGGCTTCGCCGGCACCCACATCCTGGTGCCGCGCGGTGGCCTCGCGGTGCACATCAACGCGTTCAATTTCCCGATCTGGGGCCTGCTCGAGAAGTTCGCGCCGAGCTTTCTCGCCGGCATGCCGTGCATCGGCAAGCCCGCGACGGCGACGAGCTACCTGACCGAGGCCGCGGTGCGCCTGATCGACCAGAGCGGCATCCTGCCCAAGGGCGCGCTGCAGCTCGTGATCGGCTCGACCGGAGACCTGCTGGACCGGCTCGACGGGCGTGACGTGGTCACCTTCACCGGCTCGGCCGACACGGCTGCGAAGCTGCGCGTGCATCCGAACGTCGTGCGCCACTCGATCCCGTTCAACGCCGAAGCCGATTCTCTGAACTGCGCGATCCTGGCCGACGACGTGACGCCCGACGACGAGGAGTTCGACCTCTTCGTCAAGGAAGTGGCGCGCGAGATGACGGTGAAGGCCGGCCAGAAGTGCACCGCGATCCGACGCGCGATCGTGCCGCGCAAGCACCTCGATGCGGTCGCCGAGAAGCTGCGCGCGCGGCTCGCGAAGACCGTCGTCGGTGATCCGTCGGTTGAGGCCGTGCGCATGGGCGCGCTCGCATCGCACGCGCAGCAGAGCGACGTGGCCGATCGTGTGGCGACGTTGATGAAGGGCGCCGAGCTGGTCTACGGTGCGCGCGACGGGTTCAACCCGGTCGGCGATGGCGTCAAGGAAGGCGCGTTCTTCGCGCCCACGCTGCTGCTCGCCCGCACGCCGTTGAGCAACGACGCGGTCCACGATGTCGAAGCCTTCGGCCCGGTCAGCACGCTGATGCCGTACGACGGCATCGACGAAGCGATCGCGCTCGCGGCGCGCGGCAAGGGCAGCCTGGTCGGCACGCTCGTCACGCGCTCGCCCGAGATCGCCGCGCGCGTGATCCCGGTCGCCGCCGCGCTGCACGGCCGGCTGCTGATCCTCGACCGCGAAGCCGCCGTCGAATCCACCGGCCACGGCTCGCCACTGCCGGTGCTCAAGCACGGCGGCCCGGGGCGCGCCGGCGGCGGCGAAGAGCTCGGCGGCATCCGCGCCGTCAAGCACTACCTGCAGCGCGCGGCGCTGCAAGGCTCGCCGACGATGCTCGCGGCCGTGACCGGCGAGCACATTCGCGGCGCGAAGGTCAACGAATCGGAGGTGCACCCGTTCCGCCGCTGGTACGAAGACCTGAACATCGGCGACTCGCTGCTGACGCACCGCCGCACCGTCGGCGAGGCCGACATCGTCGCGTTCGGTGGCATTTCGGGCGATTACTTCTACATGCACTTCGACGAGATCGCGGCGAAGGAGAGCCCGTTCGGCAAGCGCATCGCACATGGCTACTTCGTGCTGAGCGCTGCGGCGGGCCTGTTCGTCTCGCCTGCGCCTGGCCCGGTGCTCGCGAACTACGGGCTGGACACACTGCGCTTCGTCAAGCCCGTCGGCATCGGGGACACGATCCGCGCGCGCCTCACGTGCAAGCGCAAGACCGACCGGCAGAAGAGGGACGCGAACGGCGTCGGCCAGGGCGTCGTCGCGTGGGACGTGGAGGTGACGAACCAGAACGACGAGCTGGTGGCGAGCTACGACATCCTGACGCTGGTGGCCAAGCGCGGATAGCGCGTTGCCGGCACGATCTTCTGGAGCGCCCTCACCGGCCCGTTCGGCCCGCGCACGATCGAGCTCGGCGAGTACTTCGGCTGCTTCGATGGCGAGCGGCTGATCGTCATGGCCGGCGAGCGCGCGCAGGCCGGCTCGCTGCGCGAAATCAGCGGCGTGTGCACACACCCCGAGGCGCAGGGCCGCGGCCTGGCCCGCCGCTTGATGCTGAAACTGGTCCGGCGCGAGATGCTGCGCGGCGAAACGCCGTTCCTGCACGTGATGCGCGACAACGCCGGCGCACGGCGGCTCTATGCGCGGATGGTGTTTCGCGATCACGCCGAGACCGTCGTGCGGGTCGACTCGCGCGACTGAACGACCGAGGGTTTGCCTGCGCCGCAGGCCCTTCTCTCCGCGCCGTCCGAAATCTACAATACGGCTTGTTACATCCGCTCGCGGATGTGGCATGTCGTCCATAGAGTTCACGCGAAGGAGACCCCCATGAATGACGCCATGAAGAGTCGCCAGTACCAGGAATCGAAGATCGAGGACGAGCCGATCCTCGGCACCGTGCTCACGCTGCCCGATGGCCGCACGCAGGAGCTGACGTTGTGGGAGAAGCTGCTGGTCGCGCTGCACCTCACCAACGCGAAGATGCTCGAAGCCCGCTACTTCAAGCCGGCCAATTCCTGAAGACGCAAGTCGGGGAGACCGCGTGACCACGCCAGGCTTCGTCGTCTCCCACGCATCGGGCGCGACCTTCGAGCGAGGGTTGCGCTCCTTCTTCGAATACCGCGATCTGGGCATCAGGCAGGCCACCGAAGGCCGCGTCGCCGCCCATGTGATCCGCGCCGCCGCGGGCGCCGCGTTCTCGAGCCAGCCGCATCGGCACCAGACCACGTTCCAGCTCGTCTATGTGCTCAAGGGCTGGATCGAGTTCGAGTACGAAGGCCAGGGCCGCGTGCGGCTCGAAGCGGGCTCGTGCGTGCACCAGCCCCCCGGGATCCGGCACCGCGAAGTCGGGCACAGCGAGGATGTCGAGATGCTCGAGATCGTGCTGCCCGGCGACTTCAAGACCGAAGAAGTGCCGTCAGTCGACGGCTGAGGCGTACGACTTCACGGCGACTTCGCACAAGCCGCCCTCCGCTTCCTACGCGCTTCGCATGCCGAGGCGATCCTGAGTGCCATGCCGCGCGATGCGGCGCATCACTCAGGAGTTCGCCGCATGAAGTTCCCCCTGCTCGGCAAGACCCTCGCAGTCGGCGGCGTGCTGATCGCGCTGACGCTCGCGCTGCAATCGGTCAGCGGCATCGTCAGCGAGCGCGAGGGCCGGCTGCATGAGGCCGAGCGCAGTGTGGCCGACAGCCTGGCCTCGCAACAGTCGCTGCTCGGGCCGGTGCTGCTACGCCGCTGCGACGAGACCTGGTCGGTCGAGCAAGGTGAAGGCAAGGACCGCAAGCTCGTGGCCGAGCGGCGCGAGTTCACGCTTGCAGCAACGCCCGCGACGCTGAACGTCGCCGCGCGGGCCGCGATCGAGACGCGCCACCGCGGCATCTTCAAGGTCAACGGCTATAGCATGCGCGCCGTCATGACCGCGCGCTGGGCCGAGCTCGCCGCGTTCGAACCGGCCGCGCAACACGCCGGCGGCAAGCTGCTCTGCGAGGCGCCGGTGATGTTCGTCGCGGTCGGCGATGCGCGAGGCATCCGCGTCGCGACGATCTCGGTTGGCGGCGCCTCGCTGCCGGTGCTGCCGGGCACGCGGCACACGAGCCACCCGCGCGGCTTTCATGCGGTGTTGCCGCCCGCGGCGCTCGCGGCCGGCGGAGTGCTGCAGGCCGAGGTCGCGCTCGACCTCGTCGGCACCGGCGACCTCGCGTTCGCACCGGTGGCCGACACGACCGCCGTGGTGCTCGACTCGGACTGGCCGCACCCGTCGTTCGCGGGCCGCTTCCTGCCGAACGAGCGCACGGTGAGCGCACAGGGCTTCAAGGCGAACTGGCAGCTCAGTTCGCTCGCGACCTCGGCGCCGCAGGAACTGCTGAACGGCGGCGCGGTGTGCGGCCTCGGTGGCGCGGCGGCCGAAGGCAAGGCGCGCTGCATCGAGACCTTCGGCGTTGCCTTCATGGACCCGGTCAGCGCCTACGTGCTGAGCGATCGCGCGACCAAGTATGGCCTGCTCTTCATCGCCCTCACCTTCGTCGGCGTCGGCCTGGTCGAGGTGCTCAGGCGCCTGCGCGTGCACCCGGTGCAATACCTGCTCGTCGGCAGCGCGCTCGCGGTCTTCTTCCTGCTGCTGGTGAGCCTGACCGAGCACATCGCGTTCGCGTGGGCCTACCTCGCCGCGAGCGCCGCGTGCACCGTGCTGCTCGCCTTCTACGCGAGCTTCGTGCTGCGCGGTGCGCGGGCCGGTGCCGTGTTCGGTGCGGCCATCGCGGCGCTTTACGGCGCGCTGTACCTGCTGCTGCAGATGGAGCAGAGCGCGCTGGTGTTGGGCTCGTTGCTGCTGTTCGCGGTGCTCGGCGCGGTGATGGTCGCCACCCGCCGCGTGGATTGGTACGCACTGATGGATCAGTTGCGGCGCGAGGCGAGCCCAAGCGTGCCGAAGCCGGCCCAATAATCGAGCGACAACAAGAGGACAGGGAGTGGACGAGATGAACGCAGTCGCACGGCTGGGCGGGATGATGGCTGCGCTGTTCGCGGCGGTCTTCGGCGAATGGAAAGCACCGCCGTGGTTGCACTGGCTCACGGCCCGTGTGCGCGGCGGCATCACGACCCTGCACACCGCGGTGCGCGCCCGTCCGCGCGTGTTCGCCGCTGGCGCGCTCGCGCTGGTGCTGCTCGCCGTCGGTGGCTACTGCTTGAACGCCTGGTGGAAGGCGCGGCCGCAGCCGGTGATGGTCGGCTTCAATGTCACCAACCCGCCCATCACCGACTTTGCCAACAACGGCACGCCGAACGCGCTCGTCGTGCGCTTCGCGGGCTCGGTCGCACCGCTCGCGCTGGTCGGCAAGGAGGTGATCGTCGGCATCACCGTGACACCCGCCGTCGAAGGCCAATGGCGCTGGAGCAGCGACCGCCAGCTCGAATTCGCGCCCAAGGCCGAGTGGCCAGTCGGCACGGAGTACCAGGTCACGCTGGGCCGCGAGGCCGTCGCGCCGCAGGTGCTGCTCGATCAATACGAGTTCACCTTCGCGAGCGCGGCGTTCAACGCGACGCTGAAGAAGGCCGAGTTCAACCAGGACCCGATCAACCCGGCGCTGAAGAAGGCGGTGATCGAGCTCGCGTTCACGCACCCCGTCAACCCGGCCGAACTCGAGAAGCGCATCGAACTGCGCCTGGCGGGTCAGGCCGAGGGCGTGCTCGGCGTCGGCCGCGAGACCACGAAGTTCACGGTCGCGTACGACAAGCTCAGGCTCAATGCCTACGTGCACTCGGCCACGCTGGCGATCCCGAAGGAATCGACGACGCTGGGTTTCACGCTCGCCAAGGGTGCGAGTGCGCAAGCCGGCGGCCCGGGCACCAAGGTCGACCTGGCCCGCGCTGTCTCGGTGCCCGGCCTCTACAGCCTCGACGTGAGCAATGTCGACACCGCCGTCGTGACCAACGAGCGCTTCGAGCCCGAGCAGGTGCTGATCGTCAGCACCTCGCAGCTGGTGCACGAGCGTGAGCTGGCGCGCAACGTCGCGGTCTGGGTGCTGCCGACGAAGAATCCGGACCTCAAGAAGGAAGACCAGACCGACGAGCCGTATGCGTGGTCGAGCCCGCGTGAGGTGACCGCCTCGGTGCTGAAGGCCGCGACCAGGCTCGACCTCGCGCCGGTGCCCTCGGAGCTGGAGCACACGCAGACGCACTCGTTCAAGTTCCGCGCCGACGTGGGCCGCATGCTGTACGTGCAGGTCGATGCCAAGACCAAGAGCTTCGGCGGCTACCTGATGCGCCGCGATGCGCAGCGCATCGTCACCGTGCCGCCCTACCCGCCCGAGCTGCGCATCCTGAGCCAGGGCGCGCTGCTGCCGATGAGCGGCGAGAAGAAGGTCGCGGTGCTGGTGCGCGACCTGCCGGGCCTGCGCGTCGAGCTGGCGCGCGTGCAGCCGGCGCAACTGCAGCACCTGGTCTCGCAGACGCAGGGCAACTTCAGCAACCCGGACTTCATCGGCAGCTTCGGCGCCGACAACATGACGGACCGCTTCGAACGCAAGATCCCGCTGCCCGCGTTGCGGCGCGGCAAGCCGCACTACGAGGCGATCGATCTGGCCGAGTACCTGGTGAAGGACGGCGACCGCAATGGTGAACAGCGGCGCGGCCTGTTCCTGCTGAAGGTGCAGGGCTACGACCCGAAGGCCGACGAGAAGAAGACCGCGCCGGTCGACCCGAACGCACCACCGGTGGCCGAGGCCGAACCCGAGTCCGAGAACAACGAACCGGCGGCCGAGGAGAACGTCGACCCGAGCAAACTCGAGGAGCGGCGCCTCGTGCTCGTCACCGACCTCGGCCTGCTCGTGAAGCAATCGACCGACGGCTCGCGCGACGTGTTCGTGCAGTCGATCTTCAGCGGCGAGCCGGTGGCGGGTGTCAGCGTCGACGTCGTCGCGAAGAACGGCAGCACGATCTTCAGCCAGGCCACCGATGCGGGCGGCCGCGCGCACTTCGAGAAGCTCGACGGCATGACGCGCGAACGCGCACCGCTGATGATCGTCGCCCGCAAGGCCGGCGACATGAGCTTCATGCCGCTGAACCGCGCCGACCGCCTGCTCGATTTCTCGCGCTTCGACGTGGGCGGCATGCAGAACGCGCGCTCGACCGATCAGCTCAGCGCCTACCTCTTCTCCGACCGCGGCATCTACCGCCCCGGCGAGACCATGCACATCGGCCTGATCGTGAAACCCGGCGACTGGGCCAAGCCGCTCGCCGGCGTGCCGCTCGAAGCCGAGGTGCTCGACGCGCGCGGCCTGGTCGTGAAGCGCGAGCGCGTGCGTGTTGCCGCCGGCGGCTTTGTCGAACTGAGCCACACCACGCAGGGCAGCTCGCCGACCGGCAACTACACGATCAATCTGAACATCATGAAGGGCACCGAGGTGCTGCGCCAGATCGGCTCATTGAGCGTGAAGGTGCAGGAGTTCATGCCCGACCGCATGAAGGTCACCGCGCAGCTACTGACGGCCGACGGCACACCCGCCGCGTCGATGACGGACGGCTGGGTCAGTCCCAAGGATCTCAAAGGCCGCCTCAACGCGCAGAACCTGTTCGGCACGCCGGCGACCGATCGCCGGGTCGAAGCGTCGATGACGCTGAGCCCCGCGTACCCGGCCTTCCGCGCGCACCCCGACTTCGCGTTCTACGACCCGCAGCGCGCGAAGGAAGGTTTCAACGACAACCTGCCCGAGGCGAAGACCGATGCGAACGGCGACGCGACGATAGCCCTGAACCTCGCCCGCTACGCGCGCGCGACCTACCGCCTGAGCCTGCTCGGCAAGGTCTTCGAGCCGGAGGGCGGGCGCAGCGTGACGGCCGAGGCGAGCGTGCTGGTGTCGGAGCTGCCCTACCTCGTCGGCGTGAAGAACGACGGCGATCTCGGCTTCGTCTCGCGCGGCAGCAAGCGCATCAGTACGCTGATCACCATCGACCCGCAGGCGAAGAAGGTCGCGACCGAAGGGCTGACGCTGCAACTGGTCGAACGCAAGGTCGTCTCGGTGCTCATGCGCCAGGCGAACGAGACCTACCGCTACGAATCGCGCAAGAAGGAAGCAGTGGTGAGCGAACTGCCGTTGACGGTGCCCGCCGCCGGCTACGCGCTGACGCTGGACACGGGCAAGGCCGGCAACTACAGCTACGTGCTGCGCGATGCGGCCGGTGTCGAACTGAACCGCATCGACTACAGCGTCGCGGGCCAGGGCAACGTGACGCGCTCGCTGGAGCGCAATGCGGAGCTGCAGATCACGCTGAGCAAGAAGGACTATCAGCCCGGCGAGGACATCGAGCTCAGCATCCGCGCGCCCTACCTCGGCGCCGGCCTGATCACGATCGAGCGCGACAAGGTGTTCGCGCAGACCTGGTTCAAGACCACGACGACCGCGTCGGTGCAGAAGATCAAGCTGCCAAAGGACTTCGAGGGCAACGGCTACGTGAACGTGCAGTTCATCCGCGACCCGGGCTCGGACGAGATCTTCATGAGCCCGCTGAGCTACGGCGTCGCGCCATTCGCGACCAGCCTCGCGCAGCGCACCAACACGCTGAAGCTCGGCACGCCCGAGCTGACGAAACCGGGCGAGGCGCTGAAGATCAAGCTCACGTCGGAGAAGCCGACCCGTGCGGTCGTGTTCGCGATCGACGAAGGCATCCTGCAGGTTGCGCGCTACAAGGAGGCGGACCCGCTGGGTTTCTTCTTCCAGAAGCGCGCGCTCGAAGTGAAGAGCGCGCAGATCCTCGACCTGATCCTGCCGGAGTTCAAGCGCCTGATGGCGTCGAGCGCGCCGGGCGGCGACGAGGCCGGCGCGAATGCGCGCAACCTGAATCCGTTCAAGCGCAAGGGCGAGGCGCCGGCCGTGTACTGGTCGGGCATCGTCGAGGTGCCGGCCGGAACGAAGGAGTTCTCGTACACCGTGCCGGATCACTTCAACGGCACGCTGCGTGTCATGGCCGTCGCGGTGAACGACAGCGCCGTCGGCGTGGCATCGACACGCGCGCTGGTGCGCGGTGACTTCGTGATCTCGCCGAACCTGCCGCTGATGGTGGCGCCGGGCGATGTGTTCGACGTGTCGGTCGGCGTCGCGAACAACATCGTCGGTGCGGCGGCGGATTCGCCGGTGCAACTGACGCTGAAGCCGGCCTCGACCTTCGAGGTCGTCGGCTCGGCCACGCAGACGCTGAAGATCGGCGCGATGCGCGAGAGCGTGGCGACCTACCGCCTGAAGGTCAAGGACGCGGCGAACGCAACGCTGGGCTCGGCCACGCTGCAGTTCACCAGCAGCCTGGGCGCGAAGTCTTCGACACGCAAGATGGACGTGAGCGTGCGCCCGGCCACGCCAATGGCTACGACGCTCGCGCTCGGCAGCTTCACCGGCTCGGCCGAGGTGCCGACGCCGCGCGATCTGGTGCCCGAGTTCCGCAAGCAGGAGGTCGCCGTCTCGGTGCTGCCGCTCGCGCTCGCGCCGGGGCTGATGGCCTACCTCGACAACTTCGGGCACCTGTGCACCGAGCAGCTGGTGAGCCGCACGCTGCCCGCGCTGATCCTGGCGCGACGCCCCGAGTTCGCGGCCGACCGCACGCCGCAGAGTGCAGCGAAGACGCTCGACGGCACGCTGCGCGTCTTGCGCACACGGCAGAACGCGCAAGGCGGCTTCGGCCTGTGGAACGCCTCGGTGCAGGCCGACGAGTTCGCGTCGGTCTATGCGGTGCACCTGATGATGGAAGCACGCGAGCTCGACGTGCCCGGCGCCGCCGTGCCGCCGGACCTGCTGCAGAAGGGCATCGACTACCTGCAGCAGCTCGCCGCCAGCAACCCGAGCGATCTCTACGCCGCGCGCAACCGCGCGTATGCGATCTACCTGCTGACGCGCAACGGCGCAGTCACGACACCGCTGGTCGCGGGCTTGCGCGAGACGCTGGATGCGAAGTTCGCGGCCACGTGGAAGACCGACGCCACCGCGTCGTTCATGGCCGCGACGTATCAGCTGCTGAAGCAGGAGAAGCCCGCGGCCGAGCTGCTCGGCCCGCTGGTCAAGCAGCTGGAGAACGGCGGCGCGGACTACCGCTACGCCTGGTACTCCGACCCGACGATCCGCGATGCGCAGCTGCTGTACCTGTTGTCGCGCCACTTCCCGGCGCGGCTGAAGGCGCTCGACGCGAAGACCTTCTCGCGCTTCGTCGCGCCGCTCGCGAACGGGCGCTACAACACGCTGTCGGCGTCGATGAGCATTCTCGCGATCGACGCGATGGCGCGCACGCTGGGCACCGACGCGCTCGGCAAGCTCTCGGCTATGCAGGTCGATGCGCAAGGCAAGGCGACACCGCTCACGCTGCCGGCCAACCTGCTGCCGCGCGCCGCGTTCGACGCCGGCACCGTGAAGCTCAAGCTCGCCAACGACAGCGCGCTGACGACCTGGTACGCGGTCACGCAGACCGGCTTCGACCGCACGCCGCCGACCACGGAGCTGAAGTCCGGCCTCGAAGTCGTGCGCGAATACGTCGGTGCCGACGGCAAGCCCACGAGTGCGGTGAAGATCGGCGACGAGATCACCGTGCGGCTGAGCCTGCGTGGCATCGCGACGAAGGACCTGAACGCACAGGTCGGCAACGTCGCGCTGACCGACCTGCTGCCCGGCGGCTTCGAGCCGGTGCTCTCGCGCACCGCCGAAGGTGCGGCGAGCACGGTCACCGGCCCGTCGATGGAGTTCGCCGATGTGCGCGAGGACCGCGTCGTGATCTACGCTGGTGCGAACGACAGCGTGCAGACCTGGACCTACCGCATCCGCGCGACCAACACCGGCGAGTTCATCGTGCCGCCGGCCTGGGCGCAGAGCATGTACGAGCGCGAGCGGCAGGCGCGCTCGCTGGCCGCGAAGGTGACGGTGAGTGCGAAGTAGATCGCGTCGCCGGGTGCTGACTGCGATCGCCTTGATCGCGACGGCACTGATCGCGCTGCGCCTGCTGCCGCACGAGCCGCTGCAGCAGCGCGCGGCCTACTCGCGCGCCTTCTACAGCAGCGACGGCGCGCTGCTGCGGCTCACGCTCGCGAGCGACGAGCAGTACCGCGTCTGGGTGCCGCTGGCGCGCATCGACTCACGTCTGGTCGAGGCGGTGCAGCTGTACGAAGACCGCTGGTTCCGCTGGCACCCCGGCTTCAACCCCGCGAGCCTCGCACGCGGCGCGTGGACCACGTGGCACGGCGACTCGCGCCGCGGTGGCTCGACGCTGACGATGCAGCTCGCACGGCGCCTGTATCGCATCGACAGCCGCACGCTGCGCGGCAAGCTGAAGCAGGTTGCCGCCGCCGCGTGGCTGGAGGCGCGCTACAGCAAGCACGACATCCTCGAGGCCTACCTGAACCTCGCGCCCTACGGCAGCAACATCGAGGGTGTCGAGGCCGCGAGCCTCGTCTACTTCGGCAAGCGCGCGAACGAGCTGCTGCTGCCCGAGGCGCTCGCGCTCGCGGTGATCCCGCAGAACCCGAACCGGCGCGGCACCGAGGTGCGGGGCGAGTCCGCGTGGCCGGTCGCGCTGAGCGCAGCGCGCGAGCGGTTGTGGTCGGCCTGGGTCGCGCGCCACGCGACCGACGCGACACCGGCGACCCGCGCCGCGCTCGCGCTGCCGCTGCAATTGCGCAGCACCCGCCAGCTGCCGTTCGCCGCGCCGCACGCGGTGCAGACACTGATGCAGGGGATGGGGCGCACGCTGCCCGATCAGCCCGAGACGACCACCTCGCTGCATGCGCCGACGCAGGCCGCGGTCGAACGCGCAATCCGCCAGTTCATCGCGGCGCGCAGGGGCGCGGGCGTCACGAACGCCGCGGCGCTGCTGGTCGACACGAGCACGATGCGCGTGCGCGCGTGGGTCGGCTCGGCCAACTTCACTGATGCCGCCATCGAAGGCCAGGTCAACGCGACCACCGCGAAGCGCTCGCCCGGCTCGACGCTGAAGCCCTTCATCTACGGGCTGGCGATCGACCAGGGCCTGCTGCACCCGCGCACGATCCTGAAGGACGCGCCGAGCGCGTTCGGCACCTACAGCCCCGAGAATTTCGATGGCCGCTTCGACGGCCCGATCACCGCGCGCGATGCGCTCGTGCGCAGCCGCAACGTGCCGGCGGTCGCGGTCGCGTCCAGGCTCACCAAGCCGACGCTGTACGAGTTCCTGAAGGATGCCGGCGTGCGCCAGATGGCGAGCGAGCAGCACTACGGCCTGGCGTTGGCGCTCGGTGGCGGCGAGGTCAGCATGGAAGAGCTCGCGACGATGTACGCACTGCTGCCGAACGGCGGCGAGCTGAAGCCGCTCGCGTTCACCGCCGGCATGAAATCGCCGCCGGTGACGCGGCGCCTGCTCTCGCCCGAGGCGGCGTTCATCACGCTCGACATGCTGCAGGCCAACCCGCGGCCCGACACCGGCCAGCCGGCGTTCCCGCGCGTCGCGTGGAAGACGGGCACGTCCTGGGGCTTTCGCGATGCGTGGACCGCAGGCGTGTTCGGCCGCAGCGTGCTGGTCGTGTGGGTCGGCAACTTCGACGGCACCTCGAACCCCGCGCTGGTCGGCGTGCAGACGGCCGCGCCACTGTTCTTCAACATTGTCGACAGCCTGCGCAGCCAGGGCCTCGACCCCGGCGAGCCCGCGCGCGCGATGCCGGCGAACCTCGCCAAAGTGCAGGTGTGTGCTGCCAGCGGCGACCTGCCGAACGACGAATGCAAGGATCTCGCGACAACGTGGTTCATCCCCGGCAAGTCGCCGATCAAGGTCAGCACGTTGCACCGCGCCGTGTGGGTCGACGACACGAGCGGCGGCGCGGTGTGCGGCCCCGAGCACGCGCACCGCGAGGTGTTCGAGTACTGGGGCAGCGACATGCTGCAGGTCTTCGCGCAGGCCGGCATGCCGCGGCGTGTGCCACCGGCGGCGGCACGCTGCGGCAGCGGTGCGGCGGTGGCCGACGATGGCCCGCAGATCGTCTCGCCGCTGCGCGGCGCGGCCTACGTGCTGCGGCTGAAGAACGCGCCGACGCTGACGCTGCGCGCGAACGCGGGCCGCGCTGGCCTCGTCTACTGGTTCGCCGACTCGGCCTTCGTCGGCAGCGTCGCGGCCGGCAAGGATCTGGTGTGGGCGCCGCCGGCGGCCGGCAAGTACACGCTCAGTGCCGTCGACGCGCAGGGCGTGTCCGACACGCGCGAGGTGTCGGTGGAGTTCTCGCCTTGAGGCCCCGCGCCTATCATCCGGCCCGATGGACGACCTCGAAGTTCGCACGGCCACGCCCGACGACCGGCTGCCGGTCTACCGCATGCTCGAGCTCTATCAACATGACCTGTCGGATGTGTGGGACCAGGATCTCGACGTGCACGGCGAGTACGGCTACGCGCTCGACGAGTACTGGAGCCGCCCCACGCATGAGGTCTTCGTCTTCCGCGTCGCGGGCCACTATGCCGGCTTCGCGCTGACCAACCACAAGGTGCCGCTGCCCGATGGCGACTGGTGGCTGGCCCAGTTCTTCGTGCTGAAGAAGTACCGCCGCCGAGGCGTGGGCCAGGCCGCCGCGCGGCAGGTGTTCAATGCGCTGCGCGGGCGCTGGCAGGTCGGCCAGATGCCCCGCAACCTCGCGGCGCAGGCCTTCTGGCGCCGCGTGATCGCCGCGTACACCGGCGGGGCGTTCGAGGAGCATGATCTCGACGACGAACGCTGGCACGGGCTGCTGCACTGCTTCGACAACACCCTGATACCGCCATGACCCGCATCGCACCGATCGCCCTCGCGTTGCTGCTGCCGACCCTCGCGGCTGCACAGCCGCTCTACCGCTGCGGCAACACCTTCAGCCAGACGCCCTGCTCGGCGGACGCCGCGCCGGTGCGTGCGCGCAGCAACGCGGTGCCCGATGCGGCTCCCGGTGCCGCTGGCGCCGAGCTGTGCACCGTGACCGCCCGGAAGGAGCTCGACATCGACGACACAGGGCCGATCGTGATCGGGTCGGTCGTCAAGGCACCGGCCGAGGTCATCCAGTACGCCGACAAGCCGACCGCGACACGCGCCTACGTGGTGAACCTCAAGCTGAAGGGTGCGGCCCTCGCCTACGACGGCCCGCGCAGCTACGCGTGCAACCTGAGCGAGGACGAACGCCGCGTGCTGCGGTTCCGGCCGCGCTGAACAGCCGCGGAGCGATCCGCGCCATCAGCGCGGCATGACCAGCACGTAGCCGCGGTTCTCCACCGTGTCGAAGGTGCGCATGCCCTTCACGAGCGTGGCGGTCGGCATCCACACCCAGCCCGCCGCAGCGGGGTTCACGTCGAGCACCAGGAACGAGTCGGTCGCTGCGTCGTAGCCACCCAGCGGCGAGATGTGGCCGCCGCCGCGCTGGCCCACGGCCTCGCGCCGGTAGTTGACGATCGCGTAGCCGCCGGGCCGCGCGAGCTGGCCGATCAGCTCCGCGCGGACCTCGCCTTCGGGCTTGGCGTCGTCGACGACCACGGCCTTCGTCGCGAGGCCGTTGGCGCGCAGCATCTGGTCGAGCTGGCGCAACTGGTAGCCGAAGTCGCGGATCGATTGGCCGTTGACCGTGACCGGCTCGCCGAGCACCTGCGCGCGCGTCTTCTCGCCCTTCGCGATCACGTTGTCCTGCGTGAAGCGAGGCACGATCGGGTCGGTGCCGGCGGGCAGGTGGCGCAGGTCGTCGGGCCGAAGCCGGTCGTGGTCGCGCGGCAGATCGGCGCTGCGGCTGTTGACCGTGTTGAGCACGATGGCGGCGGTCGTCGGGCCGCAGAAGGCGCCGTTGAGCTGCGCCTCGAACTGGTTCGCCAGCAGCGGGAAGCCGGTCTTGCCGGTCGCACGCGCCAGCCGCGCGATGCCCTCGTCGGACGCGAACGCCACCAGGCTCGCATCGGCAGCAGGCCGGGCCGCGGGCGGCGCCGGTGGCGCCGCTGATTGGCAGCCCAGCACCGAGCCGAGCAGCAGCGCGAGCGCGAAGCGTTTGAGCGACGATGCCAACATGCTGCGGCCCGCGCGTCAGTAGCCGAGCGCCAGACCCGAATTGCGCCGCGGGTCGTTCGCGCCGTAGAAGCGGTTGTTGCCGACCGGCTTGCCGCCCAGCGCCGGCGCACCGACCAGGATGACCGCGAGGTGATTCACCGGTTGCGGGCCACTGAACTTCTGGCCCCAGCCTTCGAGGATCTTGCGCGTGTCCGGGCTGATCGCGAAGTTGTCCATGTTGGTCGTCTCGGGCAGCCACTGTTGGTGGAACTTGGGCGCGTCGACCGCCTCCTGCGCGTTCATGCCGTAGTCGACGACGTTGATGATGGTGTGCAGCACCGCGGTGATGATGCGGCTGCCGCCCGGCGTGCCGACGACCATCACCGGCTTGCCGTCCTTCGTGACGATCGTCGGGCTCATCGAGCTCAGCGGGCGCTTGCCCGGTGCAATGGCATTGGCCTCGCCCTGCACCAAGCCGTAGAGGTTGGGCACGCCGATCTTCGCGGTGAAGTCGTCCATCTCGTCGTTCAGGATCACGCCGGTCTTCGCGGCCGTCACCTTCGCGCCGAACCAGTCGTTCAGCGTGTAGGTCACCGAGACCGCGTTGCCCCACTTGTCGACGATCGAGTAGTGCGTGGTGTTGCTGCCTTCGTGCGGCGCGACGCCGGGCTTGATGTCCTTCGAGATGCCCGCCTTGGCCGGATCGATCGCGGCGCGCAGCTTGGCGGCGTAGTCCTTCGAGAGCAACCGATCGAGCGGGTTCTTCACGAAATCCGGGTCGCCGAGGTAGCTGTTGCGGTCCACGTAGGCATGGCGCATGGCCTCGATCTGGTAGTGCACCGATTGCGCCGAACGGAAGCCGAGCTCCTTCAGCGGATAGCCTTCGAGCACGTTCAGGATCTCGCAGATGATCACGCCGCCCGAGCTCGGCGGCGGTGCCGAGACGATGCCGTAGCCGCGGTAGTTGCACTCCACCGGCTTCATCTCGCGGGTCTTGTATTGATCGAGGTCGGCCTGCGTGATGATGCCTTTGCCGGCCTGGCTGCTCGCGACGATGGCGGCGGCCACCGGGCCCTTGTAGAAGCCGTCCTCGCCCTTGTCGCTGATCGCCTTCAACGTCGCGGCCAGGTCCTTCTGCACCAGCTTCTGACCGGGTGCGAAGGCCTCGCCGTTGTTCAGGTAGATGGCGGCGGTGGCGGCGTCCTTCTTGAAGTCCTCGGTCGCGGTGCGCAGCAGGTCCACGTCGCCCTGGTCGAGCACGAAGCCGTCCTGCGCGTACTTGATCGCCGGTGCGATCAGCGCGGCGCGCTTCATCGTGCCGTACTTGTTCAATGCCAGCTCCATGCCCGAGACGGTGCCCGGCACGGCCACCGCGAGGTGGCCGGTCGTGCTCGCGCCCTTGACCACGTTGCCGTCGGCGCCGAGGTACATGTTGGCGGTTGCGGCGAGTGGCGCCTTCTCGCGGAAGTCGAGAAAGGTCTTGCGGTCGTCGGCAAACTGGATCGTCATGAAGCCGCCGCCGCCCAGGTTGCCCGCCGCGGGGTAGACGACCGCCAGC
>JBDTVC010000056.1:0-23532 GCA_040007475.1 Burkholderiales bacterium
GCCTTGCGCAGTAAATTCATGACCATCGGTGGCGCAAAGTCATTGACACATTCCGTGGTGCAACAACGTACTTCACCGCGAAGCAAGACGGCCTCAAGCAAAAGTGGTCCGGTCGGGTTTGGTTGAACCCTCCGTACTCGCAAGGACTCGTGGGGCATTTCGTCGAGGCATTGGCTACAAAGTTCGGGTCCGACGAGATTGACCAGGCTTGTGTGCTCGTGAACAACGCAACCGAGACTGAGTGGTTTCATCGCCTCATGGATGTTGCCTCGGCCGTGTGTTTCCCGCGAGGACGCATCAAGTTCCAGAACGAGAGCGGCTTGAAAAGGAACTCGCCTCTTCAGGGCCAGGCGATTCTGTATCTCGGAAGAGATGCGGAGCTCTTCACTGCCGCGTTCGAGTCGATTGGCAGGGTGCTCGCGATAATCTAGGCGTCAGCATCGACGCGACCGTGTCATTGATTGCTGCGGCATCGACCTTCAACTGCTCCCCTCTCTAGCCTCGCAGCATCCGCAACCGAAGGACCTGTGCTCGCGCGTGAGACTTCGGCGCTTGAAGCAGGGGTGCTCTCAAGCTGACGGCGGCGTCAAGCAACACGACGGGGACCGCCGCGCAGGACAGGCTCAGCGTGCTGCGCTGGCAGGAGCAGACTGATCTGAGTCGTTCGAGGGTCGGCGCCTAATCGCCAGCTATTGCCAATACCGGTCACTCAGCCCCGCCAGCCTGGCCGGCAGCTGCACCTTCGGAACCGAACGCTCGTCTGAGGCTCACGCCCCATACCGGCCTTGACGACCGCGTCTGCGCTACGCGATACGCTCATGTCGACCCAAATCGGAACTAGTAGAAGGCCCGAAGAATTGCACCAAAGTCGGCGTTAAGGTCTGCGTTCAGGGCCTGGGCATCGCGGTACGCACCAGCGCCGGCCTGCCCAAGCGCCTGGCCGCCCGGCCTGGGCTGCCAAGCCTGCCCATTGTCGGCCAGAGCCCGCACCGCAGCCAGGTCGACCCATCAGGCCCCGTGAAGCCGTGAAGCGGCTGGAGGGCCAACTGCAGGCGCGCATGAGGGCGTCGCTGAGCGAAGAAGGGAGTGGTCAAGAGGCAAGCTAGCGTGCCTTTCCCACATATTGAGGGCCCGCGCGGGCGCGGGTCGGCCGAATGGCGGCGCCCTTGCGTATCGTGCCAGCCACTTGTCCTTTCAGCGGAGCGCCCATGGACCTCGCAGCGTACTGGCAGTTTCTGTACCAAATGTGCTTCGTCGGCCTTGAGGTGCTGTTTGCCCTCGTGCCCTTCCTTCGCGGCTTCATCTGGACGCTGCAGGCCAATACGCCGCCCGCCGCGGGGGCCGACGGCGCGGCGAGCTCGCGCTCGCTGTGGGTGGGCCTGCTGACCGCGCCTTTATCGCGCCTGAGGGACGCCTGGTACCTCGCCGTGCACCGCGCCCCCGAAAGCCGGTGGGGAGACCTGCAATCCCCCGAGCGGCCCGACCGGATCATCGTGTGGATCCACGGCACCTGGCGAAAGGCAGCGTCCACCGCGCACGAGCCGCTGACGCAGGCCCTGGCGGCGGCATTCCCGTCTGCTGCCATCCGGTTGTTCCACTGGCAGTCGAGAAACCTCGACACCGACCGCGCCGCGGCCTCGGAACAACTCAAGGCCGAACTAATGGCCTTGGCGCCAAGCGCGCTCCCCGTCACGCTGATCGGCCACTCGCATGGCGGCACCGTGGCCGCTAGCGTGACGGCGGCGCTAGCCGGCACGCTGGACATCCGTGCAATCACGCTTGCCACGCCCTTCATCTCCTTCGAAACGCCCGACACGCCCGGGGCCGACCTGGAAAAGCTCGCACAGAGCGCCTACTCGGGGTTAGTGCCGTTCCATCTTGCAAGCCTCGCCATCGGGCTTGCCGCGGGTCTGTTGTTCTGGTGGTCCTTGGACCGCTCGCTGCCGCCCATCGAGGGCCTGCTCAGCGCCGGCGCCAGCCACGTGTTTGCGTCCGTGATGGTGGCGGCCTTTCTCGGGGTAGCGGCGGGCCTCGCGCGTAACGCAACACTGGACCGCCGCGCCAAGGCGTTTCGATCCTCCTGGTGCGGTAACGCCATCCCGATTGATGTGGCCCACAGAATTGTTCCGCTGCGTGCCGATGACGACCCATTGCTGGCCGCTCTGTCCTCGCTGAGCCGCGCCGCAGAGCAACGCACGGCCGCGTCGGCCCGGCGCTCCGCCAAGGCGGAAGCCGTCTTCGGCAGCAGCGTCAGCACGGTCACGGACATGGTGCTCAAATGCTTGGTCTTCGTCGCGGCGCTCGTCTGTCTGCCCGCGACTTTCCGGATGTTTGCACGCCAGGTGCTGCAAACGCTGGAGAACGATGGTCAGACGCGCATCGCTATGACTTTGTTCGCCCTCGCAATCCTGGGGCTGGGCGCTGTCCTTATCTGGCGGTGGCCTCTACGCCTGCTAGCTTCGCTCGGCATGTACGCCACGGCGATACTGCTGAATCTTTGGCCCAGAAGCCTGCTGCTCACCGCCGCGCAGGCCAGGGCCGCCGGTGTTCCAGTCGCTCTGCTGCTCGTCGGCGCCATCCGGATCTCGGACGCCCCCGACGGCGGCGAGGCGCGCCCGATCCCGACGAACGGCGCCTTGCTCGCCGTCGGCACGTCGAAAAGACACACCGAGATGCTGCGGCTGCCGAGCGTCATCGCGGCAGTCGTGGCGGCAATCCAGACCTCATCGCCACGTTCCGCCGTTGCATGAAATCCCCTCAGACTAATCCTGGGGGCAGCCTGAGTTCCAAGAGGCTCGGTCGTCGGAGTTGATGCGCGCCCCGGTCTACGTCGCGTCCCGATGCGCGCTGTCCAAGGCCCGGTGCCGCTGCAGGGCGGGCGGCGCCTTCAGGCTAAAGCCGTCATCAAAGGCTGGTCCAAGTCTGTTCGAAGCGTCGTTGCCACCTCGACGCGACGGTCGGCAGCGTACGACGGACTCGTCGTCAAGACCGCGAAGCGCGCGCGGAGCAGACCAGAGCGGATGCGCGGCTTGACGTGACCTGCAGCTGCCAGACAGCGCAGATGCCCGCTTCACCCCCGATAGTAGTCATCGATGCTGGATCAAGGATGGGTGAGCCGATGGCAGCTTCGTACCCCTTAGCGTGAACCTGGCTACCGGCCACGGAAGACCGCACCCGCTGCATAGCAGCCGACCAGAGACCGTCTCCCACTCGCGCGATCAGCAGCAGCTCACTCCTCGAGGCTTCCGCTGCATAGGGGCCGACGGGCTGAACTAGAGCGTCACCCCTCAGGACCACCAGGTGGACGAAAGTTGTCGAACCGTGTAGCCAATACGCGACCATCCTCTCTCGCTGTCTCTCTCTCTCTCTCTCTCTCTTGCGACGGTCTACACCAGGCCGTTCCATCGGTACCAAAAGGTCACCGGATGCCCCTTTGGTACCAGAACATTGGGAAAGTGAGGCAGCAACGTCGAGCTGCCGGTGCCCATCGAGGCCCGCACTTTTTGGTCCTCTTGTTGGCGGCTACTTGCTTCCCTGAACTCCGGCGGCGTCAAGGGCCGCACGTCTGACTACTTTTTCGCCGTCGTGCGTCCGTCGATTTCCCATTTGCTGAGATCGACGTTCAGATATGCCCCTAACGCAAGACGCAGAACTTCTGAACGCGTCGGGATGGATCCCGTCGTTTTGCTGAGCTCTATGCGCTTCTTGTCGATGAGCTTTTCAACGTGCTCGCTGACCCGCACGTTCAGCTGCGACCGGGAGGTTTTTGCATCCATTCGGGAATTGTAGCCGAATCGCAGACGTGCACATCACTACAACGCTAGACAAATAACGGCTTGTGCGATACACTCATGCATGTCTAGCGATATGAGTATCTACCGAATGGAATCCAGCTCCGTCTCTCAGGCAGGTTGCTGTGCGGACTCTGCCCGCTCCGAGAGTCCCGACCTCACTCGGGTCGCTTCGGCAACAAAAAAGCTTCGGGCGGTGCTGATGCCATAGCGCCACCCGCCTAGACCCCCCAACCGCTCAATCACACAGCGGCTGCATTTCACGCTGCAGCCGTTGCGGGGATCGCTTTGCCCTAATCCAGACGTCGAACATGTCGCACACCGTCCGGTCGGCCACACGCTTTTCAGCATCGGCAGCAATGATCGCTTCTGATTGGCGATTCACCTCAATCCGGTCAGACAGCTTCTTCGTGTTCGGATTTACGCCATCACGGACCTGAAGACGCGCCGCATCACGGCGCTCGCGAACTTGTTGCAGGCTGACAGTGGGCCAAGTTCCTGCCTGATACCAGACGACCTTGCCCTCCCATCTGAATGCGTACTTCCAGCGAATGGCCACATCCCCTGATGCGCCTACGCGCACTTCGCCGCTGAGCCCTTCGCCGTCACTCAATGTGTCTCCGCGCCAGTCCGCAGCGATCCCTTTGAGCTCCACGGCTGTCCAGCCGTGTCCCTTTCCTTTCTTCGGGTACCGTGTCATGTTGGCTCCAGGGGTAAACAGAGGGGTAAACCATGAGCCGACTTGATACGAACAAAGGCGACCCGCGGCGGACCTTAGGGATCCTGCAAGTCATTGATAGTAGGGGATTTACGTCGAGTTGGGAGTTCGGCTTCGTTCGCAGAAGAACGTTAATACTTGGCTACGAACCAAGGGGTCGTGGGTTCGATTCCTGCCAGCCGCACCAGAACAATTCGTTCTAGAACGACGCCTCGGAGGTTCATGCCTTCGGGGCGTTTTTCTTTGTCCGGGGACTTTTCAGGGGCCGGTGCGAATCGATCTGCCACCTGAAGTCCGCCGAGGCCTGCGGGCGAATCTCTCGACGCGTCCGTGGGCGTCTGAAGGCGGGCCGCGACGGCTACGCGATCTTCACGTACTCGTAATCCGCCGGCTGGCTGTTGATGCCGACCCGCGGCGGCGCGATCCAGCTCGCGTATTGGCCGGCTTCGACGCAGGGCTTCATCAGCGAGCCGATGAATTGCATGTCGCGTTCGTTGGGCAGCCACTGATCCTTCAGGCCGTTCCAGTCCCTCGCGGTGAGCAGTTCGCCGGCGGGGCTGATGTGGTGGCCGGCAAACTCGCCGATCCGGCGGTTGAAGCCCTTGTGCGGCTGCGTGATCTCGAAATCGATGCCGGCCTTCTCGATGGCCTTGTTCCAGCGGTCGATGCCGCCCTGGCAGTCGGCGATGTAGTCGTCGAGCAGGCGGCAGTTGATGGCGCGCAGCGCAGGCACGTCTTCGTTCGTGAGCCGGCCGTCCACCACGCGCGTCACCGAGTAGGTGGCGTCCTGGAGTGCGTGGTCGTCCTTGATCTGGGTTTCGTTGAAGCGGCCTTTCAGCCCCGCGCTGAAGGCATCGGCGGCGTTGCTCGAGATCTCCGAGCCGAACAGATCGCGCGTGAGCGACATGTGGAAGTTGGCCTTGCGCTGCAGCAGCGGCAGGTCGACCACGCCGAGCTTGCGGATGGCTTCGACGTCGTTCGGGTCCTTGATGCCCGCCTTGTTCATCGCGGCGCAGGTCGCCTCGATCGTGCGGCCGACGCCGGTTTCGCCGACGAACAGGTGATGCGCCTCTTCGGTGAGCATGAACCGGCAGCTGCGCGACAACGGATCGAACCCGCTCTCGGCCAGCGCCGCGAGCTGCATCTTGCCGTCACGGTCGGTGAAGTACGTGAACATGAAGAAGCTCAGCCAGTCCGGTGTGCGCTCGTTGAACGCGCCGAGGATGCGGGGGTGGTCCTTGTCGGCGGAGCGGCGCTCGAGCAGCGCCTGCGCTTCCTCGCGACCGTCTCGACCGAAGTGCTTCACGAGCACGTAGACCATCGCCCAAAGATGCCGGCCTTCCTCGACGTTGACCTGGAAGAGATTGCGCATGTCGTACAGGCTGGGCGCGGTCTTGCCGAGGAAGCGCTGTTGTTCGACCGACGCGGGTTCCGTGTCCGCCTGGATCACCACCAACCGGCGCAGCAACGAGCGGTACTCGCCCGGCACTTCCTGCCAGACCGGTTCGCCCTTGTGGCGCCCGCACGGGATCGTGCGGCCCTCGACCTTCGGTGCGAGCAGGATGCCCCAGCGGTAGTCGGGCATCTTCACGTGACCGAACTTGGCCCAGCCCGACGGATCGACGCCGACCGCGGTGCGCAGATAGACCTCGGCCTGCTGGAAGCCGTCCGGCCCCATGTCCTGCCACCATTCGAGGTAGTTGGGGTGCCAGGCTTCGAGCGCGCGCTGCAGCTGCTTGTCGGAAGCAAGGTCGACGTTGTTGGGGATCGAGTCGGCGTAGCTCACTTCGACGAAGGCGTCGGTGCGGACGGCTTCGGGCACTTCGGTCAGGGTTTCGATGGATTCGCTCATGTGTCCTCCGGATCATTGGTGTCTCAGATGCTCCACGGGCCGTTGGCCTGGGAGCGACCTTGCCTTGGCGAGAATAGGCACCATAGTGCTCTGTTCGCCAATCGCAAGTGAAGAATAGTGCTTATGCCGCGCAGTGATGTTGATTTGAATCAATCGTCTTCACCTGGGCTGATTCGGCTGAAACTGCGCTTCGGCCCCGCGTTCGCACGGCGTGGCTATGTGCCAGAAATATGCATAATATTGCGTATTCCGGCGACCGAGCCGCGACGTTGCGCGCGCGTCGGCCGGTCAGGCCCCGAGCTGTCGCCGCATCAGCTGCTCGACGAAGCGGCTGCGCTCCTCGCGCTGCGCTGCCGTGCCGGACGGTGAGATCTGCGACTCGGCCACGACGTAGCTGTAGAGCACGAAGGCCCGCAGGCGTGCCTCGGCGATCGGGAAGCCGAGCGACGAGAAGACCTGCGCGATGTATCCGATGCGACTCGCGTCGGCTTCGGCCAGTGCCTGCTGAGCCATCGCGTCGCGCCGCGCCCAGGCCCGGATGGCCAGCTCGATTCGCGCAGCTCGTGCGGCCGAGCGGCCACGCAGCGGCAGCGTGATGACGTCGCGCAGTTGCGTCGCGGGATCCGTGCTGGCGCGCTCCAGCCGCTCTGTGAGCTGTTCCGTCGCGCGCTCGCGCCAGGCTTGCAGCACGCGGCGGAGCAGATCCTCGCGGTCACGGAAGTGCCAGTAGAAACTGCCGCGCGTCACCTGAAGCTGGCTGGCGATCACGTCCACGCGCACGCTGTCGATGCCGTGGTCGACCAATACGGCAGTGGCCGCCTCGATCCAGCTCTCCGGCGTGAGCGGCGTGCGTGTGGCATCGGCGGCTGGCGCCGCGGCGGGCTTCTTGCGGGCCGGGGCGCGCTTCGTCGTCTGGGTCATCGGGGGGGCGGGCAGGGCAGATGAGGTCATGATGCCATACGTCACTGTATGGTCATTGGTGGAAACCATGATTCACTACGCCCGGGCAAAATCTATGATCCGATCCAAACACATACACATGTGTATGGAGAAAATCGATGGACGATCCCCGCTTTGACGATCCTCGCTTCCTGGCGCCGCCGCGCGCCGTTCGCGTGGGTTTCGACGACGGCAGCTTCGTCCTGCGTTCGCCCGAGCCGCTGAAGCCCTATGCGCGCTGCATCGGCGAATGGCTCGAGCGCTGGGCCGCCGAAACGCCCGATGCGCCCGCGTTCGCCGAGCGCACCGCCGACGGCGGGTGGCGTCGCCTGACGTGGCATCAAACGCGCGAGCAGGTCGGGCGCGTCGCGCAGAGCCTGCTCGGGCTGAAGCTGATGCCCCAGGCGCCGATCGTGGTGCTGTCGGACAACTCGATCGACCACCTGCTGCTGATGCTCGCGGGCATGCACATCGGGCGGGCGGTGTGCACGGTGTCGAGCGCCTATTGCCGGCTGACGAAGGACTACACGAAGATCCACAGCATCCTGAACACCCTTGGCCCGGCGCTCGTCTACGCATCCGACGCCGCCGTCTACGGGCCGCCGATCGAGAGCGCCGGCCTGCACGCTGTCGTCGTCTTCAGCCGAGGCGCCGAAACATTCCCCGGCGCACTCGGGTTCGACAGCCTCACCCGCACCGCCGAAGGGCCGGCGGTGATGGCGGCGTTCAATGGCGTTAACCCCGACACCCACGCCAAGTACCTGCTGACCTCCGGCTCGACCGGGCACCCGAAGGTCGTCATCAACACCCACCGCATGCTCTGCGCGAATCAGCAGATGATCGCGCAGGCCTGGCGCTTCCTCGAGCTCGAGAAGCCGGTCATCGTCGACTGGCTGCCGTGGAGCCACACGTTCGGTGGCAATCACAACCTGAACATGGTGCTGCGCAACGGCGGCACGCTGGTGATCGACGAAGGCCGGCCGGCGCCGGGGTTGGTCGAGAAGTCGGTGCGCAACCTGTGCGAGGTGCAGCCGACGATCTACTTCAACGTGCCGCGCGGGCTCGACATGCTGCTGCCGTTCCTCGAGGCCGACGCGGAGCTGGCGCGCTCGTTCTTCTCGCGCCTGCGCGGCGTGTTCTACGCCGGCGCCGCGCTGCCGCAAGCCACCTGGGAGCGGCTGCAGGCACTGGCCGTTCGCGTACGCGGCACGCCGATCTGGCTGACGACCTCGTGGGGCTCCACCGAGACCTCGCCGGCCATCACGAGTGCGCACTGGGGGCTCGACAAGGCGGGCAACATCGGCCTGCCGCTGCCCGGGCTCGAGCTCAAGCTGATTGCCAATGGCGAGAAGCTCGAGATGCGCGTGCGCGGTGTCAGCGTGTTCCCCGGCTATCGCGACGCACCGCACCGCACCTCACGGCGCAGGCATTCGACGCCGAGGGCTACTACTGCATCGGCGACGCCGGCCTCCTGCAGGACGATGCACGCCCCGAACTCGGCGTGGTGTTCAATGGGCGCGTCGCCGAAGACTTCAAGCTCACGACCGGCACCTGGGTCTCCGTCGGCACGCTGCGGGTGCGCGTGGTGTCGGCACTGGCGCGGTACGCACAGGACGTCGTGGTCACCGGCCACGACCGGCATGAGATCGGTGTGCTGATCTTCCCGACCCCGCAAGCCGCCGCGCTGCCGGCCGACGAGCTGGCCAACCAGATCGCCATGGCACTGAAGGCGATGAAGGCCGAAGGCGGCGGCTCGTCGCAAACGCCGGCGCGTGCGCTGGTGTTGAACGCTCCCCCCAGTGCCGATGCCGGCGAGATCACCGACAAGGGCTACATCAACCAATCGGCCGTGTTGCGCCACCGCGCCGCGGATGTCCAAGCGCTCTACGCGGGATCGGCCGGCGTCATCCTGCCGCGCTGATCTGAACCAGCAAGCAAAACGAGGCCAGCAACACATGACAGCAGGACACTTCAATCGGTTCGAGGACGTCTTCATCCTCGACGGCGTTCGCACGCCGCAGGTCGACTACCAGGGCGCGTTCGCCGACGCCAATCCGATCGATCTCGGCATCAAGGCGGCCCGCAGCGTTCTCGCGCGTTCCGGCGTCTCGGCCGGCGACGTCGATTCGGTGATCGCCGGCAACATGGCGCCGGGCGGATTCGACCAGTTCTATGTGCCGCGCCACATCGGCCTGTACGCCGGCGTGCCGGTGCAGGTGCCCGCGCTGATGGCGCAGCGCATCTGCGGCACCGGCTTCGAACTGTTCCGCCAGGCGGGCGAGCAGATCACCCTCGGCGTGGCCAGCCTCGCGCTCGTGGTCGGCACCGAATCGATGACGCGCAACCCGATTGCCGCGTTCGATCACCGGCAGGGCTTTCGACTGGGCGCCGGCGTCGCTTTCAAGGACTACATGTGGGAGGCGCTGACCGATCCGGCCGCAGCGATCTCGATGATCCAGACCGCCGAGAACCTGGCCCAGAAGTACGGAGTCACGCGCGGCGACGTCGATGCATTCGCCGCGTCCTCCTTCGCCCGTGCCGTTGCCGCGCAAGAAGCCGGCTGGTTCGCGGGCGAGATCGTCCCGGTGACGAGCGAGACCTTCGCGCTCGAGGGCTACAAACCTCGCGCGATCCGCCTGGCCGGCAAGGCCGCGGTGGCCGACCGCGACACGCATCCGCGGCCCACGCCGCCCGAGGTGCTGGCCACCTTGCGCAGCGTGTTTCCGGGCGGCGTCCAGACCGGCGGCAACAGTGCCGCGCTGACCGATGCCGCCGCGGCGGCGCTGGTCGCATCGGGCACGGTCGCCCGGGCCTGGAGCGACGCGACGAAGCGCGCGCCGCTCGGCCGGGTGGCTGCGGCGGCCGTCGTCGGCGTGCCGCCGGAGATCATGGGCATCGGCCCGGCACCGGCGATTCGGCTGCTGCTCGAGCGGGCGGGGTTGTCGCTGGATGCGATCGCGCGCTTCGAGATCAACGAGGCGCAAGGTGCGCAGACCCTCGCGGTGGGGCGCGAACTCGGCCTCGATCTCGCCAAGCTCAACGTGAAGGGCGGGGCCATCGCGCTCGGCCACCCACTGGCCGCTACCGGCGTGAGGTTGACCATCACGGTTGCGCGTCAGTTGAAGGAGATCGGCGCGCGCTGGGGCGTGGCGTCGGCCTGCATCGGTGGCGGGCAGGGCATCGCCTTGTTGATCGAGAACACCGAAGCGTCGAGGGCCTCATGAGCTCGCCGGGCCGCCCCAAGGGCGAATACCGTAGCGCGAGCGCGAAGGTGCACCAGTGAGTTGGCACTACGACGCCCCGCTGCGAGACATGCGCTTTGTCATCGACAAGGTGCTGCACGCGCCCGCCTCCTGGGCGCAGTGCGCGGCGTTCACCGACCTCGATGCCGACACGATGGGCGCCGTGCTCGACGAAGCGGCGCGCTTCGCGAGCGAGGTGCTCCAGCCCACCAATTCATCGGGCGACATCGAAGGCTGCACGCGCACCGGCGATGGCGCAGTCCGCACGCCCGCGGGCTACCGCGCGGCCTACCGTGCCTTCGTCGAAGGCGGCTGGCCGGCGCTGGCGTGCGACGCCGAGTGGGGCGGGCAGGGCCTGCCGCAACTGGTCGATGCCGCGCTGCGTGAAATGCTGGTCGCCTGCAACCACGCGTGGACCATGTACCCGGATCTGTTGCACGGCGCCTATGCGGCGATCAAGGCGCACGCGAACGATGACTTGCGCGCGCGCTACCTGCCCAGGATCGCGAGCGGCGAGTGGCTCGCCGCGATGGCGATCACCGAGCCGCAGGCGGGCAGTGACCTGGGGCTGATCGCGACGCGCGCGGCGCTGCAATCCGACGGCAGCGTGCGCGTGAGCGGCAACAAGATATTCATCTCCGGCGGCGAGCACGACCTGACCGACAACATCGTGCATCTGGTGCTGTGTCGGCTGCCGGACGCCCCGCCCGGAACCCGCGGCCTGTCGCTCGCGCTGGTGCCCAAGATCCTGCCCGGCGGGGCGCGCAACACGATGGTGTGCGAAGGCATCGAGAAGAAGATGGGCATCAAGGGCAGCGCGACCTGCGCGATGCGCTACGACGCGGCCGCCGGCTGGCTGGTCGGCGAACCCAACCGTGGCCTGGCGGCGATGTTCGTGATGATGAACTCGGCGCGCCTGCACGTCGGGCTGCAAGGCCTGGGGCATCAGGAAATGGTGACGCAGAACGCGTTGCGCTACGCCTTCGAGCGTGTGCAGATGCGCGCGACGGTGCGACCCACGGGTGCCGGCGCGTCGGCCGCCGACCCGATCGCCTGGCACCCCGCGATGCGCCACACACTGCTGCGCCTGCAGGGGTTGACCGAAGCGCAGCGCGTCATCGCCTATCGCGCGGCCCTCGCGCTCGATGAGGCGGCCCATCACGGCGACGACGGGCGGCGCCAGCGCGCCGGCAAGTTGGCCGCGCTGCTCACTCCCGTGGTCAAGGCCTTTCTGACCCACCACGGGTTCCAGGCCGCCAGCAGCGCGCTGCAGGTCTTTGGCGGCTATGGCTACGTGCACGAGTACGGCGTCGAGCAGACGCTGCGCGATGCGCGCATCGCGATGATCTACGAAGGGACCAACGAGATTCAGGCAATCGACCTGCTGCAACGCAAGGTGCTGGCCGATGGCGGCGAGACGCTGCAGTGGCTGCTCGACGAGTTCGATGCCGATGCGGCGCGCTGCGAGGCCGAGGCACCGCTCGCCGACTTCGCCGCGGCCCTGCGAACGCAGTGCGCGACGCAGCGCCGCGCGACCGCCGCGCTGGTGGAAGGAGCCACGCGTGATGCCGAGTGGCCGCTGCGCGCCGCGGACGACTACCTGATGGGCTTCGCGCACACGCTGCTCGCCTGGGCCTTCGCGGTCAGCGCCCGCGCCGCGCACACCGAACCCGACCAGGCCTGGGCCAACGCGAAGACCGAGCGCATGCGCTATGGCGTGCAGTGGCTGCTGCCGCAGGCCGACGTGCACTGGCAGCGTGTGCTCGCGGTCGGCCACGCGCTGCCGGGGCTGTCAACCCTGGCCATGGCGTAGGACAGTTCCTGCACGCAGATCAGACCCTTCCGGTGGTGCGCGCGGCCCGCGGGCTGGAACATTCGTCGTCGGCTTGATGTCGGCGTCAATCTTCCTGAAAGGATCTCCGAGATGTCGCTCGAGCAACTCATGGCCAAATATTTCCGGCTCAGACAAGAACTCGATCTCGCGTACCGTCGCGAGCCGTGGCTTGCGTCGAGGATCGATCGCCTGGCCGATGAGCTCTCGGCCGTGGAGCGGACCATTGCTTCGATCCGGTCGACGTAGGCAGCGTCGCAGGGGCATGCGGCAGCAGAGATCCGTGTCGTGATCGCGTTTGTCCTACGCGCAACGTCGGGCTCGACCGACGCCCATGCGATGGGTCAGCACCTAAGCTGACATCAGCCGGGCCTCTTGTTCGGCCACGCCATGATGGCCCCTCGAGGCCGACACAAAGGAGTTTCAGATGATTGCAATCCGTACCGCTACCGCCGCAGCTGCCGCCACCGTTCTCGCTGGCGCCATCGGACTGGCCTACGCTCAGTCCGCGACCGACCCGGCGCCGAGATCGTCCACCGACACGACGAGTCAATCGCAGACGACGACGCCGAGTTCCGACCAGGTGAAGCCGATGGACAGCCCGACCCCGTCGAACGCTGCGGCGACCGACCCCACGATGCCGAAGACGGCGACGCCGGACAGCGCCCCCATGAACTCGGCAACGCCGCAAAACTCCGGCACCGACACCCCTGCGCCACTTGACGAGCGGGCACCGAAGGCCGACCGCGGCTGACGCACCATGATTTCACGCCACCGCGTTGCTCAGTTCCTGGAAGCGCGGTGGCGCGATCTCAAGGCCGCTGCGGCCTCGCCGGACGTTCGGGAGGGCCTGCGACAGGGTGTCGTGCTGGGAGCGGCCATCGCGGTGGTCTTCGTCCCTCCGTCGCGGGTCGTGTCGGTCGGCCCAACTCCCGCAGCTGTCTCGCGGCCCGCAGCGCGGGCGATGGAGGTTGCCGATTTCCGCGACGTGCAGCCGTCGGACGATGTTCGAACCGTCTCCAACTGGATCGCCTCGTCGGCTGACAACCGGGGCTTGCCGTTCGCGGTGCTCGACAAGCGGGGCGCCCGGCTCTATGTCTTCGACCGGTATGCGGTACTCCAGGGCGCCAGCATGGTCCTGCTGGGGTCAGCGCTCGGCGACGACACGCCGCCCGGCGTGGGCACCAAGCGCCTGTCGGAGATCCGGTCGCATGAACGAATCACCCCGGCCGGGCGCTTCGTCAGCGAGCCCGGTCACGACGACGCGGGAAACGATGTCGTGTGGGTCGACTATGACGCCGCGGTCGCCTTGCATCGCGTGCAGGTCATCGAACCCAAGGAGAAGCGATTCGAGCGAATCGCCACGCCTTTCGTCGAGGACAAGCGAATCTCGAACGGATGCATCAACGTCCCGATCGCGTTCTTCGATGCGGTCGTCAAGCCTGCGATGGGGCGTTCGCACGCCGTGGTCTATGTGCTTCCCGACATCAAGCCGATCCAGCAGATCTTCGCGGCCGCCTTCGCGTTGCCGCAGACTCTGCGCCGGCAGGATGCGGCTTTGTAACGCAAGTCCGGCGGTTCACCGGGCCATTGATCTGAAGACCGGTTTCGTCCCTGAAAATCCCGTCCGGTGTATCCGGGGCCATCGCGCGCGCGCGGGTCTCGAGCAACGGGAAGTCACGGGATGTGGGATCGTCGAAAGAATGCCCTGCTGGCGGCGGGGGTCGTCTGCGCGCTGCTGAGCGCGCGGGTTTGCGCGGCGTGGGCCGCGCCGGAGGATGTGGTCGCGGCCCCGGATTTCGCGGCCGAGCCGGTGTCCGACGATGCGCGCCTGGTGGCACGCTGGATCGTGCGCAACGCGGACAACCTCGGGCTCCCGTTCGCGATCGTCGACAAAAGGCACACTCGCCTGTACGTGTTTGCGCCGAACGGCAGGTTGTCCGGCGCATCGGCCGTGCTGGTCGGATTGGCGCCCGGCGACGAAGCCGTCGCCGACATGGCCCACCGCACCGTGGCGAGCCTTGCGCCGCAGGAACGCACGACGCCTGCGGGTCGATACGGTACGGAGCCCGGTCACAACGACAAAGGCGAGGCGATCGTCTGGTTCGATTACGACGCGTCGCTCGCGATCCACAGGCTGCGCGCCGGTCCGTCCGCGGAGCGCCGCGAGGAGCGCCTCGCCTCTGCGGAGGCCGCCAGCAGGCGGGCGTCCTATGGCTGCGTGGTCGTTCCGGTGGCGTTCTATGAGGCGATCGTGGCGCCGTCGCTGGGCCAGCGCCGAGGCATCGTCTACGTGCTGCCCGAAGCCAGGCCGGTCGCGCTGATGTTCGGCGCCATCGAGGGCGATTCCACCGCGCCCTGATCAGGCGCTCGGCGGCGCAGACGATTCGCCTGTTCGTTGGCGAGTCGGCGGTGAGCCCGTCGGCGCTGCTTCGGGTACGCTGGCGTGCATGAACACCTCGCTCATCTCGATCGCCCGGCGCACCGTGGCGATTTCGCTCCTCATCGCCGCCGGCACGTCCGCCGCTGTTGCGGCCGCACCGCCCGAGCGCCTGCGCGTACCGAAGGGCTTCCAGATCGAGCTGCTCACCGACGCGGTGCCGGGCGCGCGCGCGATGGCGCTCGGCCGCAACGCCGATGGCAAGGCGATCGTCTACGTCGGCAGCTACGAGGGCAGGGTCTACGCGGTCGAGATCGAGCAAGGCCGCGCGCGCCGCGTGCAGGCGGTGGCGTCGGGTCTGCAGATGCCGATCGGCGTGGCGTACCGCAACGGGCAGCTCTATGTGTCGGCGGTGTCGAAGATCCTGCGCTTCGACGGCATCGACGACCTGCTGCAGAAGCCGCGGGAGCCGGTGATCGTCACCGACCGCCTGCCGACCGAGACCCACCACGGCGCCAAGTTCATCGGCTTCGGGCCCGAGGGCGACCTGTATGTCGCCGTCGGCGCGCCCTGCAACGTGTGCGCGGTCGATCCGATGCATGGCGTCATCCGGCGCATGAAGCCCGATGGCAGCCAGCTCGAGACGGTGGCGCGCGGCGTTCGCAACTCGGTCGGCTTCGACTGGAGCCCGCTCGACAAGAGCCTCTGGTTCACCGACAACGGGCGCGACCAGATGGGCGACGACCTGCCCAGCGACGAGCTCAACCACGCGACTCAGGCCGGTCAGCACTTCGGCTTCCCGTACTGCCACCAGGGCGACACGCCCGACCCGCAGTTCGGCGAGAAGCGGCGCTGCGACGAGTTCGTCGCGCCGGCGGTCAAGCTCGGTGCGCACGTCGCGTCGCTCGGCATGCGCTTCTACACGGGCACGCAGTTCCCGGTCGAGTACCGCAACGGCGTTTTCATTGCCGAGCACGGGTCGTGGAACCGCAGCAGGAAGAGCGGCTACCGTGTCGTGCACGTCGCCCTCGATGCGCAGGGGCATGTGCTGCGGCACGAACCCTTCGTCGAAGGATGGTTGCAGGGCGAGACCCAGATCGGCCGGCCTTCCGACGTGCTGCCGCTGCCCGACGGCTCGCTGCTGATCAGCGATGACATGGGCGGCGCGATCTACCGCGTGCGCTACGCCCCCTGAAGCGGCAGCGCGATCGTGCCGGCGAGCGCGACCGCGCCGAGCCCCTCGCTGCTCGCGACCACGATGGCGCGCTCGCGCTGACCGGCCAGCGCCGAGAGCGCCTGGGCCAGGTACTCGCGCGACGGGGCATCGAGCCCGCCCGTGGGTTCATCGAGCAAGGTCAACGGGCAGGCTGACGCGATCGCCGCGGCGAGCCACACCTTGCGGCGCGAGCCTGTGGACAGCATGAACATCGGCTTGTGAAGATGCGGCGCCAGCCCGAAGCCCTCGGCCAGGTGCCGGGCCGCCGCGCCGACGAGGTCACCGGCGACCGACTGCTCGTGCTGCGCGTCGTTCGGGTCGACGAAGTAGACCGCGCGCCGATACGCGGCCGCGTCGGCGTCAAGGCGGATGCCGGCGAGCGTGATCAGCCCACCGATCGCCTCGGCGCCGGCGAGCAAGCGCAGCAGCGTCGACTTGCCGCTGCCGGTGTCGCCCTGCACGAGCGTCACGCCGGCGCGGATGGCCGTCGACCAGTGGTCGAACAACGGGGCCTGGCCCGGGTGCGCGAACGTCACGTCGCGCAGATCGACGATCACCGGCGGCGGTGTCATGCGTACAGCCCCGCGAGCGTCTCGCGCAACCACCGATGACCGGGGTTGTGGCTCATGCGCCAGTACCAGTGGGCCCAGATCTCGAGCGGTGGCAGGTCGATGCGCAGCTCCTTCAGCACCACGGGGAAGTTCTTCGCGAAGCGCAGCGCCGGCCGCTGCGGGATGATCGCCGCCAGATCGGTGCGGCACAGCACATCGGGCGCCGCGCCGTAGTGCGGCAGCGTGACGCGCACCTGCTCCGCGAGGCCGAGCCGGGTCAGCGCTCTCGCAGGCTCCGGGTGGCTGAGCGAGACGAGGTATTCGAGCTGCTGCAGGCTGCGTTTGGTGCCGAGCGAGGCGGCAAGCGGGTGGCCCTTGCGCACGACGATCACGTAGCGGTCGGCGATCAGCCGCTCGTGCTCGGTGCCGCGCACATCGGGCAGGTAGCCCAGCGCCATGTCGATGCGGTTCTGTTCGAGCGCGGGCAGCACGTCGTCGAGCGGCAGCTGCGTGGCCTCGACACGCAGCTGCGGCGCGTGGGTGCGCAGGTGTTCCATCAGCACCGGCAGGAACTCGCCCTGGCCGAGATCGCTCATGTGCAGCACGAAGCGGCGCTCGGACGTGAGCGGGTCGAACCGGTCGGTCTCGTCGAGCGATGCCTCGACGATGGCCAGCGACGCCTCGACCGAGCGCGCAAAGTGATGTGCCCGCGCCGTGGGCGCCACGCCGCCCGGCGTGCGCACGAACAGCGGGTCTTTCAGCTGCAGCCGCAGCCGCGTCAGGCCGTGGCTGACGGCGGGCTGCGACAGCCCGATCTGCTCGGCCGCTCGCCGCACGTTTCGCGCGACGTAGACGGCGCGGAACACGCGCAGCAGGTTCAGGTCGAACACAGGCCGATCAGTCGGGCGAATCGTCTTCATGAAGCCGATCTTATTGGCGAATCGGCGTCAAGGGCCTAGATTCGCACCACAAATTCAGGAGACAAACCATGCGAACCCAAGTGGCCATCGTCGGCGCCGGCCCATCGGGCCTGCTGCTCGGCGCCTTGCTCCGCAAGGCCGGCATCGATGCCGTGATCATCGAGCAGCGCAGCGCCGAGTACGTGCTCGGCCGCATCCGCGCTGGCGTTCTCGAGCAGACGTGCGTCGATCTGCTCGAACAGGCCGGCGTCGCCGAACGCCTGCACCGCGAGGGCCTGCCGCACGACGGCACCGAGCTCGCATTCGATGGCCAGCTGCACCGCATCGACTTCCTCGGCCTCACCGGCAAGCGCGTGACGGTGTACGGCCAGACCGAGGTCACGCAGGACCTGATGGACGCGCGCGCCGCCGCCGGCCTGAAGACGATCTACGAGGCCGATCAGGTCAGCGTCCATGGCTTCGACGGCGCCTCGCCAGTCGTGCGCTGGCGCAAGGACGGGCGCGACCACGAGCTCGCGTGCGACTTCATCGCCGGCTGTGACGGCTACCACGGCGTGACGCGCGCGAGCGTGCCGGCCGGTGCGATCAAGACCTTCGAGAAGGTCTACCCCTTCGGTTGGCTCGGCATCCTGGCCGACGTGCCCCCGGTGCGCCACGAGCTCGTCTACGCGAACCACGAACGGGGCTTCGCGCTGTGCAGCCAGCGCAGCCTGACGCGCAGCCGCTACTACGTGCAGACCTCGCTGGACGACAAGGTCGAGAACTGGTCCGACGCCGCGTTCTGGGACGAGCTGCGCAAGCGCCTGCCCGACGAGGTGGCGCAGGCCGTGAAGACCGGCCCGTCGATCGAGAAGAGCATCGCGCCGCTGCGCAGCTTCGTCGCCGAGCCGATGCGCTTCGGCACGCTGTTCCTCGCTGGCGATGCCGCGCACATCGTGCCGCCGACCGGCGCGAAGGGGCTGAACCTCGCCGCCTCGGATGTCGCCTACCTCGCGCGCGGCCTCGTCGAGCACTACCAGGACAAGAGCGCCGCCGGGCTCGATGCGTACTCGCAGCGCTGCCTCGCCCGCATCTGGAAGGCCGAGCGCTTCTCGTGGTGGTTCACCTCGCTGATGCACAAGTTCCCCGAGACCGGCGCGTTCGGGCAGAAGATGCAGCACGCCGAGCTCGAGTACCTGGTCGGCTCGAAGGCCGCATCCACGGCCCTCGCGGAGAACTACGTCGGCCTGCCGATGGTCTGACGGCCCGCGGGCCACTTCAGCAAGCCGGTCGCCAGGGCCGTGCCGAGCAGGATCACGGCGCAGCCCAGCACCATCACCGGCGTGAGCTGTTCGCCGAGCAGCAGCCAGCCCCACAGCACCGCGAACGCCGGCACCAGGAAGGTGACCGCGATCGCGTTGGCGGGGCCGATGTTGGAGATCAGCCGGAAGTACAGGATGTAGGCCACACCGGTGCTGAAGATCGCGAGCAGCGCGGCGGTGATCCACGCGGTCGCAGACGGCGGCGCCGCGGGCCACCACCACACGGCCGGCACGATCAGCACGAGTGCGGCGAACAACTGGCTGCCGGCCGCGACGGCCATCGGCGCGACCCCGGCGAGCGTCTTCTTCGTCCAGTTGGCCGAGAGGCCGTACAGCAACGACGCGGCCATGCACGCCAGCGCCGCCCACGCCGACCCGCCGGGCTTGAACGCGGCGCCCTGGCTCGCATTGCTCCACACCAGCCAGAGCACGCCGCCGAACCCGATCACGAGGCCGGCGATGCGCGATGCGCTGAGCCGATCCTTCAGCCACCAACGCGCGATCACCGCACCGAACAGCGGCGATGCGGCGTTGAAGATCGCCGCGAGCCCGCCGGTGATCGACAGCGTCGCGTACGCGAAGCACAGGAAGGGCAGGGCCGAGTTCGTCACGCCGACGACGAAGATCGCGCGCCAGTGCTGGCGCAGCACGCCCATCTGCCCGCGCAGCTGCAGGATCGGCATCAGGAACAGCGCGGCACCGCTGACGCGCACGGCGATCAGCGCGACCGGGCCGAACTCGGCCGCGCCCATGCGCATGAACAGGAACGACGCGCCCCACAGCGCGGCGAGCAGCAGCAGCTCGCTCAGGTCAGTGAGCCTCATTGGGTACCTTCGTGCTGCGCACTCCCGGTATTCGCCCTTGGGGCGGCCCGGCGCGCTCATGCAGCGACCTCGGCATGTTCGAGCTCGAGCAGCGCGCGCTTGCGGTCGACGCCGCCGGCATAGCCCGTCAACGAGCCGTCGCTGCCGACGGCGCGGTGGCACGGCACGATCACCGACACCGGGTTGCGGCCCACCGCGCCGCCGACCGCACGCACCGCGGATGCCGAGCCGAGCGCGGCGGCAATCTCGCCGTAGGTGCGGGTTTCGCCAGCCGGGATGTCGAGCAGCGCCTGCCACACCGAGCGCTGGAACGGTGTGCCCTGCAGATCGAGCGGCACGTCGAACGCGAGCGCTTCGCCGGCGAAGTACGCGTGCAGTTGCTCCGCGGCGCGATGCAGCAGCGCGTCGTCCGGGCGACGCAGGGCGGTGAGCGGCGCCGGGTGATGCTTCTGGCCGTCGAACCAGGCGCCTGCGAGGCCTTTCGCGGTGCGCGCGAGCAAGAGCTTGCCGAGCGGTGTGTTGATCGTCGTCTGCGCGGTGCAGGCCGAGCTGTAGTGTGCGGTCACGGTGTCTTCTCCAAGGTGTTCCACAGGCGCAGCACGGCGTACGCGCGCCACGGTTGCCACGGCTTCGCGTGGACCTCGGCTTCGCGCTGCGACGCGGCGCCGAAGAGTTGCTGCATCGCCTTCAGCACGGCGACATCGTTGGGCGGGAAGGCGTCGGGCCAGCCGAGCGCGCGCATTGCGACGTAGTGCGCCGTCCACGGGCCGATGCCCTTGATCGCGCACAGGTGCTCGATCAGCGGCTCGGGGCGCGCGCGCGGGTTCAGCAGCGGCATCAGTTCGGGCCAGGCCTGCGCGATCGCGATGATCGCGGCGGCGCGGGTGCGGATGATGCCGAGCTCGGCGATGTGCTCGATCGGTGTCGCGGCGACCAGCGCGGGTTGTGGAAACGCGCGCGTGATGCTGCTCCACGGCGTCGCCAGCGGCGTGCCGAAGCGCTCGGCGAAACGGCCCGCGATCGTGCGCGCCGCGGCGACGGTGACCTGCTGGCCGAGCACGGCGCGCACGGCGAGCTCGAACGCATCGGTGCCGCCGGGCAGGCGCAGCCCCGGCGCGCCGGGCAGGCCAGCGAGCGTGGCGTCGATCGCGTCGGGGGTCGCGTCCAGGTCGAGCCAGCGGCGCGTGGCCGCGACCAGGCGGCCGCTCGCATTCGCGAGCTGCGGCGCGAAACGCAGATGCACGATCGCGGCGGTCGTCGAGAATTCGATCTCGACCCAGCCGGCCTCAGCCGTCAGTGCGCCGGCACGCAGGCTGCGGCGCACGCAGCGGCCCTCGACCGCTTCGATCCCGGGGATCGCCCGCTGTGCGATGAAGCGCAGCAGCGCGTCGACGTCGTACGGCGCGCGGTAGGCGAGCTTGACGGTGACGGCCGCATCGCTCGCGAGCTCGTCGTACTCCACCTCGCCGCGCAGGCGGCTCGGGCTCATCCGGTAGTTCTCGACGAAGGCCGCGTTGAAGCGCCGCAGGCTGTTGAAGCCGCTCGCCAGCGCGATCTGCGCGACGGGCAGGCGCGTGTCGGTGAGCAGCTGCTTGGCGAGCAGCAGCCGGCGGGTCTGCAGGTACTGCAGCGGCGTGACGCCGTGCTCGGTCTGAAAGATGCGGCGCAGGTGCCGGTCGCTGACGCCGAGGTGTGATGCCACATCGGTCAGGCTCTTCGCGTCGCCGGCCGCGGCCTGCTCGTCGAGCGCATCCGCGGCCTGCCGCGCCAGCGTGCGCGAGGCGTCCATCACCGACCAGGCGTGGCCCGGCGCTGGCGCGAGCTCGGGCCGGCACTTCATGCACGGGCGGAACGACGCCGCTTCGGCCTGCGCCGGCGTGTCGAAGAAGCGGCAGTTGCGCGCATGCGGCGTGCGCACGCGGCAGATCGGGCGGCAATAGATGCCGGTGGACGTGACGCCGACGAACAGCCGGCCGTCGAAGCGCGCATCGCGCGCGGTGATGACCTGGTAGGCAGCGGTGGCGTCGAGCGAGTGCATGACGTCGATTATGGTCAGCCCCGTTGCCCCGGCTGGCCGTTTCCGGACATGTCCCCGCCGGGGCTGCGGTCAGTCGTTGCCGAAGCTGCCGTGGCGGCCCGAACCCTGGGTGAAACGCTGCGCGCCGCTGACCGATTCACCCGAGCGCAGCGTCTGCAGGCCGAGCGCGAACTCCTGCGCGAGCGCGTCGCTCAGCGGCAGCCCATGTTGCGCCAGCACACTCGCGCGATCGTTGCGCATGCACTGCTGGGGGAACGCGGCGATCTGCCGCGCGAGCGCCTGGGCCTCGGCGAGCGCCGTGCCCTCGGGCACGACGCGGTTCGCGAGGCCGAGCAGCAGCGCCTCGTCGGCAGCAACGGGGCGGCCGGTGAGGATGAGGTCGAGCGCGCGGCTCTCGCCGATCAGGCGCGGCAGGCGCACGGTGCCGCCGTCGATCAGCGGCACGCCGAAGCGGCGGCAGTAGACACCGAAGATGGCCGTGCTGCTTGCGACGCGAAGATCGCACCACAGCGCCAGTTCGAGCCCGCCGGCGACCGCATGGCCCTCGATGGCCGCGATCACCGGTTTGCTCAGCCCGAGGCGCGTCGGCCCCATCGGGCCATCCGCGTGCATGTCGGTGTTGAGCGGGTTCGCGCGGCCGTCGAAGCCACCGGCCACGGCCTTCAGGTCGGCGCCGGCGCAGAACTGGCCCGCCGCGCCGGTGAGCACCGCGACGCACGCCTGCGCATCGGCATCGAACTCGCGGAACGCGTGCGCCAGCGCCACGGCGGCCGGCCCGTCGACGGCGTTGCGGACTTCGGGGCGGTTGATCGTGATCGTCCAGATCACGTCGTCGCGTTCGATGCGAACCGTGTTCATGGCGCGTGCAGAACGAGCGCCACCGTCTGCGCCGCGAGTTCGTCGAGACTGACGCGGCTCGCGCTGCGCGACTTCGGGCGGTACCAGGTGGCCGAGAAGTTGATCGCGCCGAGGATCATCAACCGTGCCAGCTTGGCATCTGCGCGCAACAGCCCCTGCGCGTGCAGCTCGTCGAGCGTGCGCTGCCAGATCGCGTCGTAGCGGTCCTTGAGCTCGATGATCCGGCGCTTGTACTGCGCGGGCAGCGAGCGCCAGTCGTAGAGCATCACCGGAATGAAGTCGCTGCCGGTGTCGTGCAGGATGCCGTAGTGCGTGCGCACGAGGCGGTGCAGGCGCTCGGCCGCAGGCAGCGGCGCTTCTCTCAGTGCCTCTTCGGTCCGGTCCAGGCCGAGGCGCAGGCCTTCTTCCATCACCGCCATCAGCAGCTCGTGCTTGTTCGCGAAGTGATAGAACGGGCTGCCCGAACGCATGCCCACGGCATGCGCGATGTCGCGGATCGTCGTGCCGTCGAAGCCCTTCTCGCGGAACAGCCGCGCCGCGACGCGGACCAGGTCGGCACGGCGGTTGTCAGGGGGAGCGGAGGAGGCAGCGCGGGGTTTGGCAGGCATGGGCCCTTGGTTTCGGGTGCGGTTTCGGGTTTGTACGCTGACACATGCCAGCCCACCTCGCTACAAAGCAATTGCTTGCTTGGCAGGCCAAGAATAACAAGCCACACCCAGCCCTGCAACGGGGCACGGTGCCGACCGGAGACGACGCAATTGCTGCAGGCGCTTCAGATCATCATCAGTGGCATCGCGCAGGGCTGCATCTATGGCCTGATCGCGCTCGGCGTCGTGTTGATCTACAAGGCGACCGAGACGGTGAGCTTCGCGCAGGGCGAGCTGATGATGCTGGGCGCCTTCATCGGCCTGATCGTGATGACGTCGCTCGGCTTCCCGTTCTGGCTCGCGTTCGCAGCGGCGGTGGTCGCGATGGGTGCGTTCGGCATCGCGCTGGAGCGGCTCGTGATCCGCCCCATCCTCGGCCAGCCGGCGTTCTCGATCGTGATGCTGACGATCGGCATCGGCTACG
>JBDTVC010000057.1:0-23320 GCA_040007475.1 Burkholderiales bacterium
ACCTGCTCGAGGCCGCCGACACCGACATCGAGTTCGAGAACGGCGTGTTCAAGGTCGCCGGCACCGACAAGTCGGTGCCGTTCGGCAGCGTGTCGCTGACGGCCTACGTGCCGCACAACTACCCGCTCGACAAGCTCGAGCCGGGGCTGAACGAGAACGCGTTCTACGACCCGACCAACTTCACCTACCCGTCAGGGAGCTACATCTGCGAGGTCGAGGTCGATCCTGAAACGGGCAAGGTGCAGATCGAGCAGTTCGTCGCCGTCGACGACTTCGGCAACATCGTCAATCCGATGATCGTCGAGGGCCAGGTGCAGGGCGGGATCGCGCAGGGCCTGGGCCAGGCGATGATGGAAGGGTGCTCGTACGACAATCAGTCGGGCCAGCTCCTCACCGGCTCGTACATGGACTATGCGATGCCCCGCGCCAGCGACATTCCCCATCTGACGATCAGCAATGTCGTCACGCCGTGCACGCACAACCCGCTGGGCGTGAAGGGCTGCGGCGAAGCCGGCGCGATCGGCTCGCCACCGGCCTACATCAACGCGCTGACCGACGCGCTGGGCGTGAAGGACATCGCGATGCCGGCCACCGTGGAGCGCGTCTGGCGCGCCGCCAACAACGTTGCTTGATCACGTCGCCGCCGGGCCGCCCCAAGGCGACGGCACCCCCTCGGGGGGCCGGCGCCAAAGGCGCCTAGGGGGCCAACAAATCGCTAGGAGCACCACACCATGTATGCATTCGACTATCAACGCCCCGCGAGCCTGGCCGAGGCCAAGACCGCACTGAGCGGGGACGCGCGTTTTCTGGCCGGCGGCCAGAGCCTGATCCAGGCGATGAAGCTGCGGCTCTCGAGCAGCGAACGGCTCGTCGACCTCGGCGGCATCAAGGACCTGAAGACGATCAGGATGGACGGCGCCAACGTCGTGATCGGCGCGATGGTCACGCATGCCGCGGTGGCGGCCTCTGCGGACGTGCAGCGCGTCTGCCCGGCGCTGGCCGAACTGGCCGGCGGCATCGGCGACCCGATGGTGCGCAACATGGGCACCATCGGCGGCTCGATCGCCAATGCCGACCCGGCCGCGTGCTATCCCGCAGGTGTTGTCGGCCTGGGCGCGACCGTTCACACGACCCAGCGCACCATCGCAGCCGACGCCTTCTTCACCGGCCTGTACGAGACCGCGCTGCAGCCCGGCGAGATGATCACCGCGGTGAGCTTCCCGCCGGCGGCCAAGGCCGCTTACGTCAAGTACAAGCAGCCGGCGTCGCGCTTCGCGCTGGTCGGCGTGTTCGTGAGCCAGGGCGCGGGCGGCGTTCGCGTGGCGGTGACCGGCGCGAAGGGCAGCGTGTTCCGCGCCACGGCGATCGAGGCGGCCCTGACGAAGAGCTTCACGCCCGAAGCCGCCAAGGCTGTGAAGATGCCGACCACCGACATCAACGCCGACATGCACGGCTCGGCCGAGTACCGCGCCGCGATGATCAGCGTGATGGCCTCGCGCGCCGTCGCTGCCGCCAACGCACGCTGAATGGCGCCGCCGATGGCGAGGCCTGACTCGGTCGACGCGGTCATCGCGTTGCTCGCCACGGAGGGCTATGTCTGCGATCGGCGGCTCGCCACCGCGCTGTTCCTGAGCCTGAAGCTCTCGCGCCCGCTGTTTCTCGAAGGCGAGCCGGGCGTCGGCAAGACCGAACTCGGCAAGACGCTGGCCGCCGCGCTGCACACGGCCCTGCTGCGCGTGCAGTGCTACGAGGGGCTGGACATCGCACAGACCGCCTACGAGTGGAATGTCGCGCGCCAGATGATCGAGATCCGCCTGGCGGAGGCCGCGCACTCGATCCACGGCGAAGGCGATCGCGAGCGGCTGGCCCACACGCTGTATTCGCGGGCGATGCTGATCGAGCGCCCGCTGCTGCAGGCATTGACGCAAACGCAATCGCCGGTGCTGCTGATCGACGAGCTCGACCGCGCCGACGAACCCTTCGATGCGTTCCTGCTCGAGGTGCTGGCCGAGAACCAGATCACCATCCCCGAGTTCGGCACCGTGAAGGCGAGTGCCCCGCCGATCACGATCATCACCAGCAACCGCACGCGCGAGATTCACGATGCGCTGAAGCGGCGCTGCCTGTACCACTGGGTCGACTTCCCCACCGTCGAGCGCGAACTCGAGATCGTGCGGTTGAAGGCGCCGGGCGCATCGGAGCGGCTGTACATCCAGGTGGTCGAGTTCGTGCAACGCATGCGCACCCTCGATCTGTTCAAGGCGCCCGGCGTGGCCGAGACGATCGACTGGACCAATGCTCTCGTCGCGCTCAACGCGATCCGCCTCGACCCCGCGACCGTGCACGACACGCTGGGCGTGCTGCTGAAGTACCAGGACGACATCGTCAAGCTGCAAAGCGGCGACACCGCGAAGCTGCTCGACGAGCTGCGCGCGCGGGCGCTGCTCGAGTGAACGTCGACTGAGTCGTGATTGCCGAGAACATCGTTCACTTCGCGCGCATCCTGCGGACTGCGGGCATGCCGATCGGGCCGGACCGCGTGCTCGCGGCGATGGCCGCGGTCGAGCACGTCGGCCTGAACCGCCGCGACGACGTGCACGCCGCACTCAGCGCGGTGATGCTCGATCGGCACGAACAGCAGACGATCTTCGACGCGGCGTTCGATGCGTTCTGGCGCGACCCCAAGCTGCTCGAACAGCTGATGTACCTGCTGCTGCCCAAGATCAGTGGCCGCGGCGACAAGGTGACCCCGCCACGCGCGAACCGGCTCGCCGAGGCGCTCGCGGCACCGCGCGCACCGCAGCCGCCGAACCCGGCGAACAACACCGCCGACGAGGAGCTGAAGTTCGACACGAGCTTCACGTTTTCCGAGCGCGAACGGCTGCAGCAGGCCGACTTCGAAAGCATGACCGCCGCCGAGTTCGACCTGGCGAAGAAGCTCGCCGAGCAACTCCCGTTGCCGGTGGCGCCGGTGCGCCGCCGCCGCCACGAAGCCGCGCCGAATCGGCAGCAGGGCGGCCACCTGGATTTGCGCGCGACGATGCAGCGCATGGCCCGCAACCCGCAGACGCTGACGCCCGCGTTCACCCGCGAACGCCGCGAGTTGCCAACGCTCGTCGTACTGCTCGACATCTCGGGCTCGATGGAGCGCTACGCGCGGCTGCTGCTGCATTACGTGCACGGCCTGACGCGCCGCTACCTCAGGGTGCACACGCTCGTCTTCGGCACCCGCCTGACCAACATCACGCGCAGCCTCAAGCACCGCGACCCGGATGTCGCGCTGGCGCTGGCCGATCAGCAGGTGCACGATTGGAAGGGCGGCACGCGCATCGCGTCCTGCCTCGAGGAGTTCAACCGGCGCTGGGCGCGCCGCCTGCTCGGCTCGAACGCGGCCGTGCTGCTGATGACCGATGGCCTCGATCGCGACGACCAGGGCGACCTCGCCCACGCCGCGGCACAATTGCGGCGTCTGGCGCATCAGATCGTCTGGCTCAATCCCCTGCTGCGCTTCGATGGTTTCGAGCCGCGCGCAGCGGGCGTTCGGGCTTTGCTGCCCAATGTCGATCGATTCCTGCCGGTGCACAACCTGGCGAGCCTCGCCGATCTGGGGCGCGCGTTGCGGGCGCCGCACGTGAACCCTGCGACCCTACTCAACTGAGCTGCTGAATTTATGGAACTCCAAGGCGAACGACTCATCCCGGCCTCGGTCGACAAGACCTGGGCCGCGCTCAACGACCCGGCGGTGCTGAAGGCCTGCATCGCCGGCTGCGAGTCGGTCGAGCGCACCGGCGACGATGCGTTCGCCGCCGTCGTCGCGCTGAAGGTCGGCCCCGTCAGCGCGCGCTTCAAGGGCAACCTGCAGATGACCAACATCCAGGCACCGAACGGCTACACGATCAACTTCGACGGGCAGGGCGGCGTCGCCGGCTTCGGCAAGGGCTCGGCCGATGTCGCACTCACCGCGCAGGGCGAGCAGACGCTGCTGAAGTACAACGCCCGCGCCACCGTCGGCGGCAAGATGGCGCAGATCGGCTCGCGGCTGATCGACGCGACCGCCGGCAAGATCACCGAAGACTTCTTCAAGGCCTTCGAGGCGCACCTGCAGGCCAGTGCGCCGGCGGCCGTCGGCGCAGCACCGGCGCCGGTGGTGGTGGCCGAATCCGGCGGCAGCGCTACCAAGCTCTGGTGGCTGATCGCTGCACTCGTGGTGCTGGCGATCGCCTACTTCGCGATCCGATAGGCAGATCGACATGGACAGTCTCGACCTTCAAGTCCTCTCCCAGGCTCGCGAGTGGTTCACGCAAGGCCACAAGGTGTGGCTCGTGACCGTGATCGAGACCTGGGGTTCGGCACCGCGCCCGCCCGGCGCGCTGCTGTGCCTGCGCGACGACGGGCTCGTCGCAGGCTCGGTCTCGGGCGGCTGTGTCGAGGACGACCTGATCGACCGGCTGCGCCACGGCGAGCGTGTGGCCACGCCGTCGCTGATCGCCTATGGCGTGACCAAGGAAGAGGCCGCGCGCTTCGGCCTGCCGTGCGGCGGCAACCTGCGGCTTGTCCAGGAGCCGCTGCAGAGCGTGGCCTGGATCGACGAGGTGCTCGCGCGCACCGCCCGGCACGAGCTGGTCGCGCGGCGGCTCACGCTCGCGACCGGTGCGGTCGTTGTCGATGCCGCGTCGCGTGGTGACGCATTCTCGTTCGACGGCAGCCAGCTCTGCGCGCTGTTCGGCCCGCGCTGGCGCCTGCTGATCATCGGCGCCGGCCAGCTCTCGCGCGCGGTCGCGCACATCGCGCTGGCGTGCGATTTCGAGGTGATCTGCTGCGACCCGCGCGACGAATACAACCTCACCTGGGACGTGCCCGGCACGACCTTCAGCAAGACCATGCCCGACGACCTCGTGCTCGAGCTGCAGCTCGACCCCCACAGCGCGGTCGTCGCCGTCACGCACGACCCCAAGCTCGATGATCTGGTGCTGCTCGAAGCGCTGAAGTCACCGGCCTTCTACATCGGCGCGCTCGGCTCGCGCAACAACACCGCGGCGCGGCGCGAGCGGCTCAAGCTGTTCGACCTGTCGCCGGCCGAGATCGACCGCCTGCACGGCCCGATCGGGCTCGACATCGGCAGCAAGACCCCGGCCGAGATCGCCGTGTCCATCGTCGCCGAGATCATCGCCGTGAAGAACGGCGTGTCGCTGACGCAGAAGAAAGAGGGCTCGTCGGTGCCCGCCATTCGCGCATCGACGACACCGTGAACACGGCACCCGGCCACCGCCGGGCCGCTCCCAAGGCGGCCGAGCACCCGCCCGGCGGGTGGCGACGGTACTCCGTCACCGGGTGCTCCATTCACAGCTGGAAGCCCAGCCAGAGCACCAGACCATCGGCCATGTCGCCAACGAGCCCCGGCCGCTTTGGCAGTGAGCGTTGCGCCGCGGCGCGTTCGGTCTCGAACCAGTGCGCGAACTGCTCGACCACCTCGGCGTCGTGGAACGCCATCATCAGCTCGTAGTTGAGGAACAGGCTGCGGCTGTCGAGGTTGGCCGAGCCGGCGAGCGCGAGCACGTTGTCGACGACGACGAGTTTGGCGTGCAGCATCTGCGGCGCGAGCCAGATGCGCCCGCCCGCCGCGGCCAGCGCGCACAGCGCGCGGCGGCGCGCCAGATCCGACAGGCGGTGATTGGAGCGCGCCGGCAACAGCAGGTCGACGACGACGCCGCGCCGCGCCGCCATGCACAGTGCCATCAGCAGCGCCGAGTCAGGCACGAAGTAGGGCGTGCTCATCAACAGGCGGCTGCGCGCGCGGTAGGCGGCCGTCAGCAGCAGCGCGTGCAGCGTGTCGTCGAACTGGTCGGGGCCGGAGGCGATGAGCTGCGCGCCGCGACCCGGCTCGATGTCGATCGGGCCGCTGTCGGCCACTGCGCCCGAGCGTTGCCCGTTCGCAAACGCCCAGTCGTGCTCGAACAGCGCGCTGGCCTGATCGACCACCTCGCCGCGCAGGTCGTAGCTGAGGTCGTGCCATGCCGGGCTGCCGCCTTCGCCCTCGAAATACTCGCTCGCCAGGTTGCGGCCGCCGCTCCACAGGCGCTGCGTCGCGAGGCCGGCATCGGCGATCAGCATCTTGCGGTGATCGCGAAGGTTGCTGCGGCCCTTCAGCGGCGAATGTAGCGGCGGCACGAAACGTGTGACCGCACCACCGGCCGCGATCAGCGGGCGCATGTTCGGGCTGCCCGTCATCAGCCGGCCCAGCCCGTCGATCATCAGGCGCACGCGCACGCCGCTGCGCGCCTTCGCGCTCAGGCGCTCGATCAGCGCGTGGCCGACGGCGTCGCGGCCGATGATGAAGGTGCACAGGTCGATCGAGTGCTGCGCCTCGTCGATGACCTGCCACAGCGTGTTCAACGCGACCCGGCCGTCGGCGTGGATGTGCAGGGCCTCGAAGGCTGCGGGTGCACTCTGGCCCATCGCCAGCGCGGTCTGCACCGCCCAGGCGCCCTCGTCCTCACGGTCGCTGGGGGCGGGCGGTACGAGCCGCAGTGGCTGGCCGCGCGGGCGCGCCTGCTTGCGCGAGCCGAAGGTCAGAAAGCTCGGCAGCGCCACGTACGGCACCAGCAGGATGAACAGCACCCAGGCGATTGCCGCGGTCGGGTGGCGGCGTTGCTGCAACACGTGCGCGGTGACGATGTAGATCAGCACCGCCAGCAGTGTCACGAGCCCGTGCAGCGTGAGCCAGTAGGCGAGGGTCAGGCCGGGGAACATGGGCCATCACCTTAACGCATGTGTGTGTTGCCGCCGGCTCGGATAATCCGGCCGATCCTCGGAGACCGCATGAGACCGACGCTTCAGCAGTTGCTGGATATCGAGCTGCCCTTGATCCAGGCCCCGATGGCCGGCGTGCAGCGCAGTGCGCTGGCGATCGCGGTCAGCAACGCGGGCGGCCTGGGCTCGCTGCCGTGCGCGATCCTGGCGCCGGACGCGCTGCACACCGAGCTCGCCGCGATCCGCGCGCAGACCTCGCAGCCGTTCAACCTGAACTTCTTCTGCCACGTGCCACCGCACCCTGACGCCGAGCGCGAGGCGCGCTGGCGCGCAGCGCTCGCGCCGTACCACGCCGAATTCGGGATCGACCCGGCGAGCATCGCGGACGGCCCGGGGCGCGCGCCGTTCTCGCACGAGGTGGCCGATGTGGTCGGGCCGTTCAGGCCGCCGGTCGTGAGCTTTCACTTCGGGTTGCCGGCCCCCGACCTGCTCGCGCGCGTGCGGGGCTGGCGCGCGAAGGTATTGGCCTCGGCGACGACGGTCGACGAGGCGCGTTGGCTCGTCGCGCATGGCGCCGATGCGGTGATCGCGCAGGGCGCGGAGGCGGGTGGCCACCGCGGCATGTTCCTCGGCGACGACGTGACGACGCAGATCGGCCTGTTCGCCCTGCTGCCGCAGATCGTGCAGGCCGTCGACGTGCCGGTGATCGCGGCCGGTGGCATCGCCGACGCGCGCGGCGTGGCCGCGGCGCTCGCGCTCGGGGCGAGCGGCGTGCAGGTCGGCACGGCCTACCTGCTGTGCCCCGAAGCGACGACCAGCGCCGTGCACCGTGCCGCGCTGAAGAGCGAGGCCGCGCGCGTCACCGCGCTGACCAACCTGTTCACCGGCCGCCCGGCGCGCGGCATCGTCAACCGCGTGATGCGCGAGCTCGGGGCGATGAGCGACGCGCCGCCCGCGTTCCCGCTCGCGACCACCGCGATCACGCCGTTGCGCGCGAAGGCCGAGGCCCTGGGCAGCGGTGACTTCTCACCGCTGTGGTCGGGTCAGAACCCGGGCGGGTGTCGGGAGGTGCCGGCTGCACAGCTCACGCGAGAGCTGTGCAGCGCTCTGGCTTAGCCGCGCTTCGCGCCGACCAGCACCGGCTGCTCGCGGTACCACTGCGGGAACACCGTCTTCAGGTTCGCGATCTTCGGCAAGTCGAAGTGCGCGATGTAGCCCGACTCGGGGTGCAGCGTCGCGTAGTCCTGGTGGTAGTCCTCGGCGGCGTAGAACGCGACCAGCGGACCGACCTGCGTGACGATCTTTGCCGGGAACACCTTGGCCGCGTCGAGCTGTGCGATGTACTTCTCGGCCACCACCTTCTGCGATGCGCTGGTCGTGAACACCGCCGAGCGGTACTGCGTGCCGCGGTCCGGCCCCTGGCGATTCAACTGGGTCGGGTCGTGCACGACCGAGAAGTAGATCTGCAGCAGTTGGGCATATGAAATCTGCTTCGGGTCGAACGTGATCTGCACCGACTCGGCATGGCCGGTCAGGCCCGAGCCGATCATTTCGTACACCGCCGTCTGCTTGGAGCCGCCGCTGTAGCCCGAGACCGCCTGGATCACGCCCTTGGTGTGCTGGAACACGCCCTGCACGCCCCAGAAGCAGCCGCCGGCGAACACGGCGACCTCCTGTGCGCCGGTGGCGCCGGTCACGAGATCGGGCGTCGGTGCAGGGATCTTCACCGCGACTTCGGCGGCGACGCTGAACTGAGTCCAGGCGAATGCGGCGAATAGCGCGGCGCCTCCGAGGGCAATGCCGCGGCGCGTGCGGTCAGGGGTGGGTTTCGTCATGGAAGGGGCTCCGATCGTGGGGTTCGAGAGCTTGGTCGCTGCCGCGCGCCGCGTTCTTACGGCAGTTCTTACGGCTTGTAGTTCGCGCCCGGCGGCGGGGCGGTGAACAGCTTGGCGGCGCGGCCCTTGAGCTCCAGCAGCTCGCTGGGCGTGACCGAGTAGGTGCCAGACATCACGTCGACCTCGACGCGGAACTCGACTTCCTTGGTGCCGTTCGACAAGGTGCCCGAGGTGAACTCGTAGCTCTCGTCTTCGGCCGGCAGGCCGAGCGCGGCCTTGTCGTAGTCCAGGTGCTCGACCTGGCGGATCTCGCCGCTGGCCAGATCGAGCATGCCGGTGGCCTCGATCACCGAGTCGGAGAGTTCGTCGAATATCTTGATGGGCAGCTTCAGGTCCACGGTGCTTCCTACGGCGCGGCGCGCCGGTGCAAGCGGTGGATTTTAGGCGTTGCTCGTGGCGCGCACTTCCTCGATGGTCGTCACCCCCGCCAGTACCTTGTCGATGCCGTCCTGGCGCAGCGTGCGCATGCCCTCGTGCATCGCCGTGTGCTGCAGGGCCTCGGCGCGCCCGCCGGTCTGGATCAGGTGACGCAGCTCGCGGCTGACGATCATCAGCTCGTGCAGGCCGGCGCGGCCCTTGAAGCCGGTGTTGCCGCAAGCTTCGCAGCCCGGGCTGTGGTGCAGCAGCAGGCGGCCGTCGCGGCTGTTGCGCTGCATCCAGCCGGCCAGTACGTGTTCGCGAGTGACGGGCGGTTCGGCGCCGAACGCGTGCATGTAGTCGTTGATCAGCTCGTCGGTCTCGTCGCCGGTGGCGGGCTGCGACTTGCGGCACTGCACGCACAGGCGGCGCACCAGCCGCTGCGCGAGCACGCCCAGCAGCGAGTCGGCGAAGTTGAACGGGTCCAGGCCCATGTCGAGCAGGCGCGTCACGGTCTCGGGCGCGCTGTTGGTGTGCAGCGTGCTGAGCACGAGGTGGCCGGTCAGCGAAGCCTCGACGGCCATCGCCGCGGTTTCGCCGTCGCGGATTTCGCCGACCATGATCACGTCCGGGTCGGCGCGCAGGAAGGCCCGCAGCGCCTTCGCGAAGGTCCAGTCGATCTTCGGGTTGACCTGCACCTGGCGCAGCCCGGGCTGGGTGATTTCGACCGGGTCCTCGGCCGTCCAGATCTTGCGCTCGGGCACGTTGATGTGGCTCAGCGCCGAGTGCAGCGTGGTCGTCTTGCCCGAGCCGGTCGGGCCCACGCACAGCACCATGCCGTAAGGCCGCTCGATCGCCGTCTTCAGGCGCGCGAGGTTCTCGGCCGAGATGCCGAGCCGGTCCAGCGGGATCGGCTTGGCCGAGGCCAGGATGCGCATCACCACGTCCTCGAGCCCGCCGTTGGTGGGGATCGTCGCGACGCGCAGCTCGAGCTTGTGCTGCGGCGAGAACTTGGCGAAGTTGATCTTGCCGTCCTGCGGCTTGCGCTTCTCGGAGATGTCGAGCTCGCACATGATCTTCACGCGCGCGATCAGCGCGTTGCGGTAGTTCGATGGCAGTTCGAGGTAGGTGCGCAGCAGCCCGTCCTTGCGAAAGCGCACGCGGATCTTCTCGCGGCCCGGGTAGCTCTCGATGTGGATGTCGGAGACGCCTTCCTTGTGCGCCTCGATGATCATGTTGTTGAGCAGCCGCACCAGCGAGTTGTCGGACTGCTCGATCGGCTTGTCGCTCTGCAGGCTGTGCCAGTCCTCGCCTTCCTTTTCGAGCGTCTCGACCAGCTTGTCCGTCGTGTCGGTGACGTCGAACGGCATCGGCACGGCCGGGTCGTCGGCGACGACGCGCTGGCCGTTGGCGGCGCCGATCTTGTCGTAGGCCTCGTGCAGCGAGGCCTCGATCGAGCGACAGTGCGCCAGCACGGCGACGACCTTCATCGAGGCATTGAACTCGACCTCGTCGACGGCGGCGCGGCGGCGCGCCGGGTCGTCGAGCGCGATCACGAGCCGGCCGTCGCGCACCAGCAGCGGCATCACGCGCAGGCGCACCGCCACGGCGTAGCTCAGCTTGCGCAGCGCGTCGGTCTCGACCGGGAAGGTGTCGAGGTCGACGAGCGGGTAGCCCATCTTGCGCGCGAGCGCGACCTGCAGGTCCTCGCGCGAAACCACGCCCATGCGCACCAGCAGCTCGCCCAGCGGGACGCTGCGGTCGGCCTTCTGCTGGACCAGCGCCTCCTGCAACTGCGCGTCGCTCACCAGGCCGAGCGACGTCAGCGCCTCGCCGATGCGAACCATCGGCATCTTGGCCTGGCGCTCGATGGCCTCCAGCAGTTGCTGCGGCGTGACGACCTGGCGCGTGACGAGGATGTCGCCCAGCTTGGCGCTGCGAAGGCTGGCCTGCGTGCCGACGGCCTGTTCGATCTGCTGCGTGGTCGCGCTGTTCTGCTCGATCAGCAGCTGGCCGATGCGCGAGCCGATGTCGAAGCTCGTGTAGCCGCCGCGCGGCACGAACATGCGCGTGACGCTGCCGTCATCGTCGGCATCGGATGCGCAGCAGGGTGGGAACAGGAACAGGCCGAGCTCGGTCTCGACATGGCCGATCGTCTCGCCCTCGATCTCGGCACCGCCGGCCAGCGTCAGCGTCCAGTTCGAATGGGCACGGTGGTTGAGCAGCGACGCGTGCGGGTCTCCGGCCGCGGGCGGCGCGGGCCGCAGCGGCGTCGTCAGCGTCAGCGACTGGAACTGGTCGAAGCGCAGCGGCAGCGTGGTGCGCGCCGGTGGCAGCTGCACATGCGCGACACCCTCTTCGGGCACGAAGAAGGTCAACCGCCCGTTCGTCGTGTTGCCGTTGCGGCCGACGATCTCGCACGGCATCGGGTCGGTTTGCGGCGTGGCCACCGGGTAGCTGGCGTAGGGTGGCGTGGGCCAGCAGAAGGCCTCGCGGGCCAGCTTGTCGGCCGAGCGGGCAGCGGCGCGTGCGGGCGGCAGCAGATCGAGCGGGACGGCCAGCGTCGTCGCCTCATCGAGCGCGCGCAACACTTCGGAGCGCGTGGCCGCGCTCGAGTCCCATCCCAGCGGAGTCGACATGTCTGCCATCGAAGGCCTTCCGTGCTCTCGCGAGCCCATCTTCACACGCTGATCTTGGCGCGTGCTGGGGCTCGGCGATGCGTGGAAATGGGATCGGAGGACGGCGCTGTTCGGCGCTTGGGGCGGGCTCAGCCCTTCATCTGCTGCGGCAGGAATGTGACGATCTGCGGGAAGGTGTAGAGCAGCACGACCATCGCGACCATCAGCGCGAAGAAGGGGAAGGCCGCACGCCCGATGTAGACGATGCTGCGCTGGGTCATCCCCTGCATCACGAACAGGTTGAAGCCGACCGGCGGCGTGACCTGCGCCATCTCGACGACGATGACGATGAAGATGCCGAACCACAGCGGGTCGATGCCGGCCTTCTGCACCGTCGGCATGATCACGCCCATCGTCAGCACCACCATCGAGATGCCGTCGAGGAAGCAGCCGAGCACGACGTAGAACGCGGTCAGCGCGAGGATCAGCTGGAACTTGCTCAGGCCCAGCGTCGCGATCCATTCGGCCAGGTGGCGCGGCAGGCCGATGTAGCCCATGCTGAGCGTGAGGAACGCGGCGCCGGCCAGGATCAGCGCGATCATGCAGTACAGCCGCGTGCCGCCCATCAGCGACGCCTTGAACGTCGCCCAGCTCATCGAGCCCTGCACGGCAGACAGGACCAGCGAGCCCAGCACGCCCAGGCCGGCCGCTTCGGTGGCGGTCGCGAGGCCGGTGTAGATGTTGCCGAGCACGGCAGCGATCAGGACCACCACCGGGATCAGGTTGCGCGATTCGTGGAGCTTCTGCGCGAACGTCGTCGGCGCGTCGGCCGGCGGGATCAGCTTCGGGTTCAGCAGCGACCACCCGGCGATGTAGGCCGAGAAGATCGCCGCGAGCAGGATGCCCGGGATCACGCCGCCGATGAAGAGCTGCGAGATCGACACGTCGGCCGTGACGCCGTAGACGATCATGATGATGCTGGGCGGGATCAACAGGCCCAGCGTGCCGGCGCCGGCGAGCGAGCCGACCGACATGATGTCGGGGTAGCCGCGCTTGTTCAGCTCGGGCAGGCTCATCTTGCCGATGGTCGCGCAGGTGGCCGCACTCGAACCCGACACCGCGGCGAAGATCGCGCAGCCGACGACGTTGACGTGCAGCAGCCGCCCCGGCAAGGCCTGCATCCACGGGGCGAGGCCCTTGAACATGTCCTGGCTCAGCCGCGTGCGGAACAGGATCTCGCCCATCCAGATGAAGAGCGGCAACGCTGTCAGCGTCCAGCTGCTCGAGCTGCCCCAGATCGTCACGGCCATCGCGTCGCCCGCGGGCCGCGAGCTGAACAGCTGCATGCCGATCCAGGCCACGCCCGAGAGCGTGAGGCCGATCCAGACGCCGCTGGCCAGGATCAGGAACAGCGCGCCGATCAGCAGCGCCGTGATCGTGAGGTCATTCATTGCGGCTGGCCTCGTCGGACACGACGACCTTGCGCTGGCCGCGCAGCTCGAGCACGAACTCGTCGATGAACGCGATCGCGAGCACGACGGCGCCGAGCGCCATCGTCAGCTGCGGCAGCCACAGCGGCGTGGCGTCGTTGCTGGTCGAGATGTCATGGAACGTGTACGACTGCCAGGCGAGCCGGCAGCTGTAGTACGCCGACAGCACCGCGAGCGCGCTTGCCGCGAACAGCGCCCAGACCTCGAAGCCGCGCCTGGCGCCGCCCTTCAGCGACGCGATCAGCAGCGTGACACGGATGTGCTCGCCCTTCTTCAAGGTCTGCGCCAGTGCGAGAAAGCCCGCCGCGGCCATCATGTAGCCGGCATAGGCGTCGATGCCGGGCACGTTGAAGTGCAGTTGCCGGCTGACGATCGACAGCAGCACCATCACCAGCAGCAGCACCATGAACAGCCCGCCGAGCGCGGCGGCGCCGTCATAGAGCGCGTCGAGGGCCCGACGCATCATGAGCGCCGCGCCGGGCCGCCCCAAGCAAGCGAATGTCCAAGGGCCACGAAGGGCCCCCTGCGTGGCCCTTGGGGATCGAACGATGTACTCATCGGGCGAGGGGCCGTCATCACATTTTCTTGAACGCGTCGATCACGGCCTGACCCTCGGGGCCGGCCTTCTCGAGCCACTCCTTCAGCATCGTGTCACCGACCTTCTTCATGTCGCTCGTGAGCTGCGGGCTGGGCGGCACGATGGTCATGCCGTTCTTCTTCAGCAGGTCGAGGTACTCGGTGTTCTTCGCCTTCGACAGCACCCAGCCGCGGGCCTCGGCATCGGCGCCGGCCTTCAGCAACGCGGCCTGGGTCGGCTTGTCGAGTGCGTCGAACGCCCCCTTGTTGACGAGCACGGCATTCTTCGGCAACCAGGCCTGGGTGTCGGTCCAGAACTTGATGTACTCGTAGGTCTTGGTGTCGTAGCCGGTCGCGCCCGACGACATGTAGCTGTCGATCACGCCGGTGGCCATCGCCTGCGACAGTTCGGCAGCCTGCACCGTCACGGGCTGCGCGCCGACGATCTCGGCGATGCGCGCGGTGGCCGGGCTGTAGGCTCGCCACTTCAGGCCCTTCAGGTCGGCGGCGGATGCGATCGGCTTCTTCGCGTAGATGCCCTGCGGCGGCCACGCCACCGCGTACAGCAGCATCATCCCCTGCTCGCCGAGCTTCTTCTCGAGCGCCGGCTTCTGAGCCTTGTAGAGCTTGGCCGCCGCGTCGTAGCTGTCGGCCAGGAAGGGCAGGCCATCGACACCGAACACCTGCCATTCGTTCTGGAAGTTGGCCATCAGGATCTCGCCGATCTGCGCCTGGCCGCCTTGCACTGCGCGCTTGATCTCGGGCGCCTTGAACAGCGAGGCGTTCGCGTGCACCGTGATCTTCAGCTTGCCGGCCGTGGCCTTGTCGACATCGGCCGCGAACTGCATCAGGTTTTCGGTGTGGAAGTTGCTGGCGGCGTACGCCGCGGGCAGATCCCACTTGGTCTGCGCCGAGGCCACGGTGACGAACGTGAACGCGGCGACGAAACAGGCAGATCGGCGAGTCAGGGACATGAGCGCTCCAGAGTTGAGAGGGTCGTGACGAGGTCGGGGATGAGCATAGACCGTGCCGACCTCACGCCGCATCGGTTGTTCCACGGGGCCGCGCGGCGCGCTGGCCCCACGGCACGCCCACCGCGCATGCCACCGAGGCGATGAACGCCGCCGCCTTCGGCCACACCGGCAGCAACAGCACCAGCGCGATGAAGAACGCAACGAAACCGCTCTGCCCGCGCACGAAGCCGCCGAGCAGCCGCGCGGTCGCCCGCGGCCCGTGCCGCGGCAGCGTGAAGCACGGCAGCACGCTTCCGGTGATCGGCAGCGCCAGCAGCGCACCGGCGATGGCCGCGGGCAGGTGATCGGCGCCCCACATCACCGTCGCGGCGATCGCAAGTGCCGCGGCCAGTCGCCACCACAATTCGCTGGCCGGCACGGCGACCGGCGCGGCCGGCGCGGCGTCCACCGGCAACGCGCGCGTGGCCGCGGTCAGCGCCACCAGGACCACGGCGATCACCACGAGCGGCGGCCAGTCCACGCTGGACAAGCCCAGCGCGGCAACGCCGTAAGCGCCCATCGCCAGCGCGAGGCAAACCGGCCACGCGAAGCGGCGTGCCGCGCGGGCGAACACGACGATGTGCGCCAGCATCGCCGGCTGGCATACGAGGGTAGCCAAGGCGATGCCGCGCACGCGCTCGGCTGGCAGGTCGATCAGCAGGATCGCGATGATCGGCCCGACGATGACCGGCAACCCCGCGAGAGCGCCACTCACCGCATGGCCGTACCGCCGCGCGAGCAGCGACGCCCCCAGGATCGACGCCGCGACCAGCGCAAGCTTAAGGATCATCAGCAGCGGGCTCGTCGTCATCGGGTCGGATTGTCGGGTGTGGACCCATCGGCAGCCAACGAGATTTCTCTCGCTGTCGCCATCGATTTTCTCGATGACGACGTATCCTCGGCTCACCATGAACCTGCGATTCGTCGAAGCCTTCTATTGGGTCGTCTCGCTGAAGAGCGTCTCGCGTGCGGCCGAGAAGCTGTTCATCACGCAGTCGGCGATGTCCAGCCGCATCGCCGCGCTCGAGGAGGAACTCGGCGTGCTACTGCTCGACCGGCGCGACAAGCAGTTCCGCCTCACCGTGCCCGGCACGCGCTTCTTCACCTACGCCGAGAAGCTGCTCGCGTTGCAGCGCGAGGCCAAGGCCGAGATGGGCTCGGCCCGGCCGCGGGCCGTCTCGCTGCGCATCGGCGCGATCGAGTCGGTGTTGCACTCGTGGCTGATCGAGTGGGTGCAGCACATGCGGCGCAGCTCGCCCGAGTTCGAGCTGGAGCTGACGGTCGAGACCACGCCGATCCTGGTCGAGCAGCTCAAGCGCGGCACGCTGGACATCGCGTTCGCGGCACTGCCAGCCGCGGCCGATGGGCTGCGCAGCCAGGCCTTGCCGCCGATGCCGATGGTGTTCGTCGGCCACCGCGAGCTGCACCGCAAGCGGCTCTACACGCTCGCCGATCTGGCCGAGCTGGAGCTGCTGACCTTCCAGCGCGGCTCGCAGCCGCATGTGGCACTGGTCGACCTGTTCCGTGCCTCGGGCCGGGGCCCGCACCGGGTGCACAACATCTCGTCGATCTCGGCGATGCTGCAGCTCGTCGAACGCGGCTTCGGCGTGGCCACGCTGCCGCTGGCGGCGGTGCAGGGCGTGGGCGACCGGCTGCCGATCAAGCCGCTGCGCACCGAGGTGGCGCTGGCGCCGCTGCCGGTGCACGCCAGCCACCGCGAAGACCCGGGCTCGGCGCTGGCGCGCGAGGTCGTCGACGCGGTGTTCGCGTTCATTGGTTTCAAGCCGGTGCATCGAAAAAATCGATGACAAAATAGAAAAACTTCGCGTTTGTCGAGGGAGTCGGCGGCCAACACAATCCGCCGCATGCCATCCCACCCGACCCCCGATCCGACCGATGCCGCGAGCGCCCGTCTGGCGATCCGCCGCGGCGAGTGGACGCGCCACACCAGCGGCCTGGCCGACCGCCACGTGCAGGGCAACCTCGTGATCCTGCCGCGCGCCCTGGCCGACGACTTCCTGCGTTTCTGCCAGCGCAACCCGAAGCCTTGCCCGCTGCTCGCGATGTCCGAGCCCGGCGATCCGCGGCTGCCCGCGCTGGGCGCCGACATCGACATCCGCAGCGACGTGCCGCGCTACCGCGTCTGGCGCCACGGCGAGCTGGTCGACGAGCCGACCGATGTGAGCGCGCTGTGGCGCGACGATCTGGTGAGCTTCGTGATCGGCTGCTCGTTCTCGTTCGAGCAGGCGCTGCTCGACGAAGGCCTGCCGCTGCGCCACGTGCAGCAGGGCCGCAACGTGGCGATGTACCGCACGAACATCGCGACGACGCCGGCCGGGCCGTTCCACGGGCCGATGGTCGTGTCGATGCGCCCGCTGCGCGCGGCCGACGCGATCCGTGCGATCCAGATCACCTCGCGCTTCCCCGGCGTGCACGGCGCGCCGGTGCATCTGGGCGATCCGGCGCTGATCGGCATCAAGGACCTGGCCAAGCCCGACTACGGCGACGCGGTCGAGGTCATGCCCGACGAGCTGCCCGTGTTCTGGGCCTGCGGCGTGACGCCGCAGGCCGCGATCACCCAGGCGCGCCCCGAGTTCTGCATCACCCACGCCCCCGGCGCGATGCTGATCACCGACCTGCTGAACCACCAACTCGCCAGCTTCTGAGCCGGCACTGATCGAAGGAACACCATCATGCGCAGAAACGTCACCAAGGCGCTGCTCGCCTCGTCGATCGCGATCGGCCTGGGCCTGAGCTTCAGCGAGATCGCCCACGCACAAGCCGAAGTGAAGATCGGCGTGATCTACCCGCTGACCGGCTCCGGTGCGGCCGTCGGGGCCGAGCTGCGCAGTGCGCTCGAACTCGCCGCCGACATCATCAACAACGGCGCGCCCGGCATCACCGACCTGCCGCTGGCCGGCGGCAAGGGCCTGCCGAACTTGAAGGGCGCAAAGATCAAGCTCGTCTTCGCCGACCACCAGGCGAACCCGCAAACCGGCGCGACCGAGGCCGAGCGGCTGATCACGCAGGAGAAGGTCGTCGCACTGGTCGGCTCGTACAACAGCGCCGTCACGGCGACCGCGAGCCAGGTCGCCGAACGCGCCGGCATCCCGTTCCTGAACCCCGAGTCGTCGTCGGCCTCGCTGACGGCGCGCGGCTTCCAGTGGTTCTTCCGCACCACGCCGCACGACGACCTGTTCGTCCACAACGCGTTCGAGTTCCTGCGTGAGCTCGAGGCGAAGAAGGGCATCAAGCCCGGTGTCGTCGTCTCGATGAACGAGAACGGCCTGTGGGGCACCGAGACCACCAAGCTGCAGGCCAAGCTCGCGCCCGACTACAAGATGAACCTGGCCAAGCAGGTGCTGTACCCGGCGAAGACGACGCAGCTCACGTCGGAGGTGCAGACGCTCAAGGCGGCCAACCCGAACCTCGTGCTGCAGTCGTCGTACACGGCTGACGCGATCCTGTCGATGAAGACGTACAAGGAGCTCGGCTTCTCGCCCGACATGATCCTGGCCAACAACGCTGGTTTCACCGACACCGACTTCATCAAGACGCTGGGCAAGGACGCCGACTACGTGATCACGCGCGAGGTCTGGGCGCTCGACCTCGCAGCGCGCAACCCGTTGATCAAGCAGGTCAACGACCTGTTCAACAGCCGCTACAAGATCAACTTCACCGGCAACTCGTCGCGCACCTTCACCGGGCTGATGGTGATGGCCGATGCGATCAACCGCGCCGGCTCGACCGAACCCGAGGCGATCCGCAAGGCGCTGGCGGCGACCGACATGCCGGGCAGCAAGCTGATCATGCCGTGGGCCGGCGTGAAGTTCGACGCCACCGGGCAGAACACGCTGGGGCAGGGCATCCTGGTGCAGATCGAGGGCGGCAAGTACCACACGGTGTGGCCGTTCGCGATGGCCTCGCGCGAGGTCGTGTGGCCGATGCCGAAGTGGGATCAGCGCCGATGACTGCCCCTCGGCCGACGGGTACGTCGGCCGATCCCCCGAGGGGATGCGGGCCGGCTTGGCTGGGCCACGCAGGGGCCCCTGTGTGGCCCTTGCCCGGCGCCCGACCCGCTCGCGCCCGTCGCAGTTCTACCTCTGCTCAATCGCCATCATGACCGCTGACATACTTCTGCAGACGCTCGCCTCGGGCATCCTGATCGGCCTGATCTACGCCCTCGTCGCGATCGGCCTGACGATGATCTTCGGCGTGATGGACATCGTGAACTTCGCGCATGGCGAGTTTCTGATGCTGGGCATGTACAGCGCGTTCTGGCTGTTCGCGCTGTTTGCCCTCGACCCGCTGCTGACGCTGCCGCTCACGGTGCTGATGCTGTTCGCGTTCGGCATGCTGCTCTACAAGCTCGTGATCCGCCGCATCATCAGCGCGCCGATGCTCAGCCAGATCTTCACGACTTTCGGGCTGATGATCCTGTTGCGCGGCGTCGCGCAGTTTCTGTGGAAGCCGGACTTCCGCTCGATCGAGAACTCGTGGGTCGCCGGCAGCGTCAAGCTCGCGGGCATCCAGCTCGGCCGGCCGCAGCTCGTCGCGGGCGTCGGCGCGGTCGCGGTGACGATGCTGATCCACTTCTTTCTCACGCGCACCAAGCTCGGTGCCGCACTCGAGGCCACGGCCGCCGACAAAGAAGCGGCGATGCTGATGGGCATCGACTCGCACCGCATGTTCTCGCTCGCCTGGGGCATCGGCGCGGCCTGCGCCGGTGCGGCCGGCGTGCTGCTCGCGACCTTCTTCCCGATCTTCCCGGAGGTCGGCGCGAACTTCATCCTGATCGCCTTCGTCGTCGTGAACCTCGGCGGCTTCGGCAGCGTGACCGGCGCGTTCTGGGCCGGCATCCTGGTCGGCGTGATCGAGGTGATGGGCGGGCTGCTGCTCGGGCCGCAGTACAAGACGATGGTCGTGCTGGTGTTGTTCCTGGCGGTCTTGATGTTCCGGCCGCAAGGCCTGATGGGGAAAGCATGAAGACCACGACGATCACGCTCGGGCTTGTGGGCGCGGCGGCGGTGCTGCTGCCGCTGGTCACCGGCAACCCGACGCACCTGAACCTCGCGATCCTGGTGCTGATGGCCGCGCAGCTCGGTGTCGCGTGGAACCTGCTCGGCGGCTATGCCGGCCAGGTCTCGCTCGGCCACGCGGCGTTCTACGGCATCGGTGCCTACACCTCGACGATGCTGCTGCTGAACGTCGGCCTCAACCCGTGGCTGGGCATGCTGCTCGGCGGCCTCACCGCTGCGCTGCTGAGCTTCGCGTTCGGCTGGTCGTGCTTCCGGCTCAAGGGCCACTACTTCGCGATGGCGACGATCGCTGTCGCCGAGATCGTGCAGATCGTGTTCACGAACTGGGACTACGCCGGCAGTGCCGTGGGCCTGACGATCCCGATGACCGAACGCGGCTGGGCCACGATGGTCTTCGCCGACAAGGCGCCGTACTACTGGCTCGCGCTGGGTCTATTGGCGCTGACGCTGGCGACGACCTGGGCCGTCGAGCGCAGCCACATCGGCTACTACCTGCGAGCGATCAAGGACGAGCCCGATGCCGCGCGCAGCATCGGCATCAACATCGCGCGCTACAAGCAGATCGCGCTGGCGCTGAGCGCCTTCTTCACGGCGCTCGGCGGCAGCCTCTACGCGCAGAAGGAGCTCTACATCGACCCGGCCTCGGTGCTGAGCACGGCGCTGTCGATCAAGATGGCGCTGGTCTCGATCCTCGGCGGCGTCGGCACGCTCTTCGGCCCGGTCGTCGGTGCGGTCGTGTTGACGGTGATCGAGGAGGTGACACGCGTCGCATTCGGGGGCAGCGGCCGCGGCACCGACACCATCATCTACGCGGCGCTGATCATCGCGATCGCGGTGTTCTACCCGACCGGGTTGCTGGGCTGGTGGCGCGAGCGCCGCACCCGCGGCCAGGCCGAGCGCGCCTCGCTGGCGCAGGAGGCAGCGCGATGAGTCTCCTGGAACTCCATGGCGTCAGCAAGCGCTTCGGCGGGCTGCTCGCGAACGACGATGTGTCGTTCAGCGTCGACGCCGGCCAGATCGTCGGCCTGATCGGCCCGAACGGCGCCGGCAAGACGACTGCGTTCAACTGTGTTGCCGGCTACTACACACCGAGCTCGGGCCGCATCGTCCTCGACGGCAGGACGATCTCAGGCCTGTCGCCCGAGGCCTGTGCGCGCGCGGGTGTCGGCCGCACCTTCCAGGTCGCGCGCACCTTCACCAGCATGACGGCGTGCGAGAACGTGCTGGCCGCGGCGCTGCTGCACGAGCGCCGTGTTGCCGCGGCGCGCGCCACCGCGCTGAAGTGGCTCGCGTTCGTCGGCCTCGAGCGCTTCGCCGACAAGCCCGCCGGCAGCATGACGATCAGCGAGCAGCGCCGCTTGGCCGTGGCCCGCGCGCTCGCCACCGCGCCGAAGCTGCTGCTGATGGACGAGGTGATGGCGGGGCTGAACCCCTCCGAGGTGCGCGAGATGGTCAGCGTCGTCAAGAGCATCCGGGATCACGGCATTGCCTGCCTGATCGTCGAGCATGTGCTCGAAGGCATCATGCCGATCGCGGACAAGATCGTCGTGCTCGACCGCGGCTTGAAGATCGCCGACGGCACGCCGGCGGCGGTCTCGCGCGACCCGGCGGTGATCGCCGCTTACCTGGGGGACGTGTGATGTCCGCTGCGGCTTTGAATATGAGCAGGCAAGACAACCTCCTCGAGGTCAGCCACCTGCGCGTCAGCTACAGCGGCGTGCTCGCGCTGTCTGACGTGAGCCTCAGCGTGCCGCGCGGCAAGATCGTCGCGCTGGTCGGCGGCAACGGCAACGGCAAGTCGACGACGCTGCGTGCGATCGCCGGGCTCAACGCGGCGGACGCGGGCAGCATCCGCTTCGATGGCACCGACGTGCACACGCTGCCCGCGCACAAGCGCGTGCCGCTGGGCCTGTCGCTGGTGCCCGAAGGCCGGCGCCTGTTCCCGCGGTTGACAGTGCGCCGAAACCTCGAACTCGGCGCGTTCACGCGCGACGATGCTGCCGAAGTGGCGACGAGCGTCGAGCGCATGTTCGAGCTGTTCCCGATACTGAAGGAGCGCGCCACGCAGCTCGCCGGCACGATGAGCGGCGGCGAGCAGCAGATGCTCGCGATCGCGCGCGGCCTGATGGCGCAGCCGCGGTTGCTGATGCTCGACGAACCGTCGTGGGGCATCGCGCCGAAGTTCGTGACGAAGGTGCTGGACGTGATCCAGCGTGTCAACGAGACCGGTGTGACGGTGCTGCTGGTCGAGCAGAACCTGCACAAGGCCCTCTCGATCGCGCACCACGGCTACGTGATCCAGACCGGTCGCATCGTGATGCAGGGCAGCGGCGCCGAGCTGGCCGCGAACGACGATGTGAAGAAGGCCTACCTCGGCCTCTGAACGGAGCGCACCACCATGAGCCTGACTCTCGGACGCCGCCGGTTCACCACTGCGCTCGCTGCATCGCTGGCGCTGCCATCGGCTCGCGCGGGCACCGCCTGGCGGCTCGCGACGGGCTACCGTGCCGAGTCGTTCCACACCGTCAACCTCGCGGCGATGGCAGATGAGGTCGATGCGGCGACGAACGGCGATCTGCGCATCGCGATCCACGCCAACAACACGCTGGTGAAGCTGAACGACATCCGCGCCGCGGTGCAGGCCGGCACGGTCGAGGCCGGTGAGACCATCATGAGCAGCCTGGTCGGTGAGGTGCCGATCGCGGGCGCTGACTCGGTACCCTTCATCACCGGCTCGTTCGCCGATGCACGCCGCATGTGGCGCTGCCAGCGACCGCTGATCGAGCGCCACTTCGCCGCGCGCGGCCTGCAGGTGCTCTATGCGGTGGCGTGGCCGCCGCAAGGCCTGTACGTCAGCAAGCCCGTCACCGACATCGCCGATCTGCAGGGCCGCCGCATGCGCACCTACAACGCGACGACACAGCGCATCGCCACGCTGGTCGGTGCACAACCGGTCGACGTGCCGATGGTCGAGGTCGGCAAGGCGCTGGCCGACGGGCGCATCGACAGCATGATCACCTCGGCCGTGACCGGCGTCGAGAACCAGGTGTGGAGCCATGTGCGCCACTACTACGAGATCAACGCGTGGTTTCCGAAGAACATCGTGTTCGCCAACCTGCAGGCGCTGAAGGCGCTGTCGCCTGCCGCGCGCGCTGCGCTGCTGAAGGCTGCGGCCACGGCCGAGACGCGCGGCTGGGCGGCCAGCGTCGCAGCGGCCCAGGCCTCGATGAACGAGCTGCGCCGCAACGGCATGAAGATCGAACCGGTGCCGCGCGAGTTCAGTGCATCCATCAAGCGTCTCGGCGAACGCTTCTCGCTCGAATGGGTGCGGCAGGTCAGGGCCGAGGCCAACGACATCTTCATCCCGTATTTCACCCAGTCCTGACAACGGCGCGTGCGGCGCTTGTACGATGGCGACGCCACGTCACGCAGCGCATGCGCCGGCCTCTTGAAAGCACTTCTCCATGCAACCGACCCCCACTCCTGACCGCTGGCAGTTCTGGATCGACCGCGGCGGCACGTTCACCGACGTGGTCGGCAAGCGGCCCGACGGCTCGCTCGTCACGCACAAGCTGCTGAGCG
>JBDTVC010000058.1:0-23085 GCA_040007475.1 Burkholderiales bacterium
ACCGACTGGTTCATGACCTGGCAGCCGAACATCCACGCCAGCCTGTTCCTGAACATCCACGAGTACCTGAACAAGGTCGCCGAGATCGACGAGATCGACACCGTCATCAAGGCCTACCAGCTCTACCAGGAGCAGACCACCGCGCAGGGCCTGGAAGCGCTGCTCTCGGTCACCCGCGCCTGGCGCCTGGTGAAGTTCGTCGACAACGGCATGCTGACGATGACCAAGTGCTCCAAGTGCGGCGGCCACTTCGTCACGCACCCGCACGAAATCGCCAAGCACTATGTCTGCGGCCTGTGCTGCCCGCCTGCTCGCGCGGGCAAGGGCAAGGCGGCCGGCGGCATCCAGATGCACTGAACTCCTCAAGTTTCGATTCGATCGGCCGATACCGATCCTGTACCGTTCTCATTGCTTGTCTCCTCCTGGCACATTTCAATGTGTCTTCAAGCGGGCCCTTCGGGGCCCCTTTTTTTTGTGCGCCTGCAACACGACTCAAGCGGCGACGGCACGGGCCGATAAAAGCTGCAGGCAGGAGACCACCGCACACGGCGGTGGCTCGCAAACACGGATCTTCAAACCATGTTCGTACTCGTCGGCTGGGGCTTGGCACTGGCTTGCATCTTCGGGGTCTACATCGTTCACGGTGGCAACATCGGGGTGATCCTGCACGCGCTGCCGTTCGAGCTGATCACGATCTTCGGCGCGGCGATGGGCGCGTTCCTGGCGAACAACCAGATGAAGGTCGTGAAGGCGTCGATGAAGGGCCTGGGGCGCTGCTTCAAGGGCAGCAAGTACAGCAAGGCGCGCTACATGGAAATGATGGCGCTGCTCTACGACATCCTGCAGAAGGCCCGCAAGGAAGGGCTGATGTCGATCGAGAAGGACGTGGAAGACCCGCACAGCTCGGCGATCTTCCAGAAGTACGCGGTCGTCGGCAACGACCACCATGTCGTCGAATTCATCACCGACTACCTGCGCATGATGGTCTCGGGCAACTTGAACGCCCACGAGATCGAGAGCCTGATGGACAGCGAGATCGACACCCATCACGCCGAGGAACACGCGGCCGTGGCCGCCATCGCACGCCTGGCCGGTGGCCTGCCGGCCTTCGGTATCGTCGCGGCGGTGCTCGGTGTGGTCAACACGATGGGCTCGGTCGGCCAGCCGCCGGCGGTGCTGGGCGGGATGATCGGTTCGGCGCTGGTCGGTACCTTCCTCGGCATCCTGCTGGCCTACGGTTTCGTCGAGCCGCTCGGCGGCCTGCTGGAGCAGAAGGTCGAAGACGGTTCCAAGGAACTGCAGTGCATCAAGACGACGCTGCTCGCGAGCATGCAGGGCTATGCACCGCAGGTGGCAGTCGAGTTCGGCCGCAAGGTGCTGTATTCGGGTGACAGGCCGACATTTGCGGAACTCGAAGGCCACGTCAAGGGCAAGAAATGAGCGGCGACAGCAAGAAGCTCCAGCCCATCATCATCAAGAGGGTGAAGAAGGGCGGCCATGCCGTTCACGGCGGTGCGTGGAAGATCGCGTATGCCGACTTCGTGACGGCGATGATGGCGTTCTTCCTGCTGATGTGGCTGCTGGGTTCCACGACCGAAGGCGACAAGAAGGGTCTGGCCGACTACTTCGGCTCGCCGCTGAAGATCGCGATGGGCGGGGGCACCGGCTCGGGCGACTCGTCCAGCGTCGTGAAGGGTGGCGGCACCGACCTGACGCGCGCCGACGGCCAGGTCAACAAGGGCGACATCGAGGCCAAGCGCAAGACGCTCCAGCTCAAGGCGCTGAAGGCCGATCAGCGCCGCGCCGAGATGTCGCGCCTCGAATCGTTGAAGAAGCACGTCGAGGACGTTCTCGAGGCCAACCCGAAGCTGGCGGCGCTCAAGTCGCAGATCCGCCTGGAGATGACGCGCGACGGGCTGCGCATCCAGATCATCGACGAGCAGAGCCGGGCGATGTTCGACAGCGGCAGCGCCGTCGTCAAACCCTACATGCGAGAGCTGCTGCGCGAGATCGGCGGGGTGCTCGCCGAAGTGCCCAACCGGCTCACGCTCGAAGGCCACACCGACGCGCAACCGTTCGGCGCCGGCGAGCGTGGCTACAGCAACTGGGAGCTCTCGAGCGACCGAGCCAATGCCTCGCGCCGCGAACTCGGCCTGGGCGGCTTGCCGGACGACCGTGTGCTGCTGGTCCAGGGCATGGCCTCCAGCGTGCTGTTCGAGCCGACCGATCCGACGGGCGCGGTGAACCGGCGCATCAGCATCCTGGTGATGAACCGCGATGCCGAGGACCGGTTCCTGCGCGTGACGACTGATACGGAAGAAGTCGCGGAGCCTGCCGCATCGGCCTCAACTCCGGCGGCCACCGCCCGATAAACACTGAGTACCGGACCGGCACCGGATTGAACCTGCGAGGAGCGCCATGAGCAACCCCACCGACCTGAGATTCCTGATCGTCGACGACTTCTCGACCATGCGCCGCATCGTGCGCGGGTTGCTGAAGGAGATCGGCTACAACAACGCCGACGAGGCCGAGGACGGCGCCGTCGCCCTCAACGCGCTGAAAGCCGGCAAGTTCGACTTCGTCGTCAGCGACATCAACATGCCCGTGATGAACGGCTTCGAGCTGCTCACGGCGATCAAGTCCGACGACAGCCTCAAGCACCTGCCGGTGCTGATGGTCACGGCCGAGGCGCGCAAGGAAGACATCGTGCGCGCCGCGCAAGAAGGCGCGGCCGGCTACATCGTCAAGCCCTTCACCAAGGCCACCTTGGAAGAGAAGGTGCAGAAGATCATGCAAAAACTCACCGCCGCGGCGTGAGTGCACGGAGCACCACATGAAAATGGACAGCCAGCAAACCCTCGCGCCGCAGGTTCCGGCCGGCGCCTCGCCCGAGGTCTTTCAGCAGCTCGGCCTGATCACCCGCCAGTTGCACGACACGCTCACCCAGCTCGGCGTGATGCCGCGCCTGCAGCACGCCGCCGACGGCCTGCCGGACGCGCGCAGCCGCCTGACCTACATCGCCCAGAAGACCGGCGAGGCCGCCAACAAGGTGCTCAATTCGGTCGACCAGGCGAAGGCCGAGCACAACGGGATCAGCGAGCAGACGCGCGCGATCGCCGCGGCCATCGTCAAGGACCCGGTCAAGGCCGTCGCCACCGGCGCGGTGATGAACTTCGTCGGTGATGTCGAGGCCAGCACCGCACGCATCGACGCGCACCTGACCGACATCATGATGGCGCAGGACTTTCACGACCTCACCGGCCAGGTCGTGGCCAAGGTCGTGGCGCTGGCCAGCGACCTCGAGGACAGCCTCGTCAAGCTGCTCGTGCAGGCGGCCCCGCCCGACCAGACCGCCAAGCTGATGGCCCACATCGGCCCGAACGTGCACGCCGCCTCCGCCGACCTGAGCGGCCCGGTGGTCAGCCCCGAGACGCGTACCGACGTCGTCACGAACCAGGGCGAAGTGGACGACCTGCTGGCGAGCCTGGGCTTCTGACGCGCCCGGCGCGCCACCGCTTGCCGCCGGATGCACCACCGGCGCGAACTGGCCCGGCTTCACCCCTCTGATCCCTCTCAAGTCTTCGGCTCGCGCCGCAACAATGTCGGAGCGCCACTTCACGGCGCCCCGACATGGCCGAGCAAAGTTCCCAGGACCGTAACCTACCTGCCTCGCAACGCAAGCTGAACAAGGCGCGCGAAGAGGGCCAGGTCGCGCGCTCGCGGGACTTCGGGCACTTCATCGCGATCGGCACCTGCGGTGCGCTGCTCGCCGCCTTCGCGCCGCTGGCGGCCGACTGGCTGCAGCAGATGCTGACGAGCGGCCTGCGCTTCGACGCGAATGCCGTGCGCAACACAGGCTTCATGGGCGAGCGGCTGATGGACCTGACGCTGCGCCTGCTCGCCGTCGTCGTGCCCTTCGGCCTGGCGATGATGGCGGCGGCCCTGGGTGGCGGCATCATGATCGGCGGCTGGAACTGGACGCTGAAGCCCCTGATGCCGCAGTTCGGCAAGCTCAACCCGCTGACCGGCCTGCCGGGCATCGTCTCGAAGGACAAGCTGATCGACGCGCTGAAGGGCAGCGTGCTCGCGCTGATCCTCGGCGCGATCGGGGCACTGTTCCTGAAGGCGCATGTCGAGGACTTCACCGGTGCGATGGCGCTGCCGCTGCCGACCGCGATCCGCAGCCTCTCGGCCTCGCTGCTCGGCGGCATGACACTGCTGCTGATGGCGCTGGCAGCATTCGCGATGATGGACGTGCCACTGCAGCGTTTCCAGATGGCGCAGCGCCTGAAGATGAGCCACCAGGAAATCAAGCAGGAGCACAAGGAGCTCGAGGGCAACCAGGAGATCAAGGCCAAGATCAAGGCCCGCATGCGCGAGATGACCAAGCGCCGCATGATGGCCGCGGTTCCCACGGCCGACCTGGTCGTGATGAACCCGACCCACTACGCCGTCGCGCTGAAGTACGACGACCAGAAGATGGGCGCGCCGCGCGTCGTCGCGAAGGGCGCCGATCTGCTCGCGATGGCCATCCGCGATCTCGCCACCGGCTCCAAGGTGCCGGTGCTGCAGGCGCCGGTGCTGGCACGTGCGCTTTACGCGCACGCCGAACTCGATCGCGAGATTCCGGCCGCGCTGTTTGCCGCCGTCGCGCAGGTGCTCGCCTATGTCTACCAGTTGCGCGCCGCGCTCGCCGGCCAGATCGCGATGCCAGCCGCGCTGCCTGAGTTGAACGTGCCGGCCGAGCTCGACCCGCACAACAAGCCGGTGCCGGGCATGGAAATCATCGACTGAGGTTGATGGAGGCACGGGAGCGCGGCACCGGTCGCTCTCTCAGAAGCCGAACTCCTCCTTGGAACAGCCCTGCGCCTGTTCGCATGCGCGGCGGAAGTCGTAAGGCACCTCGTCGGCGCAGTCGGGCCACTGGCCGCTGCCGAGCCAGAACGCCACGAGCCCGAGCCGGGCGCACAGGCGCGGAAACCGCAAGTCGTTGCGCAGCTCGGGCATGCTGGCCTGGAACAGCAGCGCGGTGCGGTAGCCGTCGGGGCCCATGAGGTCGGTGCTGGCGCCGGCGGGGCCGAGGCGCGCGCTCTCGGCCGCACGATAGGCTTCGTCGACCATCCCGAGGTGGGCCGCGTAGACCAGGCGCGCCACGTCGACACCGCCGGTGATCGCCACGTGGGCCTCGAACTCGGCGCGCCAGGCGCCGATGTGTTCGGGCGTCGGGTCGCACTTGGCACGAACGAACGGGATGGTGTCCTGGAACTCGCGCAGCGGCCGTGTCGCGGCCAGCGCGAGCAGGCGGTCCACCGCCTCCCGGTTCTGCAGGAAGGCGTGGGCCCGCAGCAGGCTCGAGATCGGGAAGCTCATGCTCGGCATCCGCGTGACGAGGTCCTCGTACACCGGCACCGCCTCGGCCACATGGCCGGTCGCCATGCGCGCCAGCGCGACGAGGTTGGCCGACATCGGATCGAGTGCGTCCAGGCGGTAGATGGCCTCGGCCTCGGCCAGGCTGTCGCGCAGGCGGCCGGTCAGGCGCAGCAGCCAGCTGATGTAGCGCCGGCCTTCGCCCGAGCCCGGCGCCCGGCGCAGCCGCTCGAGGTCGTCTTCGATCTCGACGAAGCGGCCGAACGGCGGCACGACGAAGCAGCGCGCCACGAGCGCATCGTTGTTCTGCGGATCGCGGGCCAGGGCGTGCGCCGCTTCCCGCACCACGTTCGCCGCGCTGGCCGCACGTTCGGCGAAGGGCAGGTACATGTGCAGGAAGCTGCGCACGTAGGCCAGCCGCGCCCAGGCCTCCACGAAGTGCGGTGCGCGCTGCGTCACGACCTCGAGCACGCCGACGCTCGTGCGCAGTTCGTCAGGGGCGTAGGACCTGGGGCTGGACCGCAGGTACAGGTCGTAGACGGCGGGTTCGACCGCGAGCGTGGCAACGCCGGAGAACCGGTAATCAAGCGCGTGCGCGATGCTCTCGGCGATCTCGTCCTGGACCTGGAACATGCCTTCCAGCGCGCGGTCGTAGCGGTCGGACCACAGCGTCGTGCCGGTGGCCGCGTCCATCAGGTGCGCGCTGATGCGCACGTGCCCGGCCTCGCGCCGGATCGAGCCGTCGAGCACGTAGCTGCAGTTCAGGCGCTGCGCGGCCTCGGCCTTGCGTTCGCCGCGGAACTGGAAGCTCGTGGTGCGGCTGATCACCCGCAGCCCGGTACCGCGCGCCAGGCGCTGGATGATGTCTTCGCTGACGCCGTCGGAGAAGAACTGCATCTCGGCATCGCTCGACAGGTTGTCGAAGGCGAGCACGGCGATCACCGGGCGTTCGCTCGACGTGGACGAGTTCGCAGCGGCCGCGTGCGCGACGGTCTCATCCAGCAGTGGCAGCGTGAACCGGTAGCCGCGTCCGGCCACGGTGGCGATGGCGCCGGGGCCGAGCACCTTGCGCAGCGACGAGATCTGCACGGTGAGGTTGTTGTCCTCCACCACCACACCGGGCCAGACGCGTGCGAGCAGCTCGTCCTTGCCGACCACGCGGTCGCGGTGCTCGATCAACGCCAGCAGCAGGTCGAAGGCGCGTGCCCCCAAGGACACCGGCTCGCCCTGGGACAGCACGCGGCGTTCGGCGGGCCGGATCTCGAATCCTTGTACCTTGATGGCCGTGCTCAAGCGCGCGCTCCTCCGTGGCCCGGGATTGTGCGCCGCGCCACGCGCTTAGGAACGCTTCACATCGTTTGCGCGCGGCTTCAGGACAGGGCGGCTTGTCGGCGCGCACAGTGCCTTCACCCCCATCCGCCAAGGAGAACGTCTCATGAATGCCTCAGCCATCAAGATCGGCCTCGTCACCGACCAGACCGGTCCGCTGTCATTCCTCGGCATCGCCAACGCCAATGTGGCGCGCCTGGTGGTCGACGACATCAACGCCGCCGGCGGCCTGCTCGGACGACCCGTCGAACTGATCACCGAGGACAGCGCCACCGACGACACGGTGGCCGCCGCCAAGGCCGCCAAGCTGGTCCAGCACGATCACGTGGACGTGATCCTCGGCGGCATCTACAGCTCGACGCGGCAGGCCATCAAGGGCCCGGCGGTCGTGCAGGGCCGAACGCTCTACATCTACCCCGAGCAGTACGAGGGCGAGGAGAGCGACCCCTTGATCTTCTGCACCGGCCCGGTGCCGACACAGCAGGTCGATTCACTGATCCCCTGGCTGATGAAGCACACCGACGCGCGCAGGTTCTATCTGCCGTCGGCCGACTACATCTGGCCGCACGTGATGAACAAGCGCGTGCGCGCGGCCGTCGCGGCGCACGGGGGGGCGATCGTCGGCGAGGAGTACTTCCCGGTCGACCACGGCGACTACCGCGAGACCGTGCGCAAGATCATGGCCGGCAACGTGCAGGTGGTGTTCAACACGACGGTGCCGCCGGGCGTGGCGCCGTTCCTGCAGCAACTGCACGAGGCCGGGTTCATGCAACGCGGTGGCCGCGTCGTCTGCAGCTACTTCGAGGAGAACTTCGCGAGCCTGCTGCCGGCCGAGCACGTCGAAGGCATCTACAGCTGCCTCGACTACTACCAGACCGTGACCGACCCCTTCAGCCAGGCGCTGCTGCGGCGCTACGAGGCGCGCTTCCCCGGCAGCGCCAAGTTCACCGCCGGCAGTGCCAGCACCGGGCTGTACCGTGGCCTGAAGCTGTGGGAAGGCGCGGTCCGCGAGGCCGGCACGCTCGAGCAGCCGGCCGTGCTGCGCGCGCTCGACCACGCCCGCATCGCCGAGGGCCCGGGCGGCCCGGCCGAGATGGTTCCCGGTCAACATCACCTGCGCATGAACATGTACATTGCCCAGGTCCAGGGCGGGCGCATGCAGGTCGTCGAGAACCTCGGTGCGATCGATCCCGACGAACGTGTGCAAGCGGCGCCTTGAGCCCGGAGGTTCGCCATGAAGCTCTACTACCACCCCGCCTCGACCGCCAGCCGGCCCGTGCTGCTCTTCGCCGCCGAGGCCGGCATCCCGCTCGAGCTGCAGCTGGTCGACATCTTCAAGGGCGAGCACCGGCAGCCGGCCTATGCCGCGCTCAACCCGAACGCGCTGGTGCCGCTGCTGGAGGACGGAGACTTCCGGCTCACCGAGAGCTCGGCGATCCTGAAGTACCTGGCCGACAAGATCGATTCACCGCTGTATCCGAAGGGCTTGCAGCAGCGCGCCCGCGTGAACGAGCGCATGGACTGGTTCAACACGCAGCTGAGCCGCGACTACTGCTTCGGCCTGGTGTTCGCGCAACTGCTGCCGCATCACAAGCGGCGCAGCGACGAGGCACAGGCCGGCACGGTGCAGTGGGGCCACGATCGCTCCAGGATGTGGTTGCAGGTCCTGAACGATCACATCCTCGGCCCGGGGCGCAACCATGTGTGCGGCGACACGATCACGATCGCCGACCACTTCGGTGCCGGGCTGCTCACGCTGGGAGAGGTGATCGGCTGCGAGTTCGAGGCCTACCCCTACGTGCAGGGCTGGCTCGCGCGCATGAAGGCGCTGAAGAGCTGGAAGTCGGTGAACGCCACGCTCGACGGGCTCACCGCCGCGCACAAGGGCGAGGCGTTCGTGCACGTCTGAGGCGCCGCCGCGCGGCAGGTCAAAACCCGAACGCTTCGGTCGGCACCTGCCGCGCCGCCGCGCACGCGGCGCGGAAGTCGTACGGCACCTCGTCGGCACAGTCGGGCCATCGATCGCTGTCGAGCCAGAACGCTGCGAGCCCGAGCCGGCCGCACAGGCGCGCAAATCGCGGGTCGTTGCGCAGTTCGGGCATGCCGGCCTGGAACAGCAGGGCGGTGCGGTAGGCGTCGGGGCCCATGAGGTCGTCGGCGTTCCCGGCCGGGCCGAGGCGCGCGGCATCGGCGGCGGCGTAGGCCTCGTCGACCAGGCCCAGGTGGGCCGCGTACACGAGACGCGCCGCGTCGACCCAGCCGGTCTTGCGCACGTGGGCCTCGAGACCTTCGCGCCAGGCGCCGATGTGCTCGGCGGATGGATCGCGCTTGGCGCGAATGAAAGGCAGACCGTCCTGGAATTCGCGCAGCTGGCGTTGCTCGGCGAGCGCCAGCAGCCGGTCGACCGACGACCAGTCGTGCTGGAACGCATGCGCGCGCAGCAGGCTCGATACGGGGAAGCTCATCGTCGGCATGCGTTCGACGAGTTCCTCGAACACCGGTATGGCCTCGGCCACGTGACCCGCGGCCATGCGCGCGAGCGCGAGCAGGTTGGCCGACATCGGGTCCAGCACATCGAGCCGGTAGGCCTGCTCGGTGACCGCCAGCGCCTCGCGCATCCAGCCGAAGTGGCGCAAGGCCCAGCCGATGTAGCGGCGGCCGTCGCCCGTGCCCGGCGCGTGGCGCAGGCGCTCGAGCGCGGCAGCGGCCTCCGTGAAGCTGCCGAAAGGCGCGATCACGAAGTACCGCGCGGCCATCGCGTCGAGGTTCTGCGCATCGAGTGCCAGTGCGCGTTCGGCGTCCTGGCTCACCTGCGCGGCGCTGGCGGCGCGTTCGGCGAAGGGCTGGTAGAAGCGCAGGAACGCGCGCAGATACGCGAGCCGCCCCCAGCCCGCGGCGAACTGCGGCGCGCGCCGCGTCACGAGTTCGAGCACGCCGATGTGGCCGCGCAGTTCGTCGGGCGCATAGCTGTTGGGATGGGTGCGCAGGTACAGGTCGTACACGGCCGGGTCCACGGCCGTGGCCGGCCCGCGCGAAAACGCCTGGTCCAGCGCATGCGCGATGCTCTCTGAGATCTCGTCCTGCACGGCGAAGATGTCTTCCAGGCCGCGGTCATAGCGCTCGGACCACAGCGTGGTCCGCGACTCGGCGTCCATCAGGTGGGCACTCACGCGCACGCGTGCGGCGGCACGGCGGATCGAGCCGTCGAGGAGGTGCGTGCAGCGCAGCGCCTGCGCCGCCTCGGCCTTGCGCTCGCCGCGGAACTGGAAGCTCGACGTGCGCCCGATCACCTTGAGCCGTGCGCCGCGCGTGAGGCGCTGGATGATCTCCTCGCTCACGCCGTCGGAGAAGAACTGCATCTCGGGGTCGTTGGAAAGATTGTCGAAGGCCAGCACGGCCAGCAGGGGTTCGATGGCCGCGGGTCCTGCCGCCTGCAGCGTTGCCCCCAGGTCGGCCACGCGCTCGGCCTTGTCCGAACTCGGCGGCGGCGTGAGCGACCCGGCACCCGCCGCGGCCACCTCGCAGACCTCCACCGGATCCTTCACGCCCGCCATGCGGTAAGTGCCGTGAACGGCCCAGCGCAGCGGCGCTTCGTCGGCGTTCCCCACTGCAGCGCGCCGCGCGAAATCGTAGGCCGTGCGGGTCAGCAGGATGCGGCCCTGGCCGGCCAGCGACATCACCCGTGCGGCGACCGCCTTGGCCAGGCCCTCGACCTCCAGCAGCTTGGCGCCGCGGGCCACGTCGGCCAGCGCGTTCTCGCGCAGCACCACCTCGCCGAGGTGGATGCCCACCCGCGCGGCGATGTCGGCGTGTGCCTCGGCGCCCAGGGTGCCCAACTGCGCCTGATAGGACAGCGCGAAATGCATCGCCTCCACCGGACGCTCGAACAGCAGCAGGAAGCCGTCACTCTTGTCGATCTCGCGCCCGTTGTGCATGGCCAGCAGGTCGCGTGCCATGCGGTCGTGCCGGGCCAGCAAGTCGGCCGCGGCCACGTCGCCCAGCTTCTCGACGAGCCGCGTGCTGGAGACCAGATCGCACAGCAGCAGCGTGCGGATCGCGGGCTGGTTGGCGGAGGGTGGGGTGGCGGACACGACGGTTCCTTGCGCCTTCACCGGGCCGGCGGTCGGGGCCTGCGAGATTCGGTCACTGGCTGGCCGGCCCTTCGCGCTGCATCGCCAGGATCGCGGCGGCGATGTCCTGGCTGAGCTTCGCGACGGCGCGGCTGTGGGCACCGGCGAGTGCCTGGTAGCTCGGGTCGGCCACGCTCTCGCGGACCGCGGTGTGCCCGGCCTGCAGCTTGCGGTCCTTCGTGCGGTGGATCGTCCAGATCGCATCGACCGATGCGTAGCTGCCCAGCATCGAGTCGAAGCTGCGGAAGTCGACGGCGACGCGGTAGTCCGTCTGCGGGGCGAGCGCCTGCCCGAACTGGATCACGCGCGGCGAGCCGAGCATCAGCGCGAGGTCCTCGGCCATCACGCGCGCCAGGTTGTCTGGCAGCGGCGAGGCCCAGCGGTGGGTGTCGTCCAGCATCACCTGGTTCGCGCCGGTGCTGACCACCATCTCAGGTCGGTCGACCACCGCCGGCACCGTGACCGGGCCGAGCGCCACGACCAGGTTCGTCGCCGGTGCGGCCGGCACGTTCGCGGCGCTGAGCGTGTAGAAATGGAACGACGGCGTCGAACACGCCGCCGCCAGCCCCAGGGCAGCGAGCACGCTCACGAGCAAGGCAACGAGGCGCATCACTTGTCTCCGATGTTCGACGGGACCCGGCCGCGGATCACCGCCTCGGGGTGGCGTTCGAGATAGTCGACGAGCATCCGCATGCTGGTGGCGGCGCGCGTGAACTCGGTCAGGGCATTGTGCAGTTCCTGCTGCACCGGTGCCCCGGGGCCGAGCAGCGTCGCGTCGGCGTTGTTCACGCTGCGGTCGATGCTGTCCAGCGCACGCTGCATCGACTCGAGGCTGGTCTTGAGCGTCGGCGCGAGCTCGTTGTCGATCCGCGCGATCAGCTTGCTGGCGCCGCCCAGCACCTCGTGCAGGTCTTTCAGGTCGGTGTTGGCCGAGTTGCCGATCGCCTCGAGCGGGATCTTGTCGATCTTGTCGAGCAGGCCGGTCAGCTTGTCCTCGAGGTCGACCAGGCTGCTCGCGACCACCGGCAGCTCGGGCACGTCGCGGCTCCAGTCGACGCGCGACTTGTGCAGCCGCGGGAAGTACTCGAACGCGACGTACATCTGGCCGGTCAGCAGGTTGCCGCTGCGCAGTTGACCGCGAAGGCCGCGCCCGTCGATCAGCTGCTGCAGCAGCGCCTCGCGCTGTTTGTTGTCACCCAACCCGATCGGCGGCGGGTGATCCCGGCGTGACGTTTCGAGCTCGGCCAGCCGGCGCTCCGGATGGAACGAGACCGTCACGCGCGGCCGAACATTGCGACGCGCCTTGTCGAGCTCGAGATCGATCGCCGTGACTTCGCCTGCGGGCAGGCCGAGGAACGTGACCGGCGCGCCCACCTGCAGACCTCGCAGCGTCTCGTTGAAGCGCAGCACGTAGCGGCGGGTGCCGGGATCGGGCGCCTTCATCGCCGCCGAGCGATCGCGATGAAGGTCGAACCGCGCGTCTGCGCTGGCAGCCGTCGCGCCCTCCGGGAGGCGAGGCGAATCGAACGCGACGCCGCCAACCAGCGCCGAGATCAGCGACTCGGTGCGCACGTCCAGGCCGTTCGCGTCGGCGATCACCTCGACACCGCCGGCGTTCCAGAATCGCGTGTTCGCGGTCACGTACTTGTCGAAGGGTGCGCTGACGAACACCCGGATCTCGACCGAGCGACCGTCGCTCGCGAGGCTGTACGAGACCACCTGGCCTGCCGGCAGCTTGCGGTAGTAGACCGGCGAACCTTCGGACAAGGAGCCGAGGTCGCGGGCCTTCAGGATGAACTCGCGCCCGAGCTTGCCGGAGACGATCGGCGCCTTGTCCAGGCCCGTGAAATCGGTCTGCTCGACCTGGGACGCACCGGCCTCGAAGCCGATGTAGTTGCCCGACAGCAGCGTGTTGAGCCCGGAGACGCCGCTCAGGCTGATCGTCGGCCGCACGACCCAGAACTTCGCATCCTCGACCATCAGCCCGGCCGCCCGCTTGGTGATCTTCGCGGTGACCTCGACCTTCGAATAGTCCTGCGACAGGTGCACGCTCGTGACCTGGCCGAGATTGACGTCCTTGTACTTGATGAAGGTCTTGCCGGCCTCGATGCCGTCGGCGGCAAGGAAGTCGATCGTGATCGTCGGCCCCTCGCTGCGAACGCGCTGCACGGCGATGCCGATGGCCACCAGGGCGGCCAGGATCGGGATCAGCCAGATGGCCGACGGGCGCCGCGCGCGCTTGACGACGATGGCCTGCGGGAGCTCTGCGCCTTCGAGCGGCGGTTCAACCATGCTGCACCTGTTTCGGGTTGCGTGCATTCCAGATCAGGCGCTGATCGAAGGAATGCGCGGCGAACATGGTCAGGACGACCACCGCCATGAAGTAGACAACGCCCGTGCCCGGTGCCACCGACATCAGCGGCGACAACTGCACGAGCGCAACGATGAACGCGTCGACGAACACATCGAGCATCGACCAGCGGCCCACGAACTCGATCAGGCGGAACAGCCGCGTCCGATCGTGGTTGTTCGTCACCGAGCCGCGCTGGACGGTGATCAGCAGGTACGCGAGCGCGGCCAGCTTGCCGAGCGGGACGATCACGCTGGCGACCAGCACGATCAGCGCGAGCGGCCACGAGCCGGTCTGGTACAGGAAGAAGACACCGCTGATGATCGTGTCCGATTCGCTCGACCCGAGCGACGTGGTCGTCAGCACCGGCAGTGCGTTGGCCGGGATGTAGAGGATGGCCGCTGCGATCACCAGCGCCCACGTGGTCTGGATCGACCCATGCGGGTGCACCGCCAGACTCGCGCCGCAGCGCGGGCAGTGACCGACCTGCCCTGCAGCGGCTGCGCGCGAGAGCAGGCCGCAGGTCGAGCACGACTCGAGATCGAGGTGGGCGAAGTGCCTGCGGCCGCGCGGTGTCGCCGGCCGCCGCGTGGTCAGCGGCGCCTGCGGCAAGCTCCCGTCGGCCCAGACCACGCGCTGCCAGATCGCGTGGGGGTCGAAGGTCGAGCCGATCGCGGCGAGCAGCACGACGAGCAGCCCGACCGCGAACAGACCCGTGCCTGGCGTCACCGTGGCGAGCTGGGCGATCTTGATCAGTGCGACCAGGATCCCGAGCAGCATCACCTCGCTCATCGACCAGGGCTCGACGAAACTCGCCATCCGCAGCAGGCGGCCGATCCAGCGCGGCGCCGGCGGCCGGCGGGCGGCCGACAGCACGACGAGCATGAACGCGATGAAACTGCCCGGCGCGACGACGGCGCAGAACCCGACGACCACCGCGGTGGCCTGGCTGCCCTGACGCCAGGTCTCGAGGGCGCCACCGATGATGGTCGTCGACGATGCACGCCCGGCCACCGACAGGCCCATCAGCGGCGTCAGGTTCGCGATCAGGAAGACGACCGCCGCGGCCATGGCCAGTGCGAGCGGACGGTCGATGGGGTCGATCGGGTTGCGCGCGATCGTCATCTTGCAGCGCGGGCAATTCGCCTTGCCGCCCGGCGGCAGCGGGGGGATCACCTGCTGCAGCTCGCAGTCGGGGCACGCGATCGTGTCCAGCATCGCGTGGCTCATCGATGGGGGCTCCACGGGCCGCGCGGCGAACCGAACGTCATCGGTTCGGCCGGGGCGACGGTTCGGTCCGCACCGGAGCCGATGCACTTGTCGCGCCAGACATCAAGCGATTTGCACTGTCGATTCAATCGAGGCCCCGGGCTGCACGCGTCGTCCTGGATTCTGCTCTGGGTAACCGAGTGTAGGGCCAGTGCCATGCCATCGGGCCTCTGGCTCCAGCGTCGGCTCCGGCGGCCGCTCATGTCAAACGTTGGCGATGGCGGTTTGATGGCACAGTGTCGGTTTTCGAGCTGGCGCGCTGCCGCAATCCCCATGTACCACGTCCCGTGCAGACCCGCGTGACCGCCCTGAAGCTCGTCCACGGCGCGGCCGCGCCCGCGGGTGCCTGGGCTGCCTTCGAGGCTGGCCTGGCCCTGTCGCACGCTGGCGACGCCGGCGCGCTCGCGGCGCTGGGCGAGGCGCATGCGCTGATGTGCGCTGCCGGTGATGCCCGCGGCAGCCTGCTCAGCGCCGCCGCGCTCGTCGTGTCCGGCCACATGGCGGGCAACTTTCGTGGCATGCCGCAGTGGCTGTCGGTGGTCGCGGCTGTCAAGCAGCCGCATGCGCCGATGGTGTCGGTCGACGACGAGCTGCTGGCGCGCACCGCCTGCCTGATCGGCCAGCTCTACTTCGACTTGCAGGACCCCGAGGTCGACAGCAATGCGTCGCGCCTGATCGAGCTGCTCGAGCGCCCGAGCGGGCTGGACGCCAACCTGCGCTTCGCGGCCGCGCGCATCCTGCTGTACTACGTCGACCCGCGCGAGCTGCGGGAGTTGGGTCAACGCATCAGCATCCTGGTGCAACCGCACCTGGCCGACCCGGCGCTGACGCCGCATCGCCATGGCCAGTGGCTGCTGCGCTGGCGCAGCTGCCTGGGTTACGCGAAGGAAGCCACTCAGGAAGACGCCGTGACCCAGGCGGCGCGTCGTCTGGCCGACTCTCACGGGCTGCGCGATGTGCAGTTCTCGCTCGCCTTCGACGAGGTCGCGCGCAGCCTCAACGGCGGCGAGCTGGCGCGTGCGGAGCGGGCGCTGCTGGAGGCCGAAGCGTTGGTCGACGGCGCGAGCCTGTTCGAGCTGATGCTGCTCGACGTCACGCGGATGCGCGTTGCGCTGCTGAAGGGCCAGGTCGACGACGCGCTGTTCCGGGCCGGGCGCGCGCGCCGCTATGCGGTCGAGCTGCAGTGCCCGGGGCCGATGCTCGGGGCCTACATCGTCAACGAAGCGAATGTACGGCTGCTGACCAACGACTGTGCCGGTGCGCGTGGCCAGATGGAGCAGGCGCTCCCGCTGCTGCCCGAGGGCTTCGCCCGCGAGGTGCGCGAGATGATCGCGATGATTGCCGCATTCGAGGCGCTCGAGCGCGGCGAGCCGGCCGGGCGCGCGATGATGTCCGCGGTCTGGGCCGAGCTGCGCCAGCGCCAGTTCTACGACAGCTTCGACGGCCACCCCGAGTTTCGCGCCCGGGTCTGCATGCAGGCGCTCGAGCAGCGCATCGAGGTCGATTTCGTCACCAGCCTGATCCGCAAGTGCGGCCTGGCGCCGCCCGATGGCGCACCGGAGACCTGGCCCTGGCCGCTGCGCATCTATGCGCTCGGGCGCTTCACGGTGCAGCGCGACGGCGTCGATCTGGCGATCGAGGGCAAGGGCCAGCGCAAGCCGCTCGAGCTGCTGCGCGCACTGGCCGCGCACGGCGCGACGAGCGCGGCGCGCGCGCTGCCGACCAGCGAGCTGATCGACATGCTCTGGCCCGACCTCGAGGCCGATGCGCCGAAGGCGTCGCTCGACATGGCGCTGATGCGGCTGCGCAAGCTGCTGCAGGTCGACGGTGCCGTGCGGCTGGCCGAAGGGCGGCTCTGGCTGGACCCGCGCAGCGTCTGGTGCGACGTGACGGCGTTCGAGCAGGATTGCGGCACGCTCATCGAGCGGCTTGACCGCCCGGACCGACCGCAGGCGCTGAGCGCTGCGGCGCACCGGCTGCGCCAGCGCCGCGCCAGCCGGCTGTTCGGCGCGGGTGCGGCCGAGCCCTGGGTGGTGGCGCCGCGTGAACGCCTCGCGCGCAAGTTCGCCCGGGCGATCAGCGACTACGGGGAGCACCTCGAGGCCGAGGCCGCCTGGATCGCCGCGATCAGCCTGTACGAGCACGGCGTCGCCGAAGACCTGTGCGCCGAGCCGTATTACCGCGGGCTGATGCGCGCCTACCTGGCGCTGGAGCAACCCGCCGCCGCGCTGCGCTGCTTTCACCGCTGCCGCGATCTGCTCGCGAGCCTGCTGAAGGTGCCGCCGTCGGCCGCGACGCTCGCGGTGGCCGCGCAGATCCCGACCCTCTGATCCATCCGACCGACGCCGCATGACGCCCCAACAGATCGACCTGGTCCAACGCAGCTGGATGCAAGTGTTCGCATTGCGCGAGACGGCCGCGACGATGTTCTACGACCGGCTCTTCGCGCTGGACCCGGCGCTGCGCCCGCTGTTCAAGGATCCGGCGGCGCAGGCGACCAAGCTGTTCGACACACTCGACGCACTGGTGACCTCGCTCGACGATGCGGCCGCGCTGACGCGGCTCGGCGCGACGCTGGGAGCCAGCCACGCCGGTTACGGCGTGACGCCGGCCCACTACGACACGCTGCGCGCCGCGCTGATGTGGACCTTGCAGGCCAGTCTCGGGACGCTCTTCAGCACCCCGGTGCGCGAGGCCTGGGAGGAGACCTACCGGGCGCTGGCGGGTGCGATGCAGGCGCCGGCGCCGGCCGCGCCGCCTGCCTGAGGCGTCGGTCGACCCCCCCAAAAAGAAGGGTGCATCGGTTAGTCATCGGTTAGTGGCCCGCGAGGTCGTGCGCCGGATCATTCGTCCACTGCAAGAGCAGCCGACGAACCCGCCTCAACCCACCTCGAAAGTCCTGACCATGAGCACCCTGATCCACCAGACCACGTCGCCCACTGGCGCCCGCTGCGCCGCCTCCGTGGCCTTCCCCACCGCCGTCGTGGCGGCCGCGATCGTCGCCCTCTGCGGCGCCGCGCTGCCGGCGAACGCGCAGGAAGTCGGCTGGCACCCCGCGGTGTCGCACCACGCCAGGGTCGACGGCATCGACCCGAACACCTTCATCCTCGGCCATCCGGCAAGCCCGACGACGCGCGGCGGCCACGCCAATCACGAGCACCCGGCGATCATCGTCGCGCGCCTGGCCCGTACGCCGTCGATCGATCCGAACACGTTCATCGTGCAGCCGCCCGCGAGCGTGACCTGGTTGCCGGCAGCGGAGGACGACGGCGCCCGTTTCGCCGGCGCAGCGCCGAACGCCGCGGCGCAACCGCGCTGAGGTGGCCATGCCGACCGACTGGAACGACACCATGAGCCACGTTCATTCATCTGCCGCGCCCGGGCGCGGCGCGGGCCCCGGCGTCGCCGGATCGGCGCCGCGCGCCGATGCGCGTCTGCGCCGGGTCGCCTTCTGCGCCGTCGCGTTGTCGATGGGCCTGGGCGCGTACGCGTCGGCGAACCGGCTCGACCGGCCGGCCGCGGACGAAGTGCACGCCGGCCCGCCGGTCACCCGGCCGATCGCCGCCGACGACCCTTCGGTGCCCGCGGCGAGCGAGGTGTTCCGCGCGGGGCGCGTGCCACTCGACGAGCCGGCCGCGCCCACCTTCTGACGCGCGGTACCCACCGGCGCGTCCATCGTCGCCTCGCCCGCGAGGCGCACAACCTGTAACTGGCCGCAGTTCACCCCGCTTATCCGGCTCAAGTTCCCGCCCCGCCCCGGAACAATGGTGATGCACCGATCGAAGGTGCGATGCCCCGATCCGGAGACCCGCAGGAATGAACCCGATGCTCGCGCAATTCCAGGCCTGGCTCGGCCCGAACGCCAAGGCGATCCGGTCGATGGCCGCGCCGCTGGTGATCGTGATGATCCTGTCGATGATGGTGCTGCCGCTGCCGGCGTTCGCGCTGGACCTGCTGTTCACCTTCAACATCGCGATGGCGCTGATGGTGATGATGGTCGCGGCCTACATGATCAAGCCGCTGGACTTCGCCGCGTTCCCGTCGGTCATCCTGCTGACGACGCTGCTGCGCCTGTCGCTGAACGTCGCCTCCACCCGCGTCGTGCTGCTCGAGGGCCACACCGGCGCCGGTGCGGCGGGCCAGGTGATCGAGTCGTTCGGGCACTTCCTGATCGGCGGCAACTTCGCGGTCGGCCTAATCGTGTTCGCGATCCTGGTGGTCATCAACTTCATCGTCGTGACGAAGGGCGCCGAGCGCATCGCCGAAGTCGGCGCGCGCTTCACGCTGGATGCGATGCCCGGCAAGCAGATGGCGATCGACGCCGACCTGAACGCCGGCCTGATCGACGACAAGGAAGCCAAGCGCCGCCGCGCCGAAGTCGGCGAAGAGGCGGAGTTCTTCGGCTCGATGGACGGTGCCAGCAAGTACGTGCGCGGCGACGCGATGGCCGGTTTGCTGATCCTGTTCATCAACATCATCGGCGGCTTCGTGATCGGCGTGGCGCAGCACGACCTGTCGGCCTCGCAGGCGGCGAACAGCTACATCCTGCTGGCGGTCGGTGATGCGCTGGTGGCGCAGATCCCGGCGCTGCTGATCTCGGTCGCCGCGGCGATGGTCGTGTCGCGGGTCGGCAAGAGCGAGGACGTGGGCAGCCAGATCGGCCGGCAGGTCTTCAATTCGCCGAAGACGCTGGGCATCACGGCCGGCGTGATCGCGCTGCTGGGCGTGATCCCGGGCATGCCGAACGTCGTGTTCCTGCTGCTCGCATCCGGCCTGGCCTACGCGTCGTGGTGGATGGCCAAGCGCGACAAGAAGGCCAAGGAAACCCCGCCGCCGCGGCCCGCGGAAGTCGCCCAGGCCAACCCCGAGGCGACCTGGGATGACCTGATGCCCGTGGACACGCTGGGCCTCGAAGTCGGTTACCGCCTGATCTCGCTGGTCGACAAGGCGCGCGCCGGCGACCTGCTCGCGCGCATCAAGGGCGTGCGCAAGAAATTCGCGCAGGACGTCGGCTTCCTGCCGCCGCCGGTGCACATCCGCGACAACCTCGAGCTCAAGCCCAGCGCCTACCGGCTGACGCTGCGCGGCGCCGTGGTGGGCGAGGGCGAGGCCTACCCGGGCATGCTGCTGGCGATCAACCCCGGTGGCGCGACCACCCAGCTGATCGGCACCAAGACCACCGACCCGGCTTTCGGCCTGCCCGCGGTGTGGGTCGAAGAGCGCCAGCGGGAAGCGGCCCAAATGGCCGGATTTACGGTCGTTGATTGCTCGACCGTGGTGGCGACCCATCTTTCACACTTGATGCAGCTTCACGCGGCCAAGTTGCTCGGCCGCGTCGAGACCCAGCAACTGGTCGAACACGTGACCAAGCTGGCCCCGAAACTGATCGAGGACGTGGTCCCCAAAATGGTTGGCATCGCCGCACTGCAAAAGGTTCTGCAGCTTCTTCTCGAAGAAGGCGTGCACATCCGCGACATGCGCTCGATCGTCGAGAGCCTGGCCGAAACCGCCGCCACCGTCACCGACCCGGCCGAGCTGGCCCGCCGCATCCGCATCCACCTCGCGCCCAGCATCGTGCAGCAGATCTACGGCCCGGTGAAGGAGCTCGAAGTCATCGCGCTCGAGCCCGAGCTGGAGCGCCTGGTCACGCAGGCCCTGAATTCGCCGCATGGCGCAGCGCTCGACCCGGGTGTGGCCGACACGCTGGCGCGCAGCGCCGCCGATTCCGCCAAGCGCCAGGAAGACCTGGGCCACCCGGCCTGCCTGCTGGTGCCCGACATGATCCGCGCCCCGATGGCGCGCCTGCTCAAACGTGCCGCACCGCGACTTCGCGTGCTCGGCCACAGCGAAATCCCTGAAACGCATTCGATCCGCATCGGTTCGATCATTGGAGCCCACTCATGAACGTCAAACGATTCACCGCGCGCACGTCGCGCGATGCGCTGATTCTCGTGAGGCAGGCTCTGGGTGACGACGCGGTCGTGCTGTCCACCAAGCCCAGCGTCGACGGCGTCGAGGTGCTGGCGATGGCCCCCGAAGGCATGCAGCAGATCGAGCGCATGGCGGCCACGCCGGCTTCCGCGCCTGCGGCGGTCGCTGCAAAGCCTGTCGAAGAAGATGTGGCCGCGCTGTCGATGAGCACGCTGTCGTTCCAGGACTACGTGCGCGAGCGCATGCTGCGCCGCCGCCAGGCCGCGATCAACCCGCCCGCTGCCGCGGCGCCGGCACCGGTGCCTCAGTTCGAGCGCACCAGCGTGCTGGAGCAGCGCATGACCGAGCGTGCGCCTGCCGCCGCCCCGGTGCCGCGCGACCCGCCTATCCAGCGCGAGAGCGCACCGATGCATCACGACCTGCACGCCCCGGTGCTCGCCGACGTGCCGGCGGCGATGCCCGCCGCGCCGTCGCGCCGCGACCAGGACGACATGATGAACGAGCTCCGCTCGATGAAGGGCCTGATCGAGGAGCGCTTCGGCGCGCTCGCCTTCATCGAGAAGCTCAACCGCCAGCCCGCCCAGGCGCGCCTGACGCAGAAGCTGCTCGACGCCGGCTTCTCGCCCGCGCTGATCCGCAAGATCGGCGACAGCCTCACGGCCGACGTGGGCGACGAATCGGCCTGGGCTGCCAACGTGCTCGAGCGCAACCTGCTGACCGCCGAACACGAGGCGCCGCTGGAAGACCAGGGCGGTGTCTACGCCCTGGTCGGCGCCACCGGCGTCGGCAAGACCACCACCACCGCGAAGATCGCCGCCGCGTTCGCCGCCAAGTACGGCGCGAACAACCTCGGCCTGATCACACTCGACGCGTACCGGATCGGCGCCCACGAACAGCTGCGCGCCTATGGCCGCATCCTCGGCGTGCCGGTTCACACCGCGCACGACCGCGCCTCGCTCGAGGACCTGCTCGACCTGCTGGCTGCCAAGAAGATGGTGCTGATCGACACGGCCGGCATGGCCCAGCGCGATGCCCGCACCCGCGAGCTGCTGGACATGCTCAGCCACCGCTCGATCAAGAAGCTGCTCGTCGTCAACGCCGCCTCGCAGGGCGAGACGATCGAGGACGTGATGATCGCGTACCACGCGTCGCTGTGCGCCGGCATCGTGTTGTCGAAGATGGACGAGGCCGTCAAGCTCGGGCCCGCGCTCGACGCGCTGATCCGCCACAAGGTCAAGGTCATCGGCGTGGCCAACGGCCAGCGCGTGCCGGAAGACTGGCACCGCCTGTCGTCCAACGCGCTGGTGCACCGTGCGCTGCGCGCCGTGGCCGGCAGCGCCTACAAGCTCGACGCGAGCGACGTGAGCCTGATCTTCACGGCGCCCAGCGGTGCGCGGCCGCGCGCCTCGTCGCTGCACGCCTGACGCGATGACCTCCGACACTTCACCGACGCGCGAACCCATGTCCCGAACCCTGCCGCTCGATCAGGCCGATGGCCTGCGCCGCCTCTTCGCCCACGCCCGCGTGTGCATCGTGCCGGTCGTCTCGAACCCGAACGTCGCGTTCAGCGGCGTGATGCTCGAGCGCCTGAGCACCGCGTTTGCCGAGCACGGCAAGCACACGCTGGTGATCGACGCCGGCGAGCGCGCCAACGCGCATGCCGAGATGGCGCTGCTCGACCTGGCCGAATGCATCGAGCCGCTGTCGGCACGCGTCTCGTACCTCGCCGCGCGCGGGCTGCCGCTGCGCTTCGTCGATGCCTCCGGTTCGACCCGCTCGTTCCTCGATGCGGTGAGCAACGCGGCGCCGCAGTGCGACGTGCTGCTGGTGCACGCCAGCGCGTCCGACCTGAGCCGCATGTTCGCGCGCAGCCCGGATCTCGAACGCATCCGCCCGATGCTGCTCGCCGACGACCGGCCGGCCAGCGTGACCCATGCCTACGCCGCGATGAAGGTGCTCACGAAGCGAGCCGGCCTGGTCGTGCACGACCTGCTGCTCGGTGCCGCGCCGCAATCGCCGCGCTCCGAGCGCATCGCGATGCAGATCGCAACCTGCGCCGACGATTTTCTCGGTGCCGTGCTGCGCGACTGGGTGCGCATCGACCCGGCCGTCGAAGCGACCGAAGCACCGACCCCCGAGTTGCGCCGCCTGGTGCGCGAGCAACTGCGCTCGTCCCTCGGCGACACCGCGGCGACACCCGCCGCTCACCTCTCGCACACCAAAGAAAGGGCTGCATCGTGGGCCCACAACTGAACCGTCCGGAGCCGTCATCCATGTACACCGCCAAAGGCCAGCTGGATCTGAACACCACGCTCAAGCAGCACAGCGGCCTGGTGCGGCGTCTGGCGCACCAGATGATCGCGAAGCTGCCCGCCAACGTGGAGATCGACGACCTGATCCAGGTCGGCATGATCGGCCTGGCCGATGCGCTGAGCCGCTTCGACGCGGCGCAGGGCGTGCAGTTCGAGACCTTCGCGACGCAGCGAATCCGCGGTGCGATGCTCGACGAGCTGCGCGGCAACGACTACCTGTCGCGCGGCACGCGCAAGCAGCAGCGCACGATCGAATCGGCGGTGCACAAGCTCGAGCAGAAGCTCGGCCGCGCGCCGGTCGAGAGCGAGATCGCCCGCGAGATGGGCCTGGCGCTGACCGAATACCAGGAGCTGCTCGGCAAGGTGCGCGGCACCCAGCTCGTGTACCTCGAGGACA
>JBDTVC010000059.1:0-22336 GCA_040007475.1 Burkholderiales bacterium
TCGCTGTAGCCCTGGCTCCACCAGACCTTGCCGCTCATGATGTCGGGCAGGAAGCGCTGCTGCTGTGCCGGCGTGCCGAAGGTCATGATCACCGGCGCCACCATCACCGGACCGAACGGCACCACGCGCGGCGCACCGGCGAGCGCGCATTCCTCTTCGAACAGGTGCTTCTGGATCGCAGTCCAGCCCGGCCCGCCGAACTGCTTCGGCCAGCCCCAGCCGTGCCAGCCCTTCGCGCCGAGGATCCTGGCCCAGCGCTGCAGATCCTCGCGCGACAGGTGCAGCGCGTTGTGCACCTTGTGGCTGATCTCTTTGGGCAGGTTCTCGGCCACCCAGGCGCGGATCTCCTGGCGGAAGGCTTGTTCTTCGGGGGTGAAATTCAGGTCCATGGAGAGTCTCCGATCTTCGGGATGATGCGTTTTAGCACGACCGTGCGATTTTTCCCTGTCCCTGCCGTGACAAAAGGGGCTCCCGATAATCCCTCGGATGTACCCGCCCAGTTTCCGCGCCACGGTTGTAGCACTCGCGGCCGGGCAATTGATCTGCTGGGCCGCGCTCTACTACACGTTTTCGTCGTTCGTTCTACCGATGCAGACGGCGCTCGGCTGGAGCAAGCCGCAGATCATGGGCGCGTTCACGCTCGGCCTGGCGGTGTGGGGCGCGGCGACCTATGCCGTCGGTGCGGCGATCGACGCGGGCCGAGGGCGGGCCGTGATGACCGGTGGCGCGGCGCTCGCCGGCTGCGGCTTCGCCGTCTGGTCGCGCATCGACAGCCTGCCGATGCTGTACGCCGCGTGGGCGATGCTCGGCGCGTCGATGGCGATGACGTTGTACGAGCCGGCGTTCAATGTGCTCACCCGGCGCTTCCCGACGCGCTACGTGCACGGCATCACCGCGCTCACGCTCGTCGGCGGGTTCGCGAGCACGCTGGCCTTTCCGGCCGCGACGTGGCTGATCGCGGCGCACGACTGGCGCGTGGCGCTGCTGAGCATCGGTGCCGCGCTGTTGTTGTTCGTGGCGCCGCTTCACGCGTGGGCGCTGCGCGGCACGCCGCGGATCGTGGTCGCCGCCGCGACGCCGGACGCCGCCGCCGATGCGACTTTGCACGAGGCGCTGCGAGAACGCTCGTTCTGGCTGCTCACGGTGACCTTCACGCTGTACTCGTTCGCCGCCGCGGCGATGTGGGCGCACATGATGCCGGCCTTCATCGCGAAAGGCCGCACCGAAGCCCAGGCGCTCGCCGTGATCGTGTGGTTCGGGCCAGCGCAGGTCGCCGGGCGGCTCGGCTACGTGGCGTTCGGGCGCTGGGTGTCGGCACGTCGGCTCGGGCTGATCGTGCTCGGCGGTTTGCCGGTGTCGCTGGTGATCTTCGCGCTCGCCGACCAGACGGTCGCGTTGCTCGTGTTCGCGCTGCTTTTCGGCGTCGCCAACGGCCTGGTGACGATCGTCCGTGGCAGTCTGGTGCCGGCGTACTTCGGCCGTCGCCACGTCGGGCGGATCAGCGGTGCCATGACCGGGATCTCGCTATTCGCCCGGGCGAGTGCGCCGCTGCTCACGGCCTGGCTGCTGCTCGTACTGCCCGGTTACCGGGAACTGCTGCTGGTGCTGGCAGGCGTCGGCATCGGGTCGGTGGTGGCGTTCGCGCTGGCGCGCAAACCGGTGCTCAGTAGCGCTTCGTGAGGGTCATCGTGTCGTTGTCGCGCTTCATCTGAAAACGCGTCAGGAAGCTGTTGCCCAACAGGATCGCCGGCATCGGCTGCTGGCCGACCAGGCCGTCGACGTCGAACAGCTGCACATCGCCCACCCGCACCGAGGAGAGCTTGACCTTGTAGACCGAGATCTGCCCGTTGGCCGTGTTGCTGACGCCGCGCTCGCCCTTGGTGTAATCGACGCCCAGTTCGCGCGCCTGGTCTGCCCCCATCGACACGAACGTGGCGCCGGTGTCGACGACGAAACGAACCGCCTTGCCGTTGACCGAGCCACCGGTGAAGAAGTGGCCGCGGCTGTCGGCCGTCAGCACGATCTGGCTGCCCGCGCCTTCGGTGGGCGTGCCGCCGAGGTTCACCTGCGCGCCGCCCATCGTGATCGTGACGCGCTTGCCCTTCACTTCGACGACCGCGTCGCTCCCGGTCACCGACACCAGTTTCACGCCCTGCACCGTGGCGCCGGCAGCGACCGTGCGCGGCGAGCCATCGATCACGAGCAGCGCCTTGTCGCCGAGGCTGCCGCTCATCGCGACAGATTGGGCCCACGACGTCGAGACGACGAGGGCGGACAGCAGGACGCCAAATCGGCGCACTTCAATCCCGGAAGTTCGTGAACGAGAGCGGCGCATCGGCGATCTCCTTGCGGATCATCGCCATCGCAGCCTGCAGGTCATCGCGCTTGGCCCCGGTCACGCGCACGACATCGCCCTGGATCGCCGCCTGCACCTTCATCTTGCTTTGCTTGACGAAGGTCTGGATCTTCTTCGCGGTGTCGGAGTCGATGCCGTTCTTGACGACGATCAACTGCTTGACCTTGTCACCGCCGATCTTCTCGATCTTGGCGCTACGGTCGAGAAAGCGGATGTCGACGCTGCGCTTGGTCAGCTTGGCGATCAGGATGTCGAGCACCTGGCCGATCTGGAAGTCGCTGTCGGCCCAGACCGTCAGTTCCTTTTCCTTCAACTCGACGCGCGCCGACGAGCCCTTGAAATCGAAGCGCGTGCCGATTTCCTTGGCGGTCTGGTCGACGGCGTTGCGCACCTCGACGAGGTTGGGTTCGAGCACGGTATCGAAGCTGGGCATGAGAAAAGTCCTGGATCCTCGCGGATAGGGGAAAATTGTGGCATGCAAATCGAGCGGGGCGTCAGCCTCAAACCCTACAACAGCTTCAGCTTGCCGGCAGTTGCGCACACCCTGGTGCGCATTGCGGGCGATGCCGACGTGCGCCGCGTGGTCGACGACCCGGTGCTGGGCCTGGCGCCGAAGTTCGTGCTCGGCGGTGGCAGCAACATCATCCTGACGCGCGACATGCCGCAGGTCGTGCTCAAGGTCGAGGTGCGCGGCATGCGCCTGGTGGCCGAGCGCGACGACGCCTGGGTCGTCGAGGCGGGCGCGGGCGAGTCGTGGCACGAACTCGTCGACTACACGCTCGCCAACGGCTGGCCCGGGCTGGAGAACCTGGCGCTGATCCCCGGCACGGTGGGTGCGGCGCCGGTGCAGAACATCGGTGCCTACGGCATCGAGCTGAAGGATCGTTTCGAATCGCTCGATGCGGTCGACCTGCTCACGGGCCGCAGCGTCACGCTGGACGCCGACTTCTGCGCCTTCGGCTACCGCGACAGCGTGTTCAAGCACTCGCTGGCCGGTCGCTGCGTGATCACGCGCGTGCGTTTGCGTCTGCCCAGGCCCTGGCAGCCGGTGCTTGGCTACCTCGACCTCGAACGCAAGATGCACGATACCGGCATCCACGCGCCGAGCCCGCGCCAGATCTTCGACTGGGTCTGTGCGATCCGCCGTGCCAAGCTGCCCGACCCGAGCGTGATCGGCAACGCCGGCAGCTTCTTCAAGAACCCAGTGGTCACGCCCGAGCAGTGCCGCGACATCATCGGCCGCGACCCGGAGATCGTGCACTACCCGATGCCTGACGGCAGCGTGAAGCTTGCGGCCGGTTGGCTAATCGACGCCTGCGGCTGGAAGGGCAAGACCATGGGCCAGGCCGGCGTCTACGAGAAGCAGGCGCTGGTGCTGGTCAACCGCGGCCACGCCATCGGCTCGGAGGTGATGCTGCTGGCCGGCGCGATCCAGGAGAGCGTCTACGGCCGCTTCGGCATCAGGCTCGAGCCGGAGCCGCTGGTGGTCTGACGCCGTCGAGCAAACCACGGGCGAGGCACTCGGCGCGGCTGCGCTCGAAGACCGATTCGAGCTCCAAGAACAACGGCTCGATGCTGCCAGCGGCACCCGACTGAAGCTGCTGTGCCACGGCGGCGACCGCGCGCAGGCCCAGGCTCGCCGACGCGCCTTTGAGCGAGTGCGCGCGGCCGCGCAGTTCGCTTGCGCCGGCCGCCGCGGCGCGCAACGCGGTGAGCGTCGCGCCGCGCTCGTCGAAGAAGTGCCTCAGCAGCTCCGCGTACTTGGCAGGGGAGAGTGCCTGCACCACGTCGCGCACGGTCACCATGTCGAGCAGCTCCGACGCGGCCGGGGCCGGGGCCGGGGCGGATGCGAGCGCGGGCTCGTCTGGCACGGTGGCGCCGCTGTAGCGCAGCAGCGCGTCGCGCAACTGCGGCAGGTGCGCGGGCTTGGTCAGGAAGCCTTCCATGCCGGCCTCGCGCGCGAGCTCGCGCGAGGTCTGGAAGGCGTCGGCCGTGAGCGCGACGATCGGCACGCGGCCCCGCGGCGCCGGCAGCGCGCGGATCGCGCGCGCGGCGGTGAAGCCGTCCATGTTGGGCATGTGCAAGTCCATCAGCACGACGTCGAACGGTGCGTCGTCGGGCCGCATCCGCACCGCGTCCAGCGCGCCGTGCCCGTCGGTGACGAACACGCCGTGGTGGCCGAGCTTCTCGAGCACCGCCTCGAGGTAGGCGCGGTTCACCGCGTGGTCCTCGGCGACGAGCACGCGCAGCGGGCGGGCGTGAGCGGCAGCGGGCAGGTCGGTGTCGTCGATCGCCGTCGGCGCGCCGACCGACGGCAGCGGCAGCGTCACCACGAAGGTGCTGCCCGCGCCGGGCTCGCTCGTGACGGTGATGTCGCCACCCATCAAACGCGCGAGATCACGCGAGATCTGCAGGCCCAGGCCGGTGCCGGCGGTGCGCCGCGAGGGCCGTTCGTCGCCCTGCATGAAGCGCTGGAACAGGCGCGCCTGCGTCGCCGCGTCCATGCCGACGCCGGAGTCGATCACGCGGAACTCCAGCCCGCCTTCGCGCCCGTTGCCGACCGCGAGCCGGACGTTCCCGTGGTTCGTGAACTTGAGCGCGTTGCTCAGCAGGTTGAACAGGATCTGGCGCACCCGCGTCGGGTCGGCGAGCACCCAGCGAGGCACATCGGGTGCGACCTCGATCGTCAGCGCGAGGCCTTTGCCCAGTGCCTGCGCGCGCATCAGGGCGTCGACCTGATTCAGCAACTGGAACAGATCGACCGTCTGCGGCGCCACCTGCAGCTTGCCGGATTCGAGCTGCGAGATGTCGAGGATGTCGTTCAGGATCGTCAGCAGGTGGTGGGCCGACTCGCGCGCGGTGTCGAGGTAGACCGACTGCTTCGGTGTCAGCCCGCTGTCCTGCAGCAGCGACATCATGCCGAGCATGCCGTGAAACGGCGTGCGGATTTCGTGGCTCATGTTGGCGAGGAACGCGCTCTTCGCGCGGTTCGCCGACTCGGCATCGTGGCGCGCCGTGCTCAGGCTGTCGGCCAGCGCCTCGAGGTGGCGGCGACCCTCGTTCAGCCTGCGCAGCTGGCGCAGCACGGTGATCGCCAGCGCCAGCAACAGCAACGCCTGGAACGCGGTGAGGGCCACGCCGAGAATGCTCTGCTGCCGCACCGCGAGGTTGCGCTCGGTCGCGCGCTCGTACAACAGGTGCGAGGCGCCCAGCGACAGGTCGTGCAGCGGCACGTTCAGCGCATCCAGGCTCGCCAGCAGCAGCGGGCCGTTGACGGTGTCCAGCGGCTGCGCGGGTCGGGGGCCGAGCACCCCGTCGGCCTGCTCGATGAACGCGCGCACCTGCGCGATCGCCGGCTGGTACGCCGACTGGTCCTGCATGATGCCGGCGGCACGTGCATGGTCGACCAGGCCCACACGGCTGACGAAGATGTCGTAGCGCAGCTGCACCTTGTCGGCCTCGCGGTGCTGCGGGTCGGTGAGGAAGCGCTGCAACTCGTTGCGCAGGCGCAGCTGCTCGGTCTCAAGCTGCGAGAAGCTCCAGCCCAGGGCGTCGTTCTGGAAGTGCGACGCGGCGTCGAGGAGCTTGTACTGGCGCCACTGCACATACGCCACCGCCACGACGACGACCGCCAGCGTGCCCACCACGGCGGCCAGCCAGAGGCGCCGGGGCAGCGCACCGCCGGCCACGGTAATTCGGTTCATCGCAGCTCCAGGCTCCTGAGCTGCCAGACCGCGCGGCTGTAGTGCACCGCGGTGCGCAGCTCGGGCCGATCGCTGAACGGGAAGATGATGACCAGCGGCCCCTTGTCGCGCACCGGCATCGGCTCGTCGTCCAGCAGGGAGGCGATCATCGCGCCGTTCCTGATCAGTTCGTCGGCCGGCATGTCGGCACGGTAGTCGTTCAGTGCGGTCGCGCGGATCGTCGTCGCCTTCGCGCCGACGACGTCCAGCAGGTCGCGCACCAGCACGCCGGTGAACTTGCGCGGCTGCGGGTACCACGGCGTCTTGGTCGAGAAGCTCGTCTGCGGCATCGCGCGCAGCAAGGCCATGTCGAACGACGCGGCGCCGCCGTCGTTGGTGTGAGCCAGCGCGCCGGTGACCGTGAGCAGCAACGGGCCCTTGGGCGCATCGAGTGCCCACGCGGGCCATGCGGCGCACGCCAGCGCCGCAGCGGCGAGCCAGCGCCGCCGGGCTGGAAGAGTCGTCTGCATGCGCGCGATTTTCGCACGCACCGAACTCAGAACGTGAACGGCTTGCTCAGGGCCAGATAGACCGTGCGCCGTGGCGCGTACTGCGGCGCGCCGACGCCGATGCCGCTGCCGTCGCGCAGCTGGTAACTGCGGTCGAACAGGTTGATCGCCGACAGCCGCACGTCGACCTTGCCGAGCGGGCCGAGCTCGAAGCTGCGCGACACCGCGGCGTTGACCTGCACGTAGCCCGGCAGGTGCTCGGTGTTGGCGAAGCCACGCCGCAGCCCGCTGCCGTAGAGCAGGTCGGCGCCGAGCACGGTGCCGTCGCCGAAACGGTACGACGCGCCCGTGGAGGCCGCGAGGGTCTGCTCGTGGTCGAGGTGCACCCAGTGGTCCTGGATGTAGGCGAGCTCGTCGGCATCGAAGTTGAACTGCCCAGTCTCGATGCCCTTGCCACGCGCGGCGCTCAGGCTCAGGTTGACGTAGGCCGACCACGGCGCGCTCCGGTACGAGGCCGACAGTTCGAGCCCCGCGATGCGGCCCTGCTCGAAGTTGAACGCCGAGTAGATCAGCGCGTTGCCGAACTGCCCTTCGTCCTGCAGGTGCCGCACCTGGCGGTAGTAGGCATCGGCGCCGAGCGTGATGGTCGGCGTCAGCTGGTGCGAGATGCCGGCGTCGAAGTAGTTCGAGCGCTCCGAGCGCACCGCGGTGTTCGCATCCGAGGGCAGCGCGTTGGTCGTGCCGAGGAACTTGGCCACCGAGGTCGTGTCGATCTTCTCCGTGGGCGGCGGCGTGAAGTAGCGCGCGTAGCCGGCGTGCACCCGCGTGTCCTTGTCAAGCTCGTAGACCAGCCCCAGCCGGGGGCTCAGCTGCGATTCGTTCACGACCGTGGCGACGCGGTCATAGCGCAGGCCGTAGTTCACCGTCAGCGCCTTCGTGGGCTGCCATTCGTCCTGCAGGTACACGCCGGCGAGGTGCCCGCCGAGCCGGCTGTCGTCCTGGATCGTCAGCGGCACGTCGCTCGTCTGGTTGCCGTCGGCATCGGCGGGGAACACCGTCGAGGTGTTCGCCACCGAGCCGCGCTCGCGCTGCAGGTACACGCCGGCGCGCAGCGTGTGCTGCTCGTTCAGCTTGCGGCTCAGGTCGAACTGCAGGCCGCTCGCGACGTTGCGTCGTGCCACGTCCGCCGCGACGCCGTTGTAGGTCAGGTCGCCGACGGCGTCGGGCAGGTAGCGGACGCTGGTCGTGCGGTTGAACAGTGAGACCTGGTATTCGGTGGCGGTGTCGAGGCTGGACTGGAAGGTCAGCACCTCGAAGGTGTTGCGCTCGCGCTGGCGCGCGTCGAGGTTCTGCGAGTCGGGCGGCGTCGCGCCGGCGAGTGCATAGGTCGGCGCCTCGCCCGGCACGTTCGGGATCTGGAAGCGGCTGTCGGCGCTCGCCAGCATCAGGCTCACGCGGCTGCGCTCGCCGAGCAGCAGGCTCAGGTACGCGAAGCCCTTCTTCTGGCGCGTGTCGTCGTGCAGCGCGTTCGCCTCGGGGGTCGGGTTCTCGATGCCGATGCGGTTTTGCAGCAGCGAGCCGGTCACGAAGTACTGGAAGTCGCCCGAGGTGCCGCCGATCTCGGCGTTGGTCTCGAGGTGCCCGCGGCTGCCGGTCACCACTTCCACGCTGCCACCGTTGGGCAGGTCCGCGCCCTTGGTGCGGATGTCGACGACCCCGGCCGTGCGGTAGCCGTACTGCGCCGGCAATGCACCGGTCAGCACGTTGATCTGGTCGGCGAAGCGCGTGTCCAGCGTCTGCCCGAAGCCGCTGATCGACTCGGGGATCACGACGCCGTTGATGCGGTACTGCAGGTTCGCGTGGTCGCCACGCACGTGCAGCTGGCCATACGAATCGCCGACCACGCCGGGCGCGCGCAGCAGCACCTGATTCAGAGGCGTGGCGTCACCGAGCGGCAGGCGGTCGATGTCGGCCTTGTCGAAGCGGTAGATCGTGCTGCCGGTTTCGGGCGAGAGCGAATTGCGGGCATCGTCGAGGCGCTGGCGCTGGGCCTTGACTTCGACGCGGTTGAGTTCCGTGGGCGCGGCGGAGGCAGCGGGTGCAGCGGGCGCGGGATCGGCGGCGTGCGCCGATGCGCAGGCCAGCGCGACGGCGCCAGCCAGTGTGGTCAACTTGAACATGATGATCCTGAACGAGAACGGAGAGCGCGCGGGCAGCCGCGACGCAGGCGTGTGGACTCAGCTCAGGATCGGCGGGGCTCTCGAGTGATACGCCAGCCACGGCGCGGCGGGCGAGGTCGCCGCCGGGAGCCGCGCATGCAGCGCGTGCTGCGCGAACGAGGTCGGCAGCAGCGGGGCCGTGCTGGCGGCGGCGGCGCCGAGCCCGGCCAGCGCGACGCACTCGTCGCAATGCTCGCCGGGTGCCGGCAGGCCGGCCTTGGCGTGCGTCGCCTCGACGGCGTGCGACAGCCAGTGCAGCGCTGCCGTCTGCTGCGCGAACAGCAGCGCCAGCGCGAGCAGGCCGCGGGCGAACAGGGTCTTCAGCGGTGACGGGATCGCACGCATCGGCGCGATCCTAGCGCACGCCAATGACCAACGCGTGGCGCTCAGTCTTTCGTGGTCAGGCGCAGCATCTCGGTCGACGCATCGCCGGTCAGCAGGCCGGTCGCTGCGTAGATGCCGAGCTTCTCGCGCGTATCGGCGATGTCGAGGTTGCGCATCGTCAGCTGGCCGATGCGGTCCTGCGGCGAGAAGGTCGACTCGCCCTTTTCCATCGTCAGGCGCTCGGGCTTGTAGGTGAGGTTCTTCGACACCGTGTTCAGGATCGAGTAGTCGTTGCCGCGCCGCAGCTCGACGGTGACCTCGCCGGTGATCGCGCGGGCGACCCAGCGTTGTGCCGTCTCGCGCAGCATGATCGCCTGCGAGTCGAACCAGCGGCCCTGGTACAGCAGCCGGCCGAGGCGGCGGCCGCTGTCGCGGTACTGCTCGATCGTGTCCTCGTTGTGGATGCCGGTCACGAGCCGCTCGTAGGCGATGAACAGCAGCGCCAGCCCCGGGGCTTCGTAGATGCCGCGGCTCTTGGCCTCGATGATGCGGTTCTCGATCTGGTCGCTCATGCCCAGGCCATGGCGGCCGCCGATGCGGTTGGCTTCCATGATGAGGTCGACCAGGCTCGTGTACTCGACACCGTTGAGCGCAACCGGCACGCCCTCGTTGAAGCGCACCGTGACCTCTTCGGCCTTCACCACCACGTCGTCGCGCCAGAACGCCACACCCATGATCGGGTTGACGATCTTGATGCCGCTGTTCAGGTGCTCGAGATCCTTGGCCTCGTGCGTCGCACCCAGCATGTTCGAGTCGGTGGAGTAGGCCTTCTCGGCCGACATCTTGTAGGCGAAGCCGGCCTGCGTCATGAACGCCGACATCTCGGCGCGCCCGCCGAGCTCGTCGATGAAGAGCTGGTCGAGCCAGGGCTTGTAGATCTTCAGCGACGGGTTCGCGAGCAGGCCGTAACGGTAGAAGCGCTCGATGTCGTTGCCCTTGTAGGTGCTGCCGTCGCCCCAGATGTTGACGTCGTCGTCCTTCATCGCGGCGACGAGCATCGTGCCGGTCACGGCGCGGCCCAGCGGCGTGGTGTTGAAGTACGTGACGCCGGCGGTGGAGATGTGGAACGCGCCGGCCTGCAGTGCGGCGATGCCTTCGCTGGCCAGTTGCGAACGGCAGTCGATCAGGCGCGCCGCCTCGGCGCCGTACAGCATCGCCTTGCGCGGGATCTCGTCGTAGTCGGCCTCGTCGGGCTGGCCGAGGTTGGCGGTGTAGGCGTAGGGCACGGCGCCCTTGAGCTTCATCCAGTGCAGCGCGGCGCTGGTGTCCAGGCCGCCCGAGAAGGCGATGCCGACTTTCTGCCCGGTGGGCAGGTGCTGAAGAATGGTGGACATGGTGTGGGGGTCGGTCGCGCGTCTAGCGCGACGGTGTGACGTTTGCGGCGTTTCGAGCCGGTGATTTTAGGTGCAAGCCCGCGGAGCCACCCCTTACACTGGCCCGCCCGCATTTCGACGAGGTGCCCACCGATTCATGAACGACGCAGCGAAGCCCCCGACCCCGCCGGCGCGGCCCCGGCACGAGGCCTTGCCGCACGGCACGCGTTTCGGCGAGTTCGAGATCATCCGGGTGCTCGGCGTCGGCGGCTTCGGCGTCGTCTACCTCGCGAACGACTACTCGCTCGAGCGCCAGGTCGCGCTGAAGGAATACATGCCGGCTTCGCTCGCGGTGCGCGGCGAGGGCGCGCGCATCGAGGTGCGCTCCGAGTCACTGCACGACACGTATGCGGTCGGCCTGCGCTCGTTCATCAACGAGGCGCGGCTGCTCGCGCGCTTCGACCACCCGTCGCTGGTCAAGGTCTACCGCTTCTGGGAGGACAACGGCACCGCCTACATGGTGATGCCGTACTTGCAAGGCATCACGCTGCGCGATACGCGCCGCGCCATGGCGAACCCGCCCGACGAAGCCTGGATCCGCGGTGTGCTCGACCCGATGCTCGACGCGCTCGAGCAACTGCACAACGAAGGCGTGTTCCACCGCGACGTGGCGCCCGACAACATCCTGCTGCCCGACAGCGGCGGCACGCCGATCCTGCTCGACTTCGGCGCCGCGCGCCGCGTGATCAGCGACCGCACGCAGTCGCTGACCGCGATCCTGAAGCCCAGCTACGCGCCGATCGAGCAGTACGCCGACGTGGCCAACATGCGCCAGGGCCCGTGGACTGACATCTATGCGCTCGGCGCGGTGATGCACTACCTGCTGTTCGGCGTGCCGCCGGCGCCGGCGACCGCGCGTGCCGTGCAGGACGACGCCGAGCAGATCGAGCAGCGCGTGATCGCCGGCGTGTCGCCGCGCTTCATGAGCCTGGTGGCGTGGATGCTCGGCGTGCGCCCGCTGGAGCGGCCGCAGAACGTCGCCACGATGCGGGCCGCGCTGCGCGGCGAGATCGAGATCCCGTCGCGCGTGCACCACGGCATCACGATGCCGACCGACAACGCGCTGCTGTCGGCCAGCACGCCGTCGGCGTTCCCTCCGACGCGCATCGAGGCACCGTTCGAGCCGACGCTGCGGGTCGAGGGGGCCTACTCGGCGCCGACGCGGCTCGACACCGCCCACCAGCCCACGCGCCTGGACACGGCCCACCAGCCGACGCTGGTGATGAGCCCGACCATGGGTGCTGCGCGCGTCGACATGCCGGCAGCGGCTCCTGCCGTCACGCCGGTCGCCGAGCCTCAACCTGCTCCCGCGCGCGCCGTGCCGCCCCCTGCACCCCGCGCAGCGGCAGAGCCACGCGCGAAGTCGAGTGCGGCGGGGTGGGTGGTGGCCAGTCTCGCGGTCGTCGTAGTCGGTGCTGCGGCAGCGGCGTGGCAGTTCGGCGGCTTCGGCAAACTGCCAGCACCCATGGCGCAGGTCGCACCGCCACAGGCCGCGGCGGTCGTGGCCACGCCCGATGTCGGGCCGAGCATCTCCAACGTCGCCAGCGTCCCGCAGTGGGGCGCGTCGGCGGTCAAGCCTAGTCGTTGATCGACGACAGGAACTGCTTCAGCTCGGCAGTCTGCGGCGAGCCGAACAGCTGCTCCGGCGGGCCGATCTCATGGATGCGGCCGGCGTGCATGAACACCAGCCGGTCCGAGACCTTGCGCGCGAAGCTCATCTCGTGCGTGACCATCAGCAGCGTCATGCCCTCGTCGGCGAGCGACTCCACCACGCGCAGCACCTCGCCCACCAGTTCGGGGTCGAGCGCCGAGGTGATCTCGTCGCACAGCAGCACGGCCGGCTCCATCGCCAGCGCGCGAGCGATCGCCACGCGCTGCTGCTGACCGCCCGAGAGCTGATCCGGCTGCGCGTCGAACTTCTCCGCGAGGCCGACGCGCGCGAGCAGCTTCTTCGCCTGCTCGACGGCCGCCTCGGTGTGCTTCTTCTTGACCAGCGTCGGCGCGAGCATCACGTTCTTGCCGACGCTCAGGTGCGGGAACAGGTTGAAGCCCTGGAAGATCATGCCGACGTGCTGGCGCAGCGTGCGCATGGCCTTGGCGTCGCCGTGCAGCAGCGGGTTGCCGTCGACGCTGAGCGTGCCTTCGTTGAAGACCTCGAGGCCGTTGATGCAGCGCAGCAGCGTGCTCTTGCCCGAGCCGCTCTTGCCGATGATCGCGATCACCTCACCGCGCTTGACGGTGAGGTCGATGCCCTTCAAGACCTCATTCGTGCCGAAGCGCTTCTTGAGCCCCTTGATCTCGACGATGCCGGCGGATGCTTCAACGACCACGATGCAGTTTCCTCTCCAACGACTTGCTCCAGGCGGAGATCGGGTAACACAGCGCGAAGTACATCAGCGCGAGACAGGCGTAGACGGTGAACGGGCGGAAGGTCGCGTTCGTGATCATCGTGCCGGCCTTGGTCAGCTCGACGAAGCCGATCACCGACGCCAGCGCCGTGCCCTTGATCACCTGCACGAGAAACCCCACCGTCGGCGGCACCGCGACGCGCAGCGCCTGCGGGCCGATCACGTAGCGCAGCTGCTCGCGCAGGTTCAACGCGAGTGCGGCCGAGGCTTCCCACTGCCCCTTGTTGACGGCGGCGACGCAGCCGCGCCAGATCTCGGTCAGGAACGCGCTGGTGTACAGCGTCAGCGCGAGCGCTGCGGCAACCCACGGCGAGACATTGATGCCGAACAGCGCGAGGCCGAAGTACGCGAGGAACAGCTGCATCAGCAACGGTGTGCCCTGGAAGAGCTGTACATAGCCGCCGACGAGCGTGTCGGCGCCGCGCAGCTTGGCGATGCGCGCGACCAGCAGCGCCAGCCCGACCAGCCCGCCACCGATGAACGCGATCAGCGACAGCAGCACCGTCCAGCGTGCCGCGAGCAGCAGGTTGCGGAAGATGTCCCAGAGAGTGAAATCAACCACTGGGCTATTTCCCGAAGATGAAGCGCGGGCCGGCCCAGTTCAGCAGGCGGCGCAGCAGCATCGAGAGCGCGAGGTAGATCAGCGTCGCGACGATGAACGACTCGAACGCGCGGAAGTTGCGCGACTGGATCAGGTTCGCCGCATACGATAGTTCGGGCGTCGAGATCTGCCCGCACACCGCCGAGCCCAGCATCACGATGATGATCTGGCTCACCAGCGCCGGCCACACGCGCTTGAGCGCCGGTGGCAGCACGACGCGCGTGAAGACCTGCATCTCGCTGAGTGCCAGGCTCTGCGCGGCTTCGATCTGGCCCTTGGGTGTGGTCGCGATGCCGGCGCGCACGATCTCGGCCGCATAGGCGCCGAGATTCACCACCATCGCCAGCACCGAAGCCGTCTCGGGCGAGAGCCGCACGCCGATGCCCGGCAGCCCGAAGAACAGGAAGAACAGCTGAACGATGAATGGCGTGTTGCGGATCAGCTCCACGTAGGCGCCGACGACGGCCTTCAGCCATGCCGGACCGTGCAGCCGCGCCCACGCGCACGCCACGCCGAGCGCCACGCCGACCGTGGCCGAGACGGCGGTGAGCGCGAGCGTCGCGCCCACGCCGCGGGCCAGCAGCGGCCACTCCGCGAGGACCGCGGGGAAGTCGAAGGTGATCACGCGCGGAGCGTTCGGAGGTCAGCCGGCGATCAGCCCGGCAGATCGCCCAGCGGGCGGCCCAGCCACTTCAGCGCGAGCTTGTTCAGCTCGCCCGAGGCCCTCGCGGCGGTGATGATCTCGTTGACCTTCAGCCGCAGCTTGTCCTCGCCCTTGGCCACGCCGATGAAGTTCGGCGAGTCTTTCAACAGCAGCTTGAATTCGGTGCTCACCTGCGGGTTCTTCGCCATGAAGTTGCCCGCCACCGATGCGCCCACGCCCATCAGCTGAACCTGGCCCGCGGCATAGGCCGAGACGGTGCCGTTCATGTCCTCGAAACGCTTGATGTCGACGCCGGCCGGCGCGATCTTGCCGACCTCCTGGTCTTCCATCGCGCCGCGCGTGACGCCCACGGTCTTGCCGGCCAGGTCGGCCGGCGTCTTCACGACGAGTGCCTTCGGCCCGAAGATCGCCTGGAAGAACGGCGAGTACGCGATCGTGAAGTCGATGACCTTCTCGCGCTCCGGGTTCTTGCCCAGCGTCGAGATCACGAGGTCGGCCTTCTTGGTCTGCAGGTAGGGAATGCGGTTCGCGCTGGTCACGGGAACCAGCTCGACCTTGACGCCGAGCTTGGCGCCGATCAGGTTGGCCATGTCTATATCCAACCCCTGCGGCACGAGGTCGGTGCCGACGTAACCGTAGGGCGCCGAGTCGGTCGGGATCGCGACGACGAGCACTTTCTTTGCCATCACGTCGTCGAGTGCCGTCTGGGCGTGGGCGGTGGCGATCAGGGCAGGGGCGAGCGCAAGGGCGCAGGCGAGTTTCAGGAAGGAACGGGGGTGCATGAGAGGGTCTCCGATGTTCGTGCACCGAAGTAGCAAGGCCCGTGCCGAGCCCTCAAACTCGAGGCAGTGGCGCGCGCAGGCGGATCAGCGTTCGCTGCAGGATCTTCGCGTCGGAACTCGCGCGGTGGCGTTGCAGGCGCATCTCGGTCGAGACCTGCTGCTTGAGCACGTCCCAGGAACCGGCCTCGCGTTCGGTCAGCAGACCGCGCAGGTTGTCGAGCTTGAAGCCGGGGCTCAGGCCGGCGGCCTCGAACAGCACGTTCAGCCAGGCGTAGTCATGGGCCCAGCCATCGCAATACAGCGTCAGGCCGCGCAGCCGGTCGTTCAGCATCTGCGCGACCTCGCGCGCGTCGCGGCCGTGGGTGCGCGCGGTCGCCTGCGAGATGCAGTGGAGCTTCTCGGCAGCGGCGTCCCAGTGCGTCCAGCCCGGGGCCGGGCGGATCAGCGTGCAGAAGGTGTCGCCGTCCGGCAGCACGAAACCGACCTCGACCGGGAAGCTGCCCTGGCCGAAACCCGAGGCCTCGATGTCGAGGACCGCGGGGACGAAGCTGGTCCCGAGTTCAGGTGTGAGGGTGGCGTTGGCCATGGTCTGGAGAATAGGGCCAATCGATCGCGGCCGTGGCGTCACCCGGGTTCCCGCCGTTGGAGCGCGCATGCGGCTGCGCTATACCTCAAGGCTTGCCGTCACCCCCGACCCGGAGCCCGCCTTGAATTCGAACGCCGTACCCGACCGCCCGCACCACAAGATCTGGCCCAAGCGCCTGCCGCGCCAGCTCGTCGTGCCGGCGACCTCGCTGTGGTTCAACCTCGAGGTCTCGGCGGCGCGCTTCCCGGGCAAGCCGGCCTACCTGTTCTTCGGCGAGGCATTGAGCTTCGCAGCGCTCAAAGAACAGGCCGAGGCGATTGCCGGCTGGCTGCAGAGCGTGGGCGTGACCGCCGGCGACCGCGTCGCGATCTTCATGCAGAACTGTCCGCAGTACGCGGCCGCGTACTACGGCATCCTGCGTGCGAACGCGGTCGTCGTGCCGGTCAATCCGATGAACCGCGCCGAGGAGTTCAAGCACTACATCACCGACCCGCAGACGCGCGTCGTGATCTGCACCGCCGACCTCGCGGCGATCGTCGCGCAGGCCGATGCCGAGGTGCCGGCCGCCCAGCGACTCGCGCAGGTGCTGGTGACGCGCTTCACCGATGCGATGCCAGAGGCGGTGCGCCACGGCGGCGCGTTCGACGCGTCGGACGCCCCCTCGCCCGCGATGGAGGCCTGGCTGCGCAGCGACCCCGAACTGCCCGCCGGCTGCCTGCGCTGGCCCGACGTGCTGGCGCGCCGGCTGGTGCCCGGCCCGCACACCGCGCAACCCGACGACCTGGCGATGCTGCCCTACACCTCCGGCACCACCGGGCTGCCCAAGGGCTGCATGCACACCCACCGCACGCTGATGTCCAACGCGGTCGGCGGTGGCCAGTGGGGTCATGTGAGCCCCGAGAGCAGGAGCCTGGCCGTGGTGCCGATGTTCCACATCACCGGGATGATGTACGGCGTGATTGGCAACATCTACGTCGGCAGCACCGCCGTCGTGCTGCCGCGCTGGGACCGCGAACTGGCGGGCCGCGTGATCTCGAAGTACCGCATCACGCACTGGGTCTGCGTGCCGACGATGGTGATCGACCTGTTCGGCAGCCCGAACTACAAGAGCTTCGACCTGACCAGCCTGGCCTACATCAATGGCGGTGGCGCGGCGATGCCCGAGGCGGTGGCGCAGCGGCTGCAGGACGAGTTCGGCCTCACGTTCGCCGAGGGCTATGGCCTCACCGAAACCGCCGCGCCCACGCACGGCAACCTGCCCGAGCGCGCCAAACTGCAATGCCTGGGCATCCCGATCTTCGGCGTCGACTCACGCGTCGTGGACCCGCTCACGCTGAAGGAGATGCCGGTCGGCGAGGTCGGCGAGATCATCAGCCGCGGGCCGATGGTGTTCAAGGGCTACTGGGGTCACCCCGAGGCCACGAAGGACGCGTTCGTCGAGTTCGAGGGCCAGAGCTTCTTCCGCACCGGTGACCTCGGCCGCATGGACGAGGAAGGCTACTTCTTCATGACCGATCGCCTGAAGCGCATGATCAACGCGAGCGGCTTCAAGGTCTGGCCGGCCGAGGTCGAGATGCTGCTGTACAAGCACCCGGCCGTGCAGGAGGCCTGCATCATCGCCGCGCGCGACGCCTACCGCGGCGAGACCGTCAAGGCCGTCGTCGTGCTGCGCACCGAGGCCAAGGGCAACACCACCGCCGACGACATCACGAACTGGGCGCGCGACAACATGGCCGCGTACAAGGTGCCCAAGCTCGTGCAGTTTGTCGATGCGCTGCCCAAGTCTGGCTCGGGCAAGGTGATGTGGCGGCTGCTGCAGGACCAGGAAGCCCCCGCGTGAAGCCGATCACCCGGTGATGATCGGCCGCAGCGTCTCGATTTCCTCGACGATGAAGTCGAAGAAGGCCGAGACGCGCGGGGTCTTGCGCAGTTCGGGCGTGGTCAGCAGGCGCCAGATGCGCGTGAGCTCGGGCACCGGGCCGAGCACGCGCACGAGGTCTTGTTCGGCGTCGCCGAGCGCGATCGGCAGCGGGGCCACGCCCACGCCGGCCTTCGCCGAGTAGACGAGACCGAGCACGCTGTTGCTGCGTGCGGCGAAGGTCGCGTTCGGCGCGACCTGGCGCAGCCACTGTGCCGCGCGGTGCTTGTCCATGGCTTCATCGAAGCCGACGAGTGCGTGCTGCTGCAGATCCTCGATGCGCTCAGGCCGGCCGTGGCGTTCGATATAGGCCTTGCTCGCATAGACGGCCCACACCGAGTCGCCGATCTTGCGGCCGACCAGCACGCCGTCCTCGGTGTCACCGGAACGCAGCGCGACATCGGCGTCGCCCTTGGTCAGATCGAGGTACTTGTCGCTCATCACGAACTGCACCTGCAGGCCCGGGTAGCGTGCGCGAAAGCGATCGAGCAGCGAGGTCTGGGTGATGCGGTAGACGAGCGGCTCCGGGCAGGTCATGCGGATCACGCCGGTGGCCTGCGCCCTGGCGGCCGCGAGACGCTCCTCGAACGCGATCACCGACTGCTCGACGCGCTCGGCATGCGGCAGCATGGCCTCGCCGAACTCGGTCAGGCGGTAGCCGGTCGGGTGCCGCTGCGCGAGCGGCTGGCCGAGGCGCCGCTCGAGTTCGAGCAGGCGCCGCTGCACGGTGGACTGGTCGACGCCCAGCGCCCGACCCGCGGCCAGCGTGCTGCCGTGGCGCGCCACGGCCAGCAGGTACTTCAGATCGTCCCAGTCGAACTTGGTCGGGTTATGCGCCATTGCGGCCCCATTTTGCAGTCTTGCGCCTTACGCCGGATCGACCCGCCTTCTACGCTGCCGGCATTCACTGGACCAGGAGAGCCCCGACCATGAACACCGCCACCACATCGATCATCGCCTTGACCTTGTCGCTGGCCGCCTGCGGCGGCTCCGGCGCCAACGAGCGCAGCGTCACGATCACGTCGACCGGGCCGAACGTCGTCTCCTACTGGAACGACATCGCGAACCGGACCGTCAACGTGGCCGCGGCCATCAATGTCACGCCCGAGGAACAGCGGCCCACCTACCAGGTCGACCTGGCCACCGTCCACCTGGCCGTCTACGACGCTGTCACCGCGATCGATGGACGCTACCAGCCCTACGCGATCACGCCGGTGTCGTCAGCGGCAGGCGCGTCGATGGACGCCGCGGCGAGCGCGGCGGCCTACGGTGTGCTGCATGCGCTGTTCCCGAACCGCGGCGCGCAGTACGAGGCCGCTTACGAAGACCGCCTGCGCGCGATCCCGGACGGCGACGCCAAGACGCGTGGCATCGCGCTGGGCAGCGAGGTGGCCACTGGCATCGTCGCGCTGCGCGCGAACGATGGCCGCGCGGTGGCGCTCGCGCCCTACGTGTCGGGCACGGCACCGGGCAAGTTCCGCAGCGCGAACGCGACGCCGGTCTACCGGTACGTGCCCTTCATCAAACCGTTCTCGCTGACGCGCGTCGACCAGTTCCGGCCCGGCGGCCCGCCTCCGCTCGACAGTGCCGCCTACGCGATCGCGCTGAACGACAGCAAGGCGACGGGCGGGACACTGAGCGCGGTGCGCACCGCCGAGCAGTTGGAGGTCGCGCGCTTCCAGACCGAGGCACCCGCGCCGTTCATCACCCGCAACTTCGGACGATTCGCGACCAGCACGGCCGATGTCGCCGAGGCTGCGCGGCTGATGGCGTTGCTGTACGTCGTCCACGCCGATGCGGTGGCCGCGTGCTTCGAGGCCAAGTACTTCTACGAGGCCTGGCGACCGTTCAGCGCGATCCCGCTGGCCGACACCGACAACAACGCCGCGACCACGAGCGACGCGGCGTGGACGCCCGTGCTGTCCACGCCGAACCACCCCGAATACCCGGCGGGGCACTCGTGCAGCGCCGGCGGTCTGGGCGAGGCGCTGCGCCAGTTCTACGGCACGCGCCAGGTGGCCTACACGTTCGACAGCGCCGTGACCGGCGCGACGCGCAGCTACGCCTCGACCGATGCGCTTGCCGACGAGAGCGAGGTGGCGCGCGTCGTTGGCGGCATGCACTTCCGCTTTTCCACGGTCGATGGCGTGGCGCTCGGCACGCACGTCGCGCAGTGGGTGGCGGCGCACCACTTCGCGCGGCGCAATCCGTAGGGCTGGAATCAAACCACCAGAGCCGGCGAAGAAGCCGCGCGTCGATCGGCTTGTTTGAGCGCGCTGGGGTATCCACCCTGCGCCGTGCGCACGTTCCGACTTAGATTCGTCGGCGAATGACGACTATCCCTTTCGACCTGCGTGCACTCGACGACGCCTTCTACGACGACCCGTACCCAACCCTGCGCGCATTGCGCGAGCACGAGCCCGTGAAGCGCATGCCCGACGGCAGCGTCTTCCTCACGCGCTACGCCGACGTGCTCGCGGTCTACAAGGACCCGAACACCTTCAGCTCCGACAAGCACGAAGAGTTCGGCCCGAAGTACGGCACCGACTCGCCACTGTTCGAGCACCACACGACCAGCCTCGTCTTCAACGACCCGCCGCTGCACACGCGTGTGCGGCGCCTGATCGCCGGCGCGCTGACACCGAAGCACATCGGTGCGATGGAGGGCGGCCTGGTGCGGCTCGTCGACGGCCTGCTCGACACGATGCAGGCCCGGGCCGAGCGCGGCGAGACGATCGATCTGATCGAGTCGTTCGCCGCGGCCATTCCCGTCGAGGTCATCGGCAACCTGCTCGGCGTGCCGCATGCCGAACGCGGCCCGCTGCGCGACTGGTCGCTGGCGGTTCTCGGTGCGCTCGAGCCGGCGCTGAGTGCCGCGCAACAAGCCCGCGGCAATGCGGCGGTGCGCGACATGCTGGCGTATCTCGAAGGCCTGGTCGCGCAGCGCGCTGCCGCGCCGGGCGACCCGGAGACCGATGTGCTCACGCGCCTGATCCTCGGCGAGGCCGGCGGCGAGAAGCTGTTCGGTGGTCCACAGGGCGGCGGCGAGCGCCTGCTCGCCGCGGAGCTGCTGCACAACTGCATCTTCTTGCTCAACGCCGGCCACGAGACCACCACCAACCTGATCGGCAACGGCCTGCGCTGCCTGCTCGACGCGCCGGCGCAGAAGCAGCGCCTGCTCGACGAGCCTGGCCGCATCGTCACCGCGATCGAGGAGTTCCTGCGCATCGAGAGCTCGAACCAACTCGGCAACCGCATCACCACAACCGAGACGCGCATCGGCGACGTGCTGCTCGCACCGCGCACGCAGGTCACGCTGTGCATCGCGGCGGCCAACCGCGACCCGGCGCAGTTCCCGGGTCCCGATGAGCTCGACATCGGGCGCAGCCCAAACCGCCATCTCGCGTTCGGCTCCGGCATCCACCAGTGCGTCGGCATGGGGCTGGGCCGGCTCGAAGGGCGCATCGCGATCGGCCGGTTCCTCGCGCGCTTTCCGAACTACCGACTCGCGGGCGCCGCCGCGCGCGCGCGGCGCGTGCGTTTTCGTGGCCACCTGGCCCTGCCTTGCAACCTGCTGGAGTCCCTCTGATGAAGAAGCTGCTCGCCCTTTCACTGCTCGCTGCCGTGAGCACCTGTGCGTTCGCGCAGATCAAGATCGGCGTCACGCTCTCGACCACCGGCCCGGCCGTGTCGCTCGGCATCCCCGAGAAGAACACGGTCGCGCTGCTGCCGAAGACGATCGCCGGCAAGACGGTGGAGTACATCGTGCTCGACGACGCAAGCGACTCGAGCGCGGCCGTGGTCAACACGCGGCGCCTGACGTTGGAGGACAAGGTCGACGCGATCATCGGCTCGACCACCACGCCGAACTCGCTGGCGATGACCGACGTGGTCGCCGACAGTTCGACGCCGACGATCTCCCTCGCGTCGAGCGCTCGCATCATCGAGCCGATGACGCCGAAGAAGGCCTGGGTCTTCAAGACGCCGCAGACCGACACGATGATGGTGCTCGCGATCCTCGAGCACGCCGCGAAGCGCGGCATGAAGACGATGGGCTACATCGGCTTCAACGATGCGCTCGGCGAGGCCTTCTACGCCGAGTTCGAGAAGTTCGCCGCCGTGCGAAAGATCGCGATCGTCGCGAACGAGCGCTTCGCACCGCGCGACACCAGCGTCACTGCCCAGGTGCTGAAGCTCGCCGCGAGCAACCCCGACATGATCGTGATCGGCGCCTCGGGCACACCGGCCGTGCTGCCGGCACGCGCGCTCGCCGAGCGCGGCTACAAGGGCAGTGTGTACTTCAACCACGGTGTCGCGAACCCCGACTTCCTGCGCGTCGGCGGCAAGGACATCGAGGGTGCGTTCGTGCCGACCAGCCCCGTCGTCGTGGCCGCGGCACTGCCGGCCGATCACCCCGCGAAGGCGCAGGCGATGGACTACGTGAAGCGCTATGAGGCGGCAAACGGCGCCGGCACGGTGTCGGCGTTCGGCGCGTACACCTGGGACGCCGGGCTGCTGCTGAGCCACGCGATCCCGATCGCGCTCAAGGCGGCGCAGCCGGGGACGAAGGAGTTCCGCACCGCGCTGCGCGACGCGATCGAGGCCACGCGTGACCTGCATGTGTCGAACGGCGTGATGAACATGTCGAAGAACGACCACCTCGGGCTCGACCAGCGCGCCCGGGTGATCGTCAAGGTCGACGGCGGGAAGTGGAAGCTGGACTGAAGTGAAACTCACTGCGTTGAGCTGTGAGGGTATGGCTGCATGCGGCCCGTTGCGGTCCTTGAACGGCCGCCACGCATGCGACGGTCGGCGCGAGCAAAGGCACGTGCGGGCAGGTTCCGGCGCTTCGC
>JBDTVC010000060.1:0-22044 GCA_040007475.1 Burkholderiales bacterium
TCGTCGAGCCGCCGTATTGCGCGCCGTAGTAGATGCCGGCCAGCATGATCAGCGCGGGCGTGGCGTCGAGCGCGTAGATCGACGGCAGGAGCATCGCGATCGTGGCGACGGGGCCGAGGCCGGGGAGCACGCCGATCAGGGTGCCGAGCACGGCGCCGAAGAAGGCGTACATCAGGTTCTGGCCGGTGAAGGCGACGCTGAAGCCGATCCCGAGGTTGTGAAGGAGGTCCATGAGTGCAGTCTCGGGTCAACCGACGATGAACTTCGGCCAGAGCGGGATGGTCAGCTTCAGGCCGACGACGAAGATCAGCCACGAGAACAGCGTGAGCACGATCGAATTGATCACCACGCCGAGCCACTTGAACTCGTCACCGGCCAGACTGGAAATGAGGATCAGGATCGGCACCGCCAGCACCAGCCCCAGCGAGTTGATCGTCGCGCCGAACACCGCGATGGCCACCACGATCACGATCAACGGCCGCCACGCGATGTGGCCGATCGGGTCACCGCCTTCGGTCTCGATCGTGAGCGACTTGAACAGCACGACCCCGCCGAGGATCGCCATCAGCACGCTGAGGATCAGCGGGAAGTAGCCGGCACCGGGCTTGGCCGAGCTGCCCATCGAATAGTTGGTGGCGCCGACGGCGAACACCACGCCGACCACGACGAACATCAAGCCTGAAAAGAAGTCCCGCTGACTCTTGATCTTCACTCGTCACTCCGGTGTTGCCTTGCGCGCGATTCTAGGGACAGGCCGTCCCCGGCCGCGTCTGGTTTACGCTAAGGGGTGCGGGCTGGACCTCACGCCTCCCAGGCGGGCGTGGCGCGCAGCACCTCGTCGAGGGTGCTCACGCCTTCGGCGACCTTCATCGCGCCGGCGAGCCGGAGCGGGCGCATGCCGTCGGCCAGCGCCTGCTTGCGCAGCTTGCTCGAATCGGCGACCGGGTGGATCGCGGCGCGCGCCGCATCGGTCACGGTGAGCAGCTCGTACAGGCCGGCCCGGCCGCGGTAGCCGGTCATGCGGCACTCGATGCAGCCAACCGCCTTGTAGGGCTTGATCGCGCCGCTCAGCCGCCAGGGCTTGACGATCTCGTCCAGGCTCTCGCGCGTGACCTCGTCATCGGGCTGCTTGCAGCTCACGCACAGCGTGCGCACCAGGCGCTGCGCGAGCACGCCGATCACGGTGGAGCCGATCAGGTACGGCGCCACGCCCAGATCGATCAGCCGCGTCACGGCCGAGGCCGAATCGTTGGTGTGCAGCGTGCTGAACACGAGGTGGCCGGTGAGCGCGGCCTGGATCGCCATCTCGGCGGTCTCGAGGTCGCGGATCTCGCCGACCATGATGATGTCCGGGTCCTGGCGCATCAGCGCGCGCAGGCCTTCGGCGAAGCCGAGGTCGAGCGCGGGCTGCACCTGCGTCTGGTTCAGCGCCGGCTGGATCATCTCGATCGGGTCTTCGATCGTGCAGACGTTGACCTCGTCGGTGGCCAGACGCCGCAGCGTCGAGTACAGCGTCGTCGTCTTGCCCGAGCCGGTCGGCCCGGTCAGCAGGATGATGCCGTGCGGCTTGGTGACGAGCGTCTCCCAGCGCTTGCCGTCGTGCGCACCGAAGCCGAGCTGGTCGAGCGTCTTGACCGTGGTGTCGGGGTCGAAGATGCGCATCACCAGCTTCTCGCCGAACGCGGTCGGGATCGTCGACAGGCGCATCTCCACCTCGTCGCCCTGCGGGTTGCGCGTCTTGATGCGGCCGTCCAGCGGGCGGCGCTTCTCGACCACGTCCATGCGGCCGAGCAGTTTGACGCGCGCGACCATCGCGTTCATCACGCCGGGCGGCAGCTGGTACACCGTGTGCATCACGCCGTCGATCCGGAAGCGGATCACGCTGCGCTCGCGGCGCGGCTCGAGGTGGATGTCGGATGCGCGCTGGTCGAACGCGTACTGCCACAGCCAGTCGACCACCTGCACCACGCCCTGGTCGTTGGCGTCGAGCTGCTTGTTGGTCTTGCCGAGTTCGACGAGCTGCTCGAAGCTGGCCAGCGCCGAGGTCTCGCCGGTCTTGATCGCGTTGCGCACTGAGCGCGACAGCGAATAAAACTCGGTCGTGTAGCGCGCCAGCTCGAGCGGGCTGACGACGACGAGCTTGACCGTCTTGCGTGCGTGCGACTCGATCTCGGGCACCCAGCTCACATCGAGCGGCTCGCAGGTCGCGATCGTGACCTCGTTCAGGCCGACGGTGAGCGGCAGCGCGCGGCGCCGCTCGGCGTAGGTGATCGACATGATCTCGGCGACACGGCCGACATCGACGCGCAGCGGGTCGATGCGCAGGTAGGGCAGCCCGCTGCGCTGGGCCAGCCACTCGGTCAGCGCTTCGACATCGAGCAGCTTGTCGGTACCGTGGCGGATCAGCTCGGCCGCGGCCAGACGCACCAGCGGGTGCTGCTTGCTGTGGCTGCCCGTGAAGCGGCGGGCGGTGCTGTCGGCTTCGGCCGGGGTGATCAGGCCGTCGTCGCGCAGGGCGTCGAGCAGCGGGCGCATCTCGAGCCGGCCGGCGCGCATTGGGGTGGCAGCCGGCCTGGGGGTGGAAGCGGCAACTTTCATGCGGTCTTCAGTGTGGGTTCGGCCAGCGGCCGGATCATGCGAAGCCATTTCTTCGCCGGCAGCTTGAACCGGCTCTCGATGTTATCCGCGCGGGCTGCGAGCGTATCGCGTTCCGGCATCGCGGCGCCCTTCAGCGCCACGACGATGGTGTTGCCCTCGCGCGTGGGTCGCAGCGTGCGCACCTGATCCGCGCCAAAGGCCGCGGCGATGCGCAACGCACTGCGCTCGAAGCTCGCATCGCGGCCGAACAGGTTCACGGTCATCACGCCGCCGTCAGCGAGCACGCGGTGGCAGTCGGCGTAGAACTCGGTGCTGTCGAGCACTGGCGAGGCCGCGTCGTGATCGTAGAGGTCGACGCACAACACGTTCGCCGATTGCGTGTGCTCGCGATCGGCGACATAGCGCGCTGCGTCCATCTCGATCATCTCGAAGCGCGACGACTCGGCAGGCAGGTGAAACCACAACCGGCACGCGTCGATCACGCTCGGATTGAGCTCGACCGCGGTGCAGCGCATGCGCAGCGTGCTGTGGCAGCAGCGCGTGATCGCCGCCGCGCCCAGGCCCAGCTGCACGGCGTGGCCTCGGGTGAGCTCTTCCGGCGGGCGCAGCAGCATCCACACCATCATGCGCTGGATGTACTCGAGTTCGAGCGCGAGCGATTGGCGGATGCGCATCGCACCCTGCACCCACGGCGTGCCCAGGTGCAGGTAGCGCACGCCGTCGGCTTCGGAGATCGTGGCGGGGGCGAGTTCGGGCTTCTTTCGGGCGTTCATGCCACTCCATGTTCTTGCAATGCCGTGCGCCACGCGGCCAGCTTCCGGTCGAAGCTCCAGCTCGCATTCGCCGGGCTCGTCGACGGCAGCCGGATCACCGGCAGGCCGAGGGCACGAGTGTGGCGCATCGCGCGGGCCGACTCGCCGCCGTTGTGCACGATCGCCTGCAATCCGGGCGCGATTCGTCGCAGCGCGGCGAGGTCGTTGAGCTGCGCGCCTTCGATCGCGCTGTCGAGGCTGCCGTCGCGGCGGCAGCTCGCGTACACGTCCCACAGCCCGAGGCCGTGCGCGCGCGCCGCGGCGAGACGCTGGTGGTAGCTCTCCGCGTGCAAGTCCACCTGCCACAGTGCGCCGAGGATCGGCCAGAAGTGATTGCGCGGGTGGCCGTAGTACTGCTGCGCCTGCAACGACGCCACGCCGGGGAAGCTGCCGAGCACGATCAGGCGCGTGTTGGCGTCGACCACCGGCGCGAGTCCTTCGAGCAGCGCGCTCACGCGAGCCTCGGCAACGCCGCACGGACGTTGGCCGACGTCGCCTGCGCCAGCGCTGCGAGCGGGATGCCGCGCAGCTCGGCCAGCACCTGCGCGATGCGCGGCAACTCGGCCGGCTCGTTGCGCGAGGTCGCGCCAGCCTCACGCTCGGCCTTGGTGCGGTAGAGCCAGTGCGGCAGGATGTCGGGTGCGTCGGTCTCGAGCACGAGCGCATCGAGCGGCAACTCGGCCGCGAGGCGGCGCAGCTGGAGGGCGCGATCGAAGGTCATGGCGCCGCCGAAGCCGAGCTTGAAACCGAGCTCGACAAACGCAAGCGCCTGTTGCGTGCTGCCGTTGAACGCATGGGCGATGCCACCCTGCACCTGGATCACCCGCAGGTGCTTCAGCAGCGCGTCGGCCGAGCGCCGCACATGCACGATGACCGGCAGGCCGGCCCGACGCGCGAGCTTCAACTGCGCGACGTAGAACCGCTCCTGATCCGCCCGATCGAGGCCCGGAACGAAGTGATCCAGCCCGATCTCGCCGACGGCGACGAGGCTCGGGTCGTCGCGATGCTCGGCCAGCAGATCGGCCAGATGGCGCAGGTCGTCCTCCACTGCACTGCCGACGGCCATCGGGTGGATGCCCAGCGCGTACGCGAAGCCATGTGCATGCGCGAGCCGGCGCACCGTATCGAAGTTGGTGCGCGCCACGGCCGGCACCACGATCTGCGTCACGCCGGCGGCGCGCGCGCGAGCCACCACGGCATCGCGGTCAGCGTTGAATTCGGCGGCGTCGAGGTGGCAATGGCTGTCGATCCACATGGTCTGCCGATGATGCACTCAACCCATGCTGTGACAGGATTCGCGCTGCGTGCTACCGTAGCAGCGCGATGAAGAAGGCCCCGCTTTACAGCCGCTCGCGCGCACCCGCCCGGGCACCCGACGCCACGCCGCCCGACGCAGCGGGGCCTGTCGTCACGCGCCGCGCGCGCCTGGACTCGCTGCTGGTTCGCCACGAACGCCGCCTCTGGGGGGCAGCTGTGCTGCTGCTGCTGGCCGCCACGCTGGTGCTGAACACCGGCCGCGCGCCGAAGACGCCCGCGCTGACGATCGAACAGATCGACGCCGCGGTCCGCCAGTCGATCGACGACAAGCCGCTGCCCTCGCCCGTGACACGCGCTTACGAGACCGTGTTGCCATCGGTGGTGCGGGTGATCGGGCTGATGACAGAAGGCGATGACGGCAGCGACGAGGACGGGGCCAAAGACCCGAAGAAGAACCACGGCCCGGTCGAGCGCGGCGTGGGCACCGGCGTGGTCATCATCGACAACGGCACCATCCTGACCAACCTGCACGTGATCAACGGCGCCAGGCGCATCAAGGTCACGTTCATGGACGGCACCGAGTCCGACGCGGTCGTGCTCACCACGCGGCCGCAGGACGATCTCGCCGTGCTGCGCGCCAAGACCATCCCCGACGATCTCGAAGCAGCCACGATGCGCTCCACCGCCGACCTCGCGCCCGGCGACCAGGTGCTGGCGGTAGGTTTCCCGTTCGGCATCGGGCCTTCGGCGTCGTCAGGCATTGTCTCGGGCCTGAAGCGCGAGTTCCGTTCGCCCGAAGGGCAGCAGACGATGACCAACCTGATCCAGTTCGACGCCGCCGCGAACCCGGGCAACTCGGGCGGGCCGCTGGTCACGATGGACGGTGAGGTCGTCGGCATCGTCACCGCGATCCTGAACCCGAGCCGGCAGCGCACCTTCATCGGCATCGGGTTCGCCGTGCCGATCGAGAACGCCGCGGCGGCCGCCGGCATGCCCCCCTTCTAGAACCCGGAACGCACCGATGGAAACCGCCAGCAGCACCCACGCCGCCACCCTGATGGAGCAGGTTCTCTACGAGGTCAAGCGCGTCGTCGTGGGGCAGGACGCCTTCCTCGAACGCGTGATGGTCGCGATGCTCGCGCAGGGCCACCTGCTGGTCGAAGGGGTGCCCGGGTTGGCGAAGACGCTGACGGTGAAGACGCTGGCGCAGACGCTGCGTGGCAGTTTCAAGCGCATCCAGTTCACACCCGACCTGGTGCCGGCCGATCTGGTCGGCACGCGCATCTTCAACCCGCGCACCGGCGAGTTCTCGACGTCACTTGGCCCGGTGTTCACGCACCTGCTGCTCGCCGACGAGATCAACCGGGCACCCGCCAAGGTGCAGAGCGCGCTGCTCGAAGTGATGCAGGAGCGCCAGGTCACGATCGCCGGCGAGACGCACAAGGTCCCCGAGCCGTTCCTCGTGATGGCGACGCAGAACCCGATCGAGACCGAAGGCACCTATCCGCTGCCCGAGGCGCAGGTCGACCGCTTCATGATGAAGGTGCTGGTCGACTACCCGAGCGAGGAAGAAGAATTCGTCATCGCGCAGCGCGTGACCGGGCCGGCGACCAGCGTCTCGGCGGTGGCCAGCATGAGCCAGCTCGCCGAGCTGCAACAGGAGTGCCGCAAGGTCTACATCGACCCGTCGCTGATGCAGTACGCCGTCAAGCTCGTCAGCGCGACGCGGCGCCCCGACCGCTACGGCCTGGCCGACCAGTCCAAGTACCTGACCTACGGCGCGAGCCCGCGCGCGACCATCGGCCTGATCGAAGGCGCACGCGCGCTGGCCTTCATGCGCGGCCGCAGCTACGCGCTGCCCGAGGACATGACGGTGCTCGTTGGCGACGTGCTCCGGCACCGCCTGGTGCTCAGCTACGAAGCGCTGGCCGAGGGGCTGACCGCGGATGCGCTGGTGCAGCGCGTGATGAAGAAGATCCCGGTGCCCGACAAGCCGCTGCAGACGAGCGCCTGACATGGACGCGGAAGCCCTGCTGAAGAAGCTCGAGTGGACGGTGATCCGCCGCCTCGACGGGCTGCTGCAGGGCGACTACCGCACGCTGTGGCGCGGCGCGGGCCTCGACCTGGCGGACCTGCGCGAGTACCAGCACCACGACGACGTGCGCCACATCGACTGGAACGTCACCGCGCGGCTGCAGCAGCCGTATGTGCGCCAGTTCACCGAGGACCGCGAGCTCACCGCATGGTTCCTCGTCGACCTGAGCGCAAGCGTCGACTTCGGCTCCGACACGCTGAGCAAGCGCACCGTCGCCGCCGAGTTCGTCGCCGTGCTCGCGCGGCTGCTCACGCGCCACGGCAACCGCGTCGGCGCCTTGCTGTACGGCAGCGAGGTCGACACCGTGATCCCGGCTCGCGGCGGTCGCATGCATGTGCTGAACCTGCTGCAGCGCATGAACACCCGGCCCGCCGAGAGTGCGCCGGGTGCCACCAACCTGCGCGACCTGCTGATGGCGGGGCAACGCATCGTGAAGCGGCGCAGCACCGTGTTCGTGGTCTCCGACTTCATCAGCACGCCGGGCTGGGAAACGGCACTCGCGGAGTTGTCGCGGCGCCATGAAGTCACCGCGGTGCGCCTGTTCGACCCGCTGGAGATGGACCTGCCGGACATCGGCCTGCTCACGCTGCGCGACGCCGAGACCGGCGAGCAGCTGCTCGTCGACACGCACGACCGCGGCTTTCGCGCGCGCTTCAAGGCCGCCGCCGAGCGCCGCGAAGCCGCACTGCTGCAGGGCTTGGCAAGCGCCGGCGTCGACACGCTCGAGCTCGCGACCGACGACGACCTGATGGACGCGATCCTGCGCTTCGCCGATCTGCGCAAGCAGCGCAGCCGGCTCGCGAACTGGAGCGGCAAGCCGGGTCGCGGTGGCAACCCGGAACACCTGGGGGCGGCACGATGAAGAGCCTGCCGATGACCTTCATCTGGCCCGAGATGCTGTGGGGCCTGATCGCGCTGCCGCTGCTCGTGTTGCTCTATGTGTGGCTGCAGCGCCGGCGCAAGAAGACGACGCTGCGCTACGCCAGCCTCGGGCTCGTGCGCGAGGCGCTGGGCAAGAGCGTGGCGTGGCGCCGGCACCTGCCGCCGGTGCTGCTGCTCGTGGCGATCGCAGCCTTGCTGATCGCGGCCGGGCGGCCCGCTGCGGTGATCACGCTGCCGTCGCAGCAGGAGACCATCGTCCTGGCCATCGATGTTTCCGGCAGCATGCGCGCCGCCGATGTACTGCCCGACCGCATGACCGCCGCGAAAGAGGCTGCGAAGGCCTTCGTTACCGATCTGCCGCGCAGCGTGCGAATCGCCGTCGTGCAGTTCGCCGGCACCGCCGCGGTGGTGCAGGCGCCGACGCTGAGCCGCGAGGACGTGGTCGCGGCCATCGAACGCTTTCAGTTGCAGCGCGGCACCGCGATCGGCAGCGGCATCGTGCTGTCGCTGGCCACGCTGTTCCCCGACAGCGGCATCGACCTCTCGCAGATCACCGGCCAGCGCGCGATGCCGCCGGGCCCGAACGACAAGCCCAAGCCCGAGTTCACGCCAGTGCCACCGGGCTCGTACCCATCGGCGGCGATCATCCTGCTCACCGATGGGCAGCGCACGACCGGCCCCGACCCGATCGAAGCCGCGAAGATGGCCGCCGATCGCGGCGTGCGCGTCTACACCGTCGGCGTCGGCACGAAGGAAGGCGAGACGATCGGCTTCGAGGGCTGGTCGATGCGCGTACGGCTCGATGAAGACACGCTCAAGGGCATCGCCAACATGACGCGCGCCGACTACTTCTACGCCGGCACGGCGGAAGATCTGAAGAAGGTCTATCAGGGCTTGTCGACCAAGCTGATCGTCGAGAAGAAGGAGACTGAGATCACCGCGCTGTTCGCGGCGCTCGGTGCGCTGCTCGTCGTGGTCGCGGCAAGCCTGAGCGTGTGGTGGTTCGGGCGCGTGGCCTAGCCGCGCTGTTCACCCGAATCGTCCCTGAAGAAACCAGCTCGGCGCAGGCGGCGCCACCGGCCGCCGCAAGCGATACACCCACACCAGCGCCCCGCCCGGCTGCTGGGCGATGTAGTAATCACGCTCGACGAGACCGGCATCCCACCAGCCGGTCTCGATGCGCTCGGGCCCGCTGAGCAGGTGCAGCGGCTTGCCGTCGAGCACCGGAGCGGCATCGCGCTGCTGCAGCGGCTCGGGTTGCTGCATCAGCCAGACCGGGCGCACCCTCAGCTCGACGCCCGGATCTGTCGCCGCCCTGGTGCGAGACGGGCGCATCTGCGCATCGGCCACACGGCTGATGGTCGCGCGTTCGGGGCGGTGGTCTTGGGCCGGTGCGATGCGCGTCACCTGCTCGGGGCCGAGCCGCGCCTGCAAGCGCTCGATCAGGCGCGTGAGGCCCTCGTGCTCGGAGGCCGGCGTGGGAAAGAGCTCGGCATTCGGCGGCGCGCGGCGCGCGATGTCCTCGGCGTGCAGGCCGAGCTCGAGCGTGGGCGCGGGCAGTTGCAGGTGGGCGAGGCGCTCGCGCAGCAGCATCAGCAGGTGGGCGCTGTCGCGCGAGGGTTCGGCCAGCGCGATGTCGAGCGCCGTGGTGGCGGGAGTCGACGCATCGCGGCGCGAGCGCTGCTCGTGGTGCATGACCAGCGTGAAGCGGCGCACGAACGCATGCTGCGCCGACAGCCATGCAATCAGCCGCGCCAGCAGCGCCGCGGCGCCGTGCAGCAGCTGCTCGCCGGTGTCGGCGCGGGCGAAGAGCTCGAGCCGCGTGTCGAAGCGCGGCGCCGGCACGATCGGCTCGCGCGGATCGGGCCGCGTGCCCATCGCGCGATCGAGGTCGTTCAGCACGGCTTCGCCGAAGCGCCGCGCCAGGCCGGCGCGCGGCACGCGGCCCAGATCGGCCAGCGTGCGCAGGCCCATGCCCTGCAGCGCTTCCCAGTGTGCACGGCCGGGGCCGAGCAGCCAGACCGGGGCGCTGGCAAGGGCGCGGCAGGTGGCCGGGAGCTCGATGCAATCGAGCGCCCGGTGCGCGCGCGCCAGCAAGGCCGCACCCAGTGGCGTGGCCGCGCTGACGATGTGCAGCCGGTGCCCCAACGGCGCCAATGCGGCCTGCAGCCGCTGGCGCAACGCGGGCAGGCCGCCGAAGTAGCGCAGACTCGCGTGCACCTCGAGCAGCACGGTGTGTGGCGTCGCATCGGCCGTGGCCGGCTCGATCACCACGGTGGGCGTGAAGGCCAGTGCCGCGTGCGCGACTGCGAGCAGGGCCTGCGCATCGCGCCTGGGGTCGGCCTGGCCGAGCGTGATCTGCGGCGCGATCGCCAGCGCGGTCGCGCGTTTCAGGCCGGGCTTGACGTCGAGCGCACGCGCCGCGGCGTTGGCGTTGACGATGTGGTGTTCGTCGACGAGCGCCAGTGCCGACTCGCTCAGCTCAGGCGGAAGCGTCGCTGCGAAGGTCTCGAGCGACAGCCATGGCAGGTGCAACGCGATCCAGAGCACGGCCAGCCACCGATCGCATCACGACGCGAAGTTGACGAAGGTGGCCGCGTGCAGGTCCGCGGGTTCGATCGACATCAGCGCGCGCTCCCGGGCCGCCTCGTCGAGCACCGGCAACAACTCGAGCTTCAGTGGCGTCTCGAGCGGCGGACCGCGCCGCTTGAGCACGCGCACTGCCAGCACATCGGCGCCGCTGGCGCGCAGTGCGAGGCGCAGCGGCGCGGCCGTGGGGCGCTGCATCGCGTTCCCTTCGCGCAGCACGAAGGCCGGGCCGTCGTGCGCATGCGCGGCCAGCTGCAGCCGCCGCAGCCGCTCGGTGCGCAGCCGCTGCGGCAACCATGCCAGCACGGCGCCGACATGGCCGCTCTTGAGCGCCTGTTCCAGTGCCCACAGGCTGTCGCTGCCGGGAATCAAGCGGCTACGGGTGTTGACGATCAGCAGCTGCTCGACATCGAAGCCCAGGGCGGTCAGCGCCAGTGCGGACAAGTCGGTCGGCGGATCGAACAGCATCACCAGGCGGCCCGCCTGCTGGGTGGCCACGAGGCTTGCGGCCAGCAGCCGGATCTCGCCGACGCCGGAGTGAGGCAGCAGCAGTTCGGTGAGCGCCCGACGCGGCCAGCCGCGACCGGGCAGCTGCGCATCGAGCGACGGGAAACCGCTGGGCACGGCCGAGTCGGCATGGCGGCCGAGCTGGTGGCCGAGCCAGAGCGCGGGGTGCAGGGATTCGGGACGCAGCGCCACCCGCGGCGGCGCGACCGGAGCGACCGGAGCGATGGGCGCAACCAAGGCAGCAGAAAGCGTGGGGGGCATGCGGTCCATTTGAATACTGTACGTTTATACAGTTATGACCGCAAGCCCCGGGATTTTCAACGTGATTCGGAGTCAATCTACAAGTTGCTTTTAGCAACTTATTGCAGAAGAATCCCTCACATGGACGACGCCCGCATCGAAGCCATCCGGCGCTTCAACCGCTTCTACACACGCCGCATCGGCGTGCTGCACGAGGGCCCCTGGGACTCGAAGTTCAACCTCACCGAATCGAGGCTGCTGTGGGAGCTGGCGCATCGCGATGCACTGACCGCGACCGAGCTGGCCCGCGATCTGGATCTGGACACCGGCTACCTCAGCCGGCTGCTGCGCAGCTTCAAGGAGCGCGGCCTGATCAGGAGCGTGCGCGCGACCGACGATGCACGCCACCAGCACCTCAGCCTCACCGCCGCCGGCAAGCGCGCGTTCGCGCCGATCAACACGCGCTCGCAAACCGACGTGAGCGCCCTGCTCGCTACCCTGGCCGAGACGCAGCAGCAGCAACTGCTGGCCTCGATGACGCGCATCGAGCAACTGCTCGCGGAGCCCGACAAAGCCGCGGCCCGCCCGCTGCTGCTGCGCCCGCATCGCCCCGGCGACATGGGCTGGGTGATCGCCCGCCACGGCGCGCTCTACGCCGACGAATACCGGTGGGACATCACGTTCGAGGCGCTGGTCGCGCGCATCGCCGCCGACTTCATCGACCGCTTCGACCCGAAGCGCGAAGCCTGCTGGATCGCCGAGCGCGACGGCGCGAACGTGGGCAGCGTGTTCCTGGTCCAGTCGCGCGACGAAGCCACCCAGGCGCCCATCGACGGCGTGGCGCAATTGCGCATGCTGCTCGTCGAGCCGTCTGCGCGTGGCATGAAGCTCGGCGAACGGCTGGTCGACGAATGCCAGCGCTTCGCGCGCCGTGCCGGTTACCGCAAGATCATGCTGTGGACCAATGCCTGCCTGTTCGCCGCGCGCGGCATCTACGCCAAGCAGGGCTACGTGCTGGTCAAGAGCGAGTCGCACCACAGCTTCGGGCACGACCTGGTGGGCGAGATCTGGGAGTTGACGCTGTGAGCGAGGCCTGCCCGTGCGGCTCCACGCAGCGCTACGACGCCTGCTGCGGTCGATATCACAGCGGGCAGAAGGCCCCCGACGCGCAAGCCCTCATGCGCTCACGCTACAGCGCGTTCGTGCTGGACCTCCCCGACTACCTGCTCGCGACCTGGCATGCGAGCACACGCCCGGCGCACTTGGCACCGAACGAGAGCGGCCTGAAGTGGCTGGGGCTGGAGGTGCGGCGCCACGCGGTGCTGGACGCCGACCACGCCACGGTCGAGTTCGTGGCTCGCAGCAGGCTCGCCGGCCGCGCTCAGCGGCTGCACGAGATCAGCCGCTTCGTACGCGAGGACGGCCGCTGGTTCTACGTCGACGGCGATCTGAAGTGATCAGGCGAACTCTTGCCGCACGCCGGCCGACATCAATCGGCGGATGATCCAGCCAAGCAGCGCGCAGCCGACCAGCGTCATCGCCACCGCCATCACGCGGGCGGCGGTCACGAAGCCACCGAACACGCCCATCGCCTGCTGCGGGATCGCGACGCTGCTGAGCGTGTTGCTGACCACCGACTGCACCACTTCCTGCTGCAGCCACAGGCCCATCAGGTTGGCAGCGATTGCCACCACCAGCAGGCCGATGAAGGTCCGGCGTGCCCAGTCCAGGCGCAGCAACAGGCCGATGGCCGACGCGAGCGTGGCCAGCGACATCACGACGCCGGTGCCCACCACCCACGGCAGGTAGCCGATCAGCAAGCCGGTGAGCATCGGCAGCGGGTTGCGCTCGGTGGCCAGCTGCAAGCCGGGCATCAGCGACGCGACAGCGGCGTTCTGCACCAGCGCAGAGACGCTGGCCAGCGCGGCCAGGACGATGAACACCCAGGCCGTCGTGGTGACGAAGAGGGAGCGAGACCCGACGCTGTACGTTTGCGGCATGACAACCCTTGCGCACGAAGCGGGCGGCGGTGCCCGCTCGGCAGTTCAGCGGACCCCGCGACCACGGGCTCGACGCATGCCGCAATTTTCTGCCGCGGTGTGTGACGAGGCATCCCTCGCTTGAGGGTCGCCCCCACGTTCATAGGGCAGTCTGTGCGATGTTCACCACAGTGTCGTTATCCAGGCCGCACTGCGCAGATCAAGCCGCCCGTCGTGCGGCCACCGCGCCGCTGCGTCACAATCAATCGTAAAAGCCCCACACAGAATCTGACGGAGACAACATGAATGGTCTGATGATGCAGCAGCCACTGCTGATCTCGTCGCTGCTGGTTCACGCCGAGCGGCACCACGGCGACCAGGAGGTCGTCTCGCGCCGCGTCGAAGGCGACATCCACCGCACGACCTACCGCGAACTCGCCTCGCGCTCGCGGCGCATGGCCAAGGCCCTGGCCAAGCTGGGCGTGAAATCCGGCGAGCGCGTCGGCACGCTGGCCTGGAACGGCTACCGCCACATGGAGCTGTACTACGCCGTCTCGGGCTCGGGTGCGGTGTTGCACACGCTGAACCCGCGGCTGCACCCAGACCACGTCGTCTACATCGCCGACCACGCCGAAGACCAGGTGCTGTTCTTCGACATGACCTTCCTGCCGCTGATCGAGGCGGTGGCGTCGCGTGTCAAGACGATCAAGCACTTCGTCGCGATGACCGATCGGGCGCACATGCCCGATTTTTCCAAGAGCGAGAGCAAGGTCCCGAACCTGCTGTGCTTCGAGGAGCTGGTCGATGCGCAGGACGACCAGTTCGAGTGGCCGAGCTTCGACGAGAACCTCGCCTCGTCGCTCTGCTACACCTCGGGTACGACGGGCAACCCGAAGGGCGTGCTCTACAGTCACCGCTCGACCGTGCTGCACACCTTCGCGATCGCGCTGCCCGACGCGCTCAACTGCTCGGCACGCGACACCATCCTGCCGGTCGTGCCGATGTTCCACGTCAACGCCTGGGGCCTGCCGTACGCGGCCTGCATGATGGGCGCGAAGCTGGTGTTCCCCGGGCCGGGGCTGGACGGCAAGTCGCTCTACGAGCTCTTCGAGACCGAGCGCGTGACGCTGTCGGCCGGCGTACCCACCGTGTGGCAGGGGCTACTCGGCTTCGTCGAGGCCGGTGGCCTGAAGTTCTCGACCATGCGCCGCACCGTGATCGGCGGCTCGGCGTGCCCGCCGGCGATGATGACGGCGTTCCAGGAGAAGTACGACGTGCAGGTGATCCACGCCTGGGGCATGACCGAGATGAGCCCGGTCGGCACGGCCGCGATCCTGAAGGGAAAGCACCTCGAGTTGTCGTCCGAACAGCGCATGGCCGTGCAGGCCACGCAGGGTCGCGCGGTCTACGGCGTCGACATGAAGATCGTCGGCGAGAACGGCGAGGCGCTGCCATGGGACGGCAAGCAATCCGGCGAGTTGCTGGTGCGCGGGCCCTGGATCATCGACACGTATTTCAAGGGCGAAGGCGGCAACCCGCTGGTGGACGGCTGGTTCCCGACCGGCGACGTGGCCACCATCGACGCCGACGGCTACATGCACATCACCGACCGCAGCAAGGACGTGATCAAGTCCGGTGGCGAGTGGATCGGCTCGATCGACCTCGAGAACATCGCGATGGCCAACCCCAAGGTCGCGATGGCGGCGTGCATCGCTGCCAAGCACGCGAAGTGGGACGAACGCCCGCTGCTGATCGTCGTGAAGAAGCCGGGTGCCGAACTCACGCGCGAAGAGATGCTCGCGTTCTTCGAGGGCCGCATCGCGAAGTGGTGGACGCCGGACGACGTGGTCTTCGTCGACGCGATCCCGCTCGGCGCGACCGGCAAGATGCTGAAGAACCGGCTGCGCGATCAGTACGGCGACGCCCTGCTGAAGACGAACTAGCTTGCACGCTGGCATCGTCTACGCGGCCCTCGCCTTCATCTGGTGGGGGCTGTTCCCGCTCTACTTCCGACTCGTCACCACCGTGCCTGCGGCGCAGGTGCTGGCGCACCGTGTCGTCTGGTGCCTGCTGTTCCTGGGCATCCTGCTGACCGCGCGGCGCCAGTGGGGCTGGCTGCCGCAGGTGCTGCGGCGGCCCAAGGTGCTCGGCGCGTTCGTGCTCAGCGCGCTGATGATCGGCGCCAACTGGCTGGCCTACATCTGGGCCGTGCTGCACGGCCATGTGCTCGAGGCGAGCCTGGGCTACTTCATCACGCCGCTCGTCAACGTGCTGCTGGGCATGACGCTGCTGCACGAACGGCTGCGCCGCGCGCAGTGGGTGGCGCTGGCCATCGCCGCCGCCGGCGTGCTGTGGCTCACCGTGCAGGCCGGGCGGCCGCCGTGGATCGCGCTGTCGCTCGGCGCCACGTTCGGTTCCTACGGCCTGTTACGCAAGGTGGCCGCGCTCGGTGCGCTCGAAGGCCTGACACTGGAGACGCTGTTGCTCGCCCCGCTCGCGCTGATCGTGCTCGGCCTGGCCACGCTCGATGGCAGCGCCGCGTTCCCGGCGCCCGATGCGCTGACCAACCTGTGGATGATCGCGCTCGGCCCGATCACCGCCGTGCCGTTGCTGCTGTTCGCCGCCGGCGCGCGCCGACTGTCGATGGCGACGCTCGGGATCGTCCAGTACCTCGGCCCGTCGATCCAGGTCGTGATCGGCCTCTGGGTGTTCGGCGAGCCGTTCCCGATGGCGCGATTCATCGGCTTCGCGTGCATCTGGCTCGCGTTGATCGTCTACTCGCTCGACGGTTGGCGCGTCAGCCGTGCAGTGGCTCAGGCCGCGGCCGGCTCCGATACCGACGTGCGGATCAGGTGATCGAACGCGCCCAGCGCCGCCTTCGCGCCATCACCGGTCGCGATGATGATCTGCTTGAATGGCACCGTCGTCACATCGCCGGCGGCGAACACGCCGGGCAGCGAGGTCTGGCCGCGGTTGTCGACGACGATCTCGCCATGGCGTGACAGCTCCAGCGTGCCCTTGAGCCACTCGGAGTTCGGCACCAGGCCGATCTGCACGAACACGCCTTCGAGCTCGACGTGCTTCGCCTCGCCGGTGGCGCGGTCGGTGAAGCTCAGGCCGTTGACCTTGCCGTCGGCGCCGGTGATCTCGGTCGTCTGCGCCTGCGTGTGGAACACGACGTTGGGCAAGCTCTTCAGCTTGTTGACCAGCACCGCGTCGGCACGCAACTGGTCGCCGAACTCGAGCAACGTCACGTGGCCGACGATGCCGGCCAGGTCGATCGCGGCCTCGACACCCGAGTTGCCCCCGCCGATCACCGCGACGCGCTTGCCCTTGAACAGCGGCCCGTCGCAGTGCGGGCAGTAGGCCACGCCCTTGTTGCGGTACTCCTTCTCGCCCGGCACGTTGACCTCGCGCCAGCGTGCGCCGGTCGAGAGGATCACGGTCTTGCTCTTCAGCGTCGCACCGTTCGCGAGCTGCACGCCGACCAGGCCCCCCGCCTGGGTTGCCGGAATCAGCTTCTCAGCGCGCTGCAGATTGAGGATGTCGACGTCGTACTGCTTCGCGTGCTGCTCCAGCGCCGCGGCGAACTTCGGCCCGTCGGTCTCGAGCACCGAGATGAAGTTCTCGATGCTCATCGTGTCCATCGTCTGGCCGCCCATGCGTTCGGCGAGCATGCCGGTGCGGATGCCCTTGCGCGCGGCATAGACCGCGGCGGCGGCGCCCGCGGGGCCACCACCGACGATCAGCACGTCGTAGGCCTCCTTGGCATTCAGCTTCACGGCATCGCGCGCCACAGCGCCGGTGTCGAGCTTGGCGACGATCTCGTCCACCTCCATGCGGCCCTGGCCGAACAGCTCGCCGTTCAGGAACACCATCGGCACGGCCAGTATCTGGCGCTCTTCCACTTCCTTCTGGTACAGGCCGCCGTCGATCACGACGCTCTGGATGCGCGGGTTCAGCACCGCCATCAGGTTCAGCGCCTGCACCACGTCCGGGCAGTTGTGGCAGGTGAGTGACATGTAGGTTTCGAAGCGGAAGTCCGCATCGAGGTTCTTGATCTGCTCGATGAGCTCGGCCTCGATCTTCGGCGGGTGGCCGCCGACCTGCAGCAGCGCCAGCACCAGCGAGGTGAACTCATGCCCCATCGGGATCGCCGCGAAACGAATGCGCGGCGCCTCGCCGACGCGGTTCAGTGCGAACGACGGCTTGCGGGCATCCGTGCCGTCGGTCTTCAGCGTGATCTTGTCGCTCAGCGAGACGATGTCCTGCAAGAGGCCACGCATCTCCTGAGCGGCGGCGCTGTCGTCCAGCGACGCGGTGATCTCGAAAGGCAGCTTCACGCGTTCGAGGTAAGCCCCCAGCTGCGCTTTCAGGTTCGTATCCAACATCGTGAAGCTCCTTGCTTGGTTACTGCTTGATCAGATCTTGCCGACGAGGTCGAGCGACGGGGTGATGGTCTTGGCGCCGTCGTTCCACTTGGCCGGGCAAACTTCACCCGGGTGCGCGGCAACGTATTGCGCGGCCTTCAGCTTGCGCAGCGTTTCCTTCACGTCACGAGCGATGGCGTTGTCGTGCACCTCGGCAGTCTTGATGACGCCTTCCGGGTTGATCACGAACGTGCCGCGCAGCGCCATGCCGTCTTCCGGGATGTGCACGCCGAACATGTTCGTCAGCACGTGGGTCGGGTCACCGATCAGCGCGAACTTGGCCTTGCCGACGGCCGGCGAGGTCTCGTGCCAGACCTTGTGCGCGAAGTGCGAGTCGGTCGTGACGATGTAGACCTCGGACTGCAGCTTCTGGAACTCGGCATAGTTGTCGGCCGCGTCCTCGACTTCGGTCGGGCAGTTGAATGTGAACGCGGCCGGCATGAAGATCAGGACCGACCACTTGCCCTTCAGGCTCTGCTCGGTGACTTCGATGAACTTGCCATTCTTGAACGCCTGGACCTTGAAGGGCTGGACTTGGGTGTTGATCAGGGACATAGGTACTTCCTTTGCAGAGAGTGAGTGAGCGGGTGAACTAACAGGGTTAATACTAAGCTATTTGATATGCACTATCGATTGTCATTAGCTATTCATCGAATAGAGCGAGTCGCCGCTGCGGCGGCCCAATGGCCCGCGTCGTGCTTCAATTCAGCCCGCCGACCCAGCCTCCGTTCCGCCCCGCCTTGACACGACTCGCCGCCCGCCTGCGCCCCACTCCTCTCGCCGTCGCCCCGTTGCTGGCGCTGGCGCTCTTCCATCCGATCGCCGCGCGCAGCGAGAGCTTGCCGATGGCCACAACGCTCGGCTTCGAGACCGCGCAACTGCCGGACCACGAGCACATGGGGCTGGTCGGCGGCACGCTGCTGTTCGGCGTCGGTTCGGACTGGTGGCTGGGGCCTGCGGTCTACGGCGCGGTCAGCGGCAGTCGCGGTGGCTTCTTCGTCGGCGGGCTCGAGCTTCAGCGTCGCTGGCCACTTGCCCCGGGCTTGAGCTTGGCCACGGGTCTGTATGCCGGCGGCGGTGGTGGCGCGGCCGCGCCAGTCGGCGGTGGCCTGATGCTGAGGCCCGCCCTCACGCTACTGAAGGACATCGGCCCGTCATGGCAGCTCGGCCTGTCGTGGTCGATGTTGCGCTTCCCGAGCGGGCAGATCGACAGCCGGCAGCTCGGCGTGACGATGTCGTGGCGCAGCGAGTTCATGCACCTCGACGACGCCGGCAGTGGCGGCATCGCAGGCCAGGCGACCGGCCTCGGCTTCGATCGCATGGTGGCGACCGCGAGCAGCTACCGGTTCGAAGGCAGCGGCCGCCGCATTGGCCTGGCAGGCGCACGCGCTGAACGGCGCTCGAGCGACAGCGGGTTCAGCGCGGCGTTCGAGGCCGCTGCGGCGGCCCAGGGTGACGCGGCGGGCTACCTCGAGATCCTCGGCTCTGCCGCCTTCAACACCGAGCCCGCCCCTTCGGCGCTGCCGGGTTGGCGGGTCGGCGTGCGCGCTGGCATTGGTGCCGGCGGCGGCGGGGCCGTCCCGACCGGCGGCGGCCTGATGGGCAAGCTGGCCGGCACGCTGGAGGGCCGGGTAGCGCCTGGCTGGACGCTCGGTGCCGAGTTCGGCGAAGTGCACAGCGCCCGCGGCTCGCTGCGCGCGCGGCAGGTTCAGGTGTGGCTCGGCACGTCGCTCGAACCCGGGTTCGATGGCCGCGGCGAACCTCGGGAGCGCAGGGTGCGCGTGGAGTGGACAGGCACTTGGCAGCACCACACGGCCATCGCTCGCGCCGACGGCAGCAAGCGCGCACTCGACACGATCGGCCTCAAGCTCGACCGCTATCTCGACGAGCACTTCTACTTGAGCGGCCAGGCGCACAGCGCGTTCGCGGGCGGCGCGGGCGCCTACTCGATCGGGCTCGTCGGCGCAGGGTGGGCCGGGCGACCGGCAGCCCGCTGGCGACTCGGCGCCGAACTGCTGGCCGGCGCCGCCGGTGGCGCCGGTGTGCAGACCGGCGGCGGCGCGATCGTGCAAGGCATGGCGTGGGCGGGCTGGGCACCGCAGGCGCGCGGCGAGTGGCGCGCCGGGCTGGGGATGATGCGCGCGGTACGCGGCGGCGCGCAGAGCCCGGTGATCGAGCTGTCGTGGAGCCGCGGCTTCGGGATGGCGGGTCGCTAGCTAACGAAGATCGCCCGCGAGACTGGCCAGCGTCTCGGCCGCGATCACCACATGCGCCGGGTAGTTCGTGTGGTCGCAGCCCAGCTTCACGCTCGCACCGGCGCGCACCGCGTCGCGCATCGGCTTGCTGAACTCGAAGCGCGCGAAGTGCACGGCCGAGGTCTTCTCGTCGTTCTCGCGATCGAGGTCTTCGTCGGCGATGGCGTAGACCCGCGCATGGCCCTCGACCTCGACGAACAGCCGATCCTCCACGCCGATCAGCCGCGCCAGCTCGCGCTTGCGTTCGTGCGGATCAGGGTACTCGATCAGCACCGTGGCCTTCCAGTTCGTGCCATCGGGCACGAGCGCGGCGTAGGCCTCGATCTCGCTGTTGATGCCGTCCTCGTCGAAGATCTTCTCGATGTGCAGCATCTCCTGGATCTGGCGGCGGATCGTGCGCTCGTCCTCGAACTGCACGCTGATGTGCTCGCCCAGGCGCACGCTGCGCAGCCGGCGGTGCGCGATGAACTCGGCACGCGCGCTCTTGCGGATCTTCGCGTAGGCCTCGAGCGTCAGCAGGCTCTCTTTGGTGATCCGTTTGGTGATGGCCATGGTCGTCACTCCAGTCCGTAGGCGATGCACACCAGGCTCAGCGGGTGCGCGAGCTTGGGCGCGGGCATCGCCGCCTCGGCCATGCCCTGCGCGATGTGGTGGCCGGCGAGCGCGCAGTCGGAGCTGATGTAGTCGGGCTCGTCCTTGCCCATCGCCTTGAACACCGGCTTGCCGATCTTCATTGCGTTGGCGTGGAACGCGGTCTTCACGCCGTAGGTGCCGGCGTGGCCCGAGCAACGCTCGACCGTGTTGAGTTGTACCGGCACGGTCTGGCCGATCAGCTTGAAGACCTCCTCGGTCTTCTTGCCGATCTTCTGAACCCGGCCGTGGCAGGGGATGTGGTAGCTCACCTTGCCGAGCGCAGCCCTGAAGTCGAGCTTCAGCAGCCCGTCTTTGTGGCGCGCCATCATGTACTCGAAGGGGTCGAACATCGCGGCCTGCACGGCGACCACATCGGCATCGTCGGGGAACAGCAGCGGCAGCTCCTGCTTGAACATCAGCGTGCACGACGGGATCGCCGCGAGGATCGCGTAGCCCTCGCGTGCATACCGAGCAAGCACCGGGATGTTGGCCTCCTTGTGCTTGGCCACGCCGTCGATGTCGCCGAGCTCGAGCTTGGGCATGCCGCAGCAGCTCTCCTTCTCGACGACGGTGTACGCGATGCGGTTGTGCCTCAGCACCTTGATCAGATCGAAGCCGATGCCGGGCTCGTTGTAGTTGACGTAGCAGGTCGAGAAGATCACGACCTTTCCTGGCGTGCGCTCGCCGTTCACGACCGGCGTGCCCGCGTCGTCCTTCTCGGCGCCCCAGCGAAAGCGCTGCGAGGCGAGATCGGGCAGCCAGGCATCCGGATGCACGTGCAGCACCTTGTCCAGCACCTTGCGCACGGCCTTCGTCTTGTTCAATGCATTGACGACCTGCACGACGATCGGGATGCCAGCGAACTGGCCGTGCGTGTCGGTCGACGCCAGCAGTTTCTCGCCGGCGCCGACTTCGCCGTTCTTGAACTTGATCGCCTTCGCGCGCAGCATCGTGTGCGGGAAATCCAGGTTCCATGGGTGCGGCGGCACGTACGGGCACTTCGTCATGTAGCAGAGGTCGCACAGATAGCACTGGTCGACGACGCTCCAGAAATCCTTCTTGGCCACGCCGTGCACTTCGCCGTCGGCGGTGGCATCCACCAGATCGAACAGCGTGGGGAACGACTGACACAGGCTCACGCAGCGCCGGCAGCCGTGGCAGATGTCGAAGATGCGCTCCATCTCGGCCTCGCACGCCGCCTGGTCGTAGAACGCGGGGTTCTTCCAGTCCACCGCGTGGCGGGTGGGCGCTTCGAGGTTGCCTTCGCGTGGGGTCATCGCATTCTTCTTTCGGCAATGAACAAGGGGCACGAAGCCCCCTGTTCGGTGAGCGCCAAGCGCGTGTCAGTCGACCAGTGCGTCGAGCGCCTTCTGATAGCGATTGGCGTGCGAGCGCTCGGCCTTGGCCAGCGTCTCGAACCAGTCGGCGATCTCGTCGAAACCCTCGTCGCGCGCGCTCTTGGCCATGCCCGGGTACATGTCGGTGTACTCGTGAGTCTCGCCGGCCACGGCCGCCTTCAGGTTCAGGCGGCTCGAGCCGATCGGCAGCCCGGTCGCCGGATCACCCACCGCCTCGAGGAACTCGAGGTGACCATGCGCATGGCCGGTCTCGCCTTCGGCCGTGGAGCGGAACAGCGCCGCCACGTCGTTCTGGCCCTCGATGTCGGCCTTGTTCGCGAAGTACAGATAACGTCGATTGGCCTGCGATTCGCCCGCGAAGGCGTCCTTCAGGTTCTGCTCGGTCTTCGATCCTTTCAAGCCCATGTCG
>JBDTVC010000061.1:0-21736 GCA_040007475.1 Burkholderiales bacterium
GCTTCGTCGCTGCCCTGAACGGCCGGGCGCTCCTTGCCGAAGCTCACGGCCTCGACCTGCGCCTGACCCGCGCCCAGCAGCGCCAGCGACTTCGCAACCGCTTCGGCACGCTTCTGGCCGAGCGCGAGGTTGTACTCGCGGCCGCCACGCTCGTCGGTGTGGCCCTCGACGGACAGGTGCTTCTTGCGATCCGCCGCCAGCGTCTTGGCGTAGGTGTCGATCGTGCCGCGGTATTCGTCCTTGACGGCGTAGCTGTCGAAGTCGAAGTAGATGACGCGGCCGAGGCCTGACGTGTTGCCGGCGCCCTTGGTCAGGTCGACAGCGGTGACGCCGCTCTGGCCTGTACCTCCGGTGGTCCCCGCGCCGCCAGCAGCAGAGCCGGTACCGCCCGTGGTGCTGCGGTTCTCGACCGGCACGTCGTCGAGCTTGACGCTGGAGCAGCCAGCGAGCGCCGCGGCGGCCAACACCGCGAACAGGCCGCTGCGCATCGAAAGGGTAGCGTTCATCTTCTTCATCGTTCAGTCCTCTGGTTCATCATTCTTCATCGCCCGTAGGGCCCCCAATCCGGCTCGCGCACGTCGGCCGCGGTCGACAGCAGCCTCGCCTTGATCTTGCCATCGAGCGTGGTGGTCATCAACACGTCGCGGCCTTGCGCGCGCGAGGCGTAGATGATCAGGCGCCCGTTGGGCGCAAAGCTCGGGTGTTCGTCGTCGCTGGTGTCGGTGAGCGCGACCGGCTGCGCGCCGGCCGTGACCAGATCGAGCGTGTGCAGGCGGAACGCACCGCCCACGCGCGAGATGTACGCCAGCGTGCGCCCGTCGGGGCTGATCGACGGGCTGATGTTGTAGCTGCCGCCGAAAGTCACGCGCTCGGCATTGCCGCCGCTCGTCGTGGTGCGGTAGATCTGCGGGCCGCCGCCGCGGTCGCTCACGAAGTACACGCCGCGGCCATCGGGCGCGAAGCGCGCTTCGGTGTCGATCGCGTTGCTGCTGGTGAGCTTGCGCACGATCGCGCCCGCGCGGTCGATCAGGAAGATCTGCGAACCGGTGTCGCGCGAGAGCGTGACCGCGAGCGTCTGCCCGTCGGGCGACCAGGTCGGCGCGCTGTTCGAGCCGCGGAAGTTCGCGATCTCGCGGCGCGCGCCGGTGGCCGTGTCCTGCGTGTAGACGACCGCCTTCTGGCGCTCGAACGACACGTACGCGAGTTGCCTGCCATCGGGCGACCACGACGGCGAGATGATCGGCTCGGCGCTGGTCAGCGCGACCTGCCCGCCTTCGCCATCGGCATCGGCCACGCGCAGCGTGAAGCGCCCGCCGCCCTTGGTCACGTAGGCGATGCGGGTCGAGAACACGCCCTTGCCGCCGGTGAGCTTCTCGTAGATCACGTCGGCGATCCGGTGCGCAGCCAGCCGCAGGTCGGGCGCCTCGACGGCCGTGCTCTGGCCCACGATCACCGTGCCCTTGACCACGTCCCAGAGCTTGAAGCGCACGTCGAAGCGGCCATCGGCCAGCCGCGTGATCGAGCCGGCCGCAAGCGCGTCGGTCGCGCGGCTGCGCCATTCGGTGAAGACCGGTGCGCTGTTCTCGTCGAGCGCGCCGGGCGCATCGACGTTGCGGAACTGGCCGCTGCGCTCCAGGTCGGCGCGCACGATCGCGGAGATCGACAGCGACGGCGTCGCCCGCTCTTCATCACGAAACTTTGCAATCGCGATCGGCAACTGCGTGGCGCCGACGCCCGAGATCTCGACCCGGAACTGGGCCTGCGCCGGCAGCGCGGCCATCACCCCCAGCGTGGCCGCCACGGCGCAGAACATTCTTTTATTGAGCATGGATGAACGTGATCCTGATTTCGTGGGTTGGTTCACTGCGGCCTGACCATCAGCCCCATCTTGAGATACCGATAGTAGGTGCCCTCGGCGACGTAGACAGCGAGCACGAAGCCGAACCGCCCGTCCAGAAAACCGCGGTGCAGGATATAACAGCGCACGAAGGCCCACAGGCCATGCGATACCGCCGACGCCAGCCCGCCCGTGCCGCCTGCGGCCACCTTGTCGGCCGCGCGGCCGGCACTGTAGCGGTTCATCTTGTCGAGCGCATCCTCCAGCGTCGGCATGCTGTAGTGGAGCAGCTCGCCACGGAGCCGGGCCGTGCGGCCGTCGACGATCAGGCGCTCGTGGACCTGGTCGTTGGAGAAGCGTCCGGCCTCGCGTTTGAAGAGTCTGAGCACCCGGTCAGGGTACCAGTCGCCATGGCGCATCCACTGCCCGCAGAAGTTCGACAAGCGTGAGAGGTCGTAACCGGATTCGACCGATTCGCTCGCCACCACGCGCCGGATCTCTGCAGCGAGCTCGGGGGACACGCGCTCGTCCGCGTCGATGCTGAACACCCAGCGTCCGCGGGCCAGCGCCAGCGCGCGGTTCTTCTGCGCGCCGAAGCCGGGCCAGTCGACCGCGACGACGACCTGCGCTCCCTTGCTGCGTGCGATCTCGCAGGTGGCGTCGGTGCTGCCCGAATCGACCACGATCCACTCGTCCGCGAACGCGACCGACTCCAGGCAGGCCGCGATGTTCGCGGCCTCGTTGCGAGTGATCAGGATGACGCTCAGCGAGGGTGTGCTCATTCAGTGCAGGTCGTGGAGGCTGGCGGATTGTAGGCACCCCGATAATGCCGGCCCATGGCCCCATCTCCGCTGACGAGCAAGCTGCGCCTGCTCCTGCCCTACTTTGCCGGCACGCAATGGGCTTTCGCACTGGGCACGGTGGGAGCCATCGTCGCGGCGATCTGCGAGTCGGGCGTGGCCTGGCTGATGGCAGTGCTGGTCGACGGCAACTTCAAGGCGCTGCCGGTCCAGCGCCTGGCCGACCTGCCGCACCCCCCGCTGTGGGCCGTGCCGGTGATCCTGGTCGGGCTCTTCGCAGTGCGCGGCGTGGCCGGTTTCGTGGTCGACTACGTGCTCTCGTGGGCCGCGCACAGCGCCACCATGCGGCTGCGCACGCAGCTGTTCGCACGCGTGCTCGATGCCACGCCCGAGCTGTTCCGCAGCCGCTCGGCCAGCAGCCTGATGAACACGGTGGTCTACGAGGTGATCAACGGTGTCGGGCTGCTCGTCAGTTCGGCGCAGACGGTGCTGAAGGACACGTTCTCCGCCATCGCGCTGCTCGGCACGCTGTTCCTGTTGAACTGGCGGCTCACGCTCTTCATCGCCGCACTCGCGCCGGCGGTCGGCTACGTCACGCGCGTGTTCGGCAAGCGCATGCACCGCATCACCAAGGAGTCGCAGCTCGCGATCGACGAACTCGGCTACGTGGTCGAGGAGAACGTCGCCGCGTGGCGGATGGTGCGGCTGCACGGTGCGCAGCAGGCCCAACGCGAGCGCTTCGAGCGCTCCAGCACCGGGCTGAGGCGCTGGCTGATGAAGGCGACCGTCGCATCGGCCACGCTGACGCCGGTGACGCAGCTGCTCACCGCGATGGCGCTGGCCGCTGTGATCGGCGTCGCGCTCTGGCAGCGCAGCAGCGGTGCCACGACGATGGGCGAGTTCGTCGCCTTCATCACCGCCGCGCTCGCGGTGGCCACGCCTGTGCGCCGGCTCACCGATGTGTCGGCCGCGGTCACGCGCGGCGCAGCCGCGGTCGAACGCGGGCTGGATCTGATCGAGCACGCGCCGCGCGAGACGGGCGGCACGCATGCCCCGGGGCGCTCGCGGGGCGAGATCGCGCTGCGGGGCGTGACCGTGCGCTTCGGCGACGCCGCCGCCCTCGACGGCATCGACCTCACGATCCGCGCTGGCGAAACGGTCGCGCTCGTCGGCCCGTCCGGCGCGGGCAAGAGCACGCTGGTGAACCTGTTGCCGCGCTTTCTCGACCCCACCACGGGCGCGGTGCTGCTCGATGGCGTCGCGCTGCCGCAGTGGGAGCTGCACGCGCTGCGCGAACAGTTCGCACTCGTGAGCCAGGACGTGGTGCTGTTCAACGACACGGTCGCCGCCAACGTCTGCTTCGGTGCCGCGCTGGACCGCGACCGCGTGCAGGCGGCGCTCGCCGCGGCCAACCTGACCGAGTTCACCGCCGGCCTGCCGCAAGGGGTGGACACGGTCATCGGCCACAACGGCACGCAGCTCTCGGGCGGCCAGCGCCAGCGCATGGCGATCGCCCGCGCGGTCTACAAGGACGCGCCGATCCTGATCCTCGACGAAGCCACCTCGGCGCTCGATTCCGAATCCGAGCGCCTCGTGCAGCAGGCGCTCGAGGCCCTGATGGCCGGCCGCACCAGCATCGTGATCGCGCACCGGCTCTCGACCATCGAACGCGCCGACCGCATCATCGCCATCGAGGCCGGCCGCATCAAGGAGCAAGGCAGCCACACCGAGCTGCTCGCCCACGGCGGTCTTTACGCGCGGCTGCACGCGCTGCAATTCAGGAGCTGAAACATGAACAAGCCCATCAGTCGCTTCCCCGTCCCCGCGCTCGAGAACCTGCCGGAGGACATCCGCCAGAAGATCGTCGAGGTGCAGCAGAAGGCCGGCTTCGTGCCGAACGTGTTCCTGACCTTCGCGCATCGCCCCGACGAGTTCCGCGCGTTCTTCGCGTACCACGATGCGCTGCTGCTGCGTGAATCCGGCCTCAGCAAGGGCGAGAAGGAGATGATCATCGTCGCCACCAGTGGCGCGAACGGCTGCCTCTATTGCGTGGTCGCGCACGGCGCGATCCTGCGCATCTACGAGAAGGCACCGATGCTCGCCGACCAGCTCGCGACCAACTACCTCAAGGCCGACATCACGCCACGCCAGCGGGCGATGCTCGACTTCGCGATGAAGGTCTGCAACGCGTCCTATGCGCTCGGCGACGGCGACCTCGCGCTGCTGCACGAGCACGGCTTCACCGACGAGGACGCGTGGGACATCGCCGGCATCACCGCGCTGTTCGGCCTGTCCAACCGCATGGCGAACTTCACGTCGATGCGGCCGAACGACGAGTTCTACCTGATGGGCCGCATCCCGAAAGCAGGTCGATAAGCTGCCCGATGACCGACGCCTCGCCGCCGCGCCGCTGGCTGATCCTGTCGCACGCGTTCAACGTCGACGGTCGAGCCGAGAGCGTGACCATCACCGACAAGATGCCGCACCTGATGGCCGCCGGCGTGAAGCCGTTCGTGCTGAGCAGCGTGATGGGGACGAAGGACTCGCGCTTCCCGCACGAGCAACTGCTGCCCTGGGGGCCGGCCGGCCTGCGCTTCGACCTGCGGCACCTGCTCGCGCGGCGCTGGGAGCGGGGCCTGGCGTACCGCCTGTCGACGCTGCTGATCAGCATCGTGCTCGCGCCGTTCATCGCGCTCGAGCGCCTGATCGGCGGCCTGCGCAGCCAGTGGTCGTGGGCGCTGCCCGCCGCGTCGCGTGGCGCTGAGTTGATCAAACGTGGCGAGGTCGACCTGGTCTACAGCACCGGCGGCGTGTTCTCGGCACACCTCGCGGGCCTGTGGCTGAAGCGGCGCACCGGCTGCCGCTGGATCGCCGAGGTGCACGACCCGCTGGTCTTCCCCGGATCGAAGCTCGACAACCGGCACGAGCGATTCCTGGCACGGCTCGAAGGTCACATCTGCCGCGAGGCCGACCTGGCCTGGTGGTTCACCGACGGCGCGCTCGCCGCCGCGCGCGAGCGCCACCCCGAACTGGGCGCGCGCGGCATCGTGGTGCTGCCCGGCGCCGAACCACCGGTGATCCGCACCGAATACCAGCGCAGTGAGTTCTGCGTGCTCGGCCACTTCGGATCGTTGTCGCCGACGCGCAGCTTCGCGGCCACGCTGCGCGCGCTCGCGTCGCTGCTCGCGCGCCGGCCCGAGCTGCGCCGCGTGTTGCGCGTCGAGGTATACGGCAGCGCGCTCGACCCGGTCGCCGCGCAACTGCTCGATTCGCTGAAGCTCGGCGACGTGGTCACGCCGTTCGGCCGGCTCGAGTTCGACCCGGCCACCGGCCTCTCGGGCCGCGCCCGCGTGATGCAGCGCATGCAGCAGGTCGACGTGCTGCTGATGCTGCACGGCGACACGGCCGAGTGCCCGCAGTACATCCCGTCCAAGCTCTACGAGTACTTCTGGGCGCGCCGCCCGGTGCTGGCGATGACGCACCACAACCCGCAGCTCGATGCGCTGGTGGTCGCACACGGCGGCTGGGTCGCGCCGTCGACCGACGCCCCCGCGGCCGAGGCCGCGCTCGAGGCCGCCGTCGAGCGCTGGCGCGCCGGGCCGCTGCCGGATGTGGCGGTGCCACCGGTCACGGTCGGCGATGCGGTGCAGCGCATCCTGCAGGCGGTGGACCATGGCTGACGCGTTCGTGCTGCTGTGCAAGTCCTACCGCGGCGATGCGCTGCGCGTGAAGCGCCTGCTCGACTCGCTCGCGCCGCACAACCCGCAGAAGCTGCCCGTCGTGGTCGCCGTTCCCGAAGCCGACCTGCCGCTGTTCCGCGAGATCACGGCCGGCCACGCGGCGCTGCTGATCGCCGACGAAGACATCGTGCGCAGCCACCCGCAGGCCGCCGAGCGCGATCTGCTCTCGCGCTACCGCGCGACACCCGGCTACCGCATGCAGCAGGTCGTGAAGGCCGACGCGTGGCGGCTGCTGGGTTGCGATAGCCTCCTGTGCATGGACTCCGACACCGTGTACCTGCGCGACATCGCGCTGGCCGACTTCATCACGCCCGCCGGCCACCCGTACACGCTGCTGCACCAGTCGCGCGAGCTCTTGCAGCTCGCGGTGAACCGCGGCCACGGCGAGGTGCTCGCGAACTTTCGCGCCGAGAGCGAGCGCATGAAGATGCTGTTCGGCCGCACCGGCCCCGATCTCGATTTCGGTCCCACGCCGGTGCTGTGGTCGGCGCGCGTGTGGGCCGACCTGCACGAGCGCTTCCTCGCGCCACGCGGCTGGACGCTGTGGGACGCGATCGACCATGTGCCGACCGAGATCCGCTGGTACGGCGAGGCGCTGCTCGCGTACCGCAGCATTCCGATCGATGCGATCGAGCCGCTGTTCCGCGTCTACCACCACGAGTGGCAGTACTTCGCGATGCAGCGGCAGGGCGAGACGCCGCAGACGCTGGCGCAGCAGTTCCTCGGGGCGGTCTACCAGTCGAACTGGGAGTTCGAGCTCGACGCGCCCGGGGCGCGTTCGACCGCGTCGCGCCTCGGCCGGCACCTGAAGCGCTGGCGCCGCCGGATCGGAGCGATGCTATGAGCGAGCCGGTGACGCTCTCGCTGATCGTGCTGTCGTACAAGCGCTTCGACGCGACGACCGGCCCCTGCCTGGCCACGCTCGGCGAGGTGCTGCAGAACCCGCGAGCCGAGCTGATTCTGGTGGACAACGGCTCGTCCGACGACTCGGCGGCGAACTGCGCCGCGTGGGCAGTGCAGCACCCGAGCGCGCAGTACCTGCCGCTGCCGCGCAACCTCGGCTTCGCCGGCGGCATGAACGTCGGCGTCGGCATCGCCAAGGGCGAGTGGGTCTGCCTCGTCAACAGCGACACGCTGTTCCCGCCCGGCGCGGTCGAGGCGCTGCTGGCGGCGCTCGCGCGCGTGCCGGCCAAGGTCGCGATGATCGGCCCGGTGACGAACGAGGCCGGCAACGGCCAGCGCCTGCCGCTGCCCGATGCGCCGCTCGGTGACGCGATCACGGTCGGCGCACGCGCGATGCGCGAACCCACCGACCTCTTCACACCGAGCTACCGCACCGACTTCTTCTGCGCCGCGATCCAGCGCAGCGTCTGGAACCAGCTCGGCGGGCTCGACACCAAGTTCGGCCTCGGCTACTTCGAGGACTTCGACTTCAGCCTGCGCCTGCGCGCCCTCGGCCGCAAGCAGGTCATCGCGGAGGACGTGTTCATCGCCCACGTCGGCAGTGCCACGTTCTCGGCGATGGGCTCGGCCCAGCGCAAGCTGATGCGCCGCAACCGCACGCTGCTGCGCGAACGCCACCCCGGCGCGCGCTTCGAGCATGTGCGCCAGGCCAACGAGCGCGCATTGCGGCATCTCGTGGCGACCGCGCTCGCCAGCGGCTGGACCGACGGGCTGCGCGAGCGCGCCGCCTGGCGCTACGCCGCGCTGCTGTGGGACGAGGCGAAGAGCCCGTTCAAGCGCTGGCGCTGGCGCTGGCACACGCGCGACCTGCGCCGCACGCTGGACACGCACGGCATCGTGCCGGGCTTTCCGAACGCGGCGCGCCGCTGACGACACAGGACCTCGACATGCCATCCCTGCCCGATCGCCATCTCGACCTCGGCTGCGGCCTCACGCCGCGCAATCCGTATGGCCGACGCGAGTTGTGCGGTGTCGATATCCGGGCACTGCAGTCCACGCCCGAGGTCGAGTTCCGCAGCGCGAACGTCGTGCTCGACCCGATCCCCTACCCCGACAACCACTTCGCCTCGGTCTCGGCGTTCGACTTTCTCGAGCACGTGCCGCGCCTGCTCACCACGACCGATGGCCGATCGACCTGGTTCCCGTTCATCACGCTGATGAACGAGATCTGGCGCGTGCTCGCGCCCGGCGGCCGGCTCTATGCGCTGACGCCGGCGTTCCCCAACCAGGCCGCGTTCGTCGACCCGACGCACGTCAACATCATCACCGAGCACACGCACGAGTACTTCTGCGGCGACGGCCGGCTCGGGCAAATCTACGGGTTCGACGGCCACTTCAATGCGCTGCGCACCGAGTGGGTGGTGAACCTCGACTCGCTGACGCCAGCGCCGCGCACGCTGCGCCAGAACCTGCGCCGCATCAACCGCCGCCTGCGCGGGCGGCTCACGCACTTCGTGTGGGAGCTCGAAGCGGTGAAGCCCTGACGCTCAGAGCAGCACGATGTCGTAGCGCTCCGGCGAGCCCAGCGGCTCGGCCTGCAGCGAGATCGGCTTGCCGATGAAGTCAGAGAGACCCGCGAGGTGCGGGCTCTCTTCGTCGAGCAGCATCTCGACGACCGCCGCCGAGGCGATCACGCGAAACTCCTTCGGGTTGAACTGCCGCGCCTCGCGCAGGATCTCGCGCAGGATGTCGTAGCAGACGCTGCGCGCCGTCTTCACCTGGCCCTTGCCGTCGCAGGTCGGGCACGGTTCGCACAGCATGTGGGCGAGCGACTCGCGGGTGCGCTTGCGCGTCATCTCGACGAGACCGAGCTGCGTGAAGCCGCTCACCGTGATCTTGGTGCGGTCACGCGCGAGCTGCTTGCGCAGCTCGGCGAGCACCGCGTTCCGGTGCTCCTCGCGCGTCATGTCGATGAAGTCGATGATGATGATGCCGCCGAGGTTGCGCAGACGCAGCTGGCGCGCGATCGCCTGGCCGGCCTCGAGGTTGGTCTTGAAGATCGTGTCGTCGAAGTTGCGTGCGCCGACGAAGCCGCCGGTGTTCACGTCGATGGTCGTGAGCGCCTCGGTCTGGTCGATGATCAGGTAGCCGCCGGACTTCAGATCCACGCGGCGGGTGAGTGCGCGCGCGATCTCCTCGTCGATGTTGAACAGATCGAAGATCGGCCGCTCGCCGGCGTAGTGCGCGAGCTTGGCGACCGAGGTCGGCGTGAACTCCTGGCCGAACTTCTTCAGCAGGTCGAACTGCATGCGCGAGTCGATGCGCACCGCGGCCGTGCCGTCGTGCGTCAGGTCGCGCAGCACACGCTCGACCAGGCTCAGGTCCTGATGCAGCAGCGTGCCGGGCGGCGACTTGAAGCTGCTATCGCGCACCGCCGCCCAGGTCTTGCGCAGATACCGGATGTCGTCGGCGAGCTCCTCGTCGGTCGCCTCCTCGGCATTGGTGCGCAGGATGAAGCCGCCCGGCGGGCCGGAGCCTTCGGGCACCTGGGAGAGCACCCCCATGCGCGAGCGCAACTGCTCGCGCAGCTCGTGCGAACCGATCTTCTGCGAGATGCCGATGTGGTCGTCCTGCGGCAGGAACACGAGCAGCCGCCCGGCGATGCTGATCTGCGTCGACAGGCGTGCGCCCTTGGTGCCGATCGGGTCCTTGATGACCTGCACGGTCAGCGTCTGGCCCTCGAACACCAGCCGCTCGATCGGTGTCTGCGGGATGGTGTTGGCGGGGTCACTGCGCGATCCGGCACCGGAGGCGCCTCTGGGCACCACGCCATTGACCTGCACGTCGGCCACGTGCAGGAACGCGGCGCGCTCCAGCCCGATGTCGATGAAGGCCGACTGCATGCCGGGCAGCACGCGCGCGACGCGGCCAGCGTAGATGTTGCCGACCAGCCCGCGCTCGGCGGCGCGTTCGACGTGCAGCTCCTGCACCGCGCCGTTCTCGACGATGGCCACGCGTGTCTCCTGCGGGGCCCAGTTGATCAGGATGTCATGCATCAGGGCTCTCGTCTCGTGTTCGGGCCATGATAGCCGCGGGTTCAGAAACGGATGCGCGCCTGTCTCAGCAGTTGCGCTGTCTCGAACAGCGGCAGGCCCATGATCCCCGAGTGACTGCCATCGATGCGCGCGACCCAGGCCGCGAACGCGCTCTGGATCGCGTACGAGCCGGCCTTTCCGAACGCGTCGCCGCTGGCCACGTAGCGCTCGATCGCCGCGCGCGGGATCACGCCGATCTGCACGCGTGAGGTGCTGAGCGCAAGCCACTCGCGGCGGCCGCTCGCGATCGCCACCGCGGTGATCACGCGGTGAGTCTTGCCCGACAGCAGCGTCAGCGTCGCGACCGCGTCGGCCGCGTCGGCCGGCTTGCCGAGGATGCGCCGCCCGAGCGCGACGGTCGTGTCCGAACACAGGATCGGCGCCAGTGGCAGGCCGCTCGCCTTCAGCCGCGCCTTCGCCGCGTGCAACTTCGCGCGCGTCACGCGCTCGACATAGGCCGCGGGCAGTTCGCCGGCGCGCTCGGCTTCGAGCGCTTCGGCATCTTCATCCGGGCGCGGCAGCAGCAGCTCGTAGCGCACGCCGATCTGTTCGAGCAGCTGGCGTCGGCGCGGGCTCTGCGAGGCGAGGTAGACAAACGCGGACGAGCGCCGGGCCGCCCCAAGCCGGCCGCTCCCCCGTGGGGGGATGACGGCGGAGCCGTCGAGGGGGCTCTGTTTACTCACGGTGGTAGGGGTGATTGATGGTCACGGTCCACGCGCGGTACAGCGCCTCGGCCAGCAGCACGCGAACGAACGCGTGCGGCAAGGTCAGCTCCGACAGTCGCAGCGTCTCATCGGCGGTCGTCTTCAACGCCGGATCGAGCCCGTCCGGCCCGCCGACCAACAGCGCCACATCGCGCCCGTCGTGCAGCCAGGTCTTCATGCGCGCGGCGAGCTGGACGGTGGTGACACGTTCGCCGCGTTCGTCGAGCACCACGCGCCGCACGCCCTTGGGCAACGCTGCTTCGATCCGCGTTGCTTCGGCGGCCATCAGCTGCTCGGCCGTCTTCGCGCCGCGCGGCTCGGCCTTCACGGCCTTCAGCTCCAACCGCATCTCGGGCGGGAAGCGCTTCGCGAACTCGGCATACGCCTCGTCGGCCCACGCCGGCTGCCGCTGGCCGACAGCGACCAGCCACAGCCTCATGCCTTGCGGGCGACCTTCTTCGCAGGGGCCTTCCTCGGCGCGGCCTTCGGCGCCGCACCCTTCTTGGCCGGCGTCTTCTTGACACCGATGACGCGCGTCACCATGCGCGTGGTCGGCTTCACGATCTTGCGCGCCGGTGTCTTGCCCGCGGCTGGGGTCTTGGCGGGTGCCCCCTTCTTCGCAGCCGCCTTCTTCGCGGGCGCGGCCTTGGCGGGCGCAGCCTTGGCCGGCGCCTTCTTCGCCGCCGACTTCTTGACCGGCGCATCGGGCTCGGCCGCCTTCACGAGCCGGGTCGTCGCGGTGGTCAGCTTCATGCTGACCGGCTTGTCACCCCAGATCTCCTCGAGGTGGTAGTAGTCGCGGATCGTCGGCTGCATCACGTGGACCACGGCAGCGCCGCAGTCGACGATGATCCACTCGCCGTTGCCTTCGCCTTCGGTGCGCGGCACCGGGTAGCCCGCCTTCTTGACCGCCTCGCGCACACTGGTCGCCAGTGACTTCGTCTGCCGGTTGCTCGTGCCCGAGGCGATGATCACGCGCTCGAACAGGGACGACAGGTGCTCGGTGTTGAAGACCAAGATGTTCTGCGCCTTCAGGTCTTCCAGGCCGTCGACGATGACGCGTTGCAGTTTGCGAATGTCCATTCAGTTCCCGATCAGGGGCTCCTTGTTTCAATCTCGATAAAGACGGTGGCGGGCAATATAGCGCGCCACCGGTTCGGGCACCAGATCAGTGATGCCCTGCCCGTGTTCGACGCGGGTGCGGATGTCGGTGGACGACACGTCCATCATCGGCAGCGCCACGGTCGCATGCGGCACCGCGAGCACCTGCGGATCGACGCTGTGGACGGCATCCGGCCGGTCGGCGATCGCCAGCGTCACCAGGCCGAGCAGCTCCTGCCAGCCGTTCCAGGTGTGGAAGCCGGCGTACTGATCCTGCCCGATCACCAGGAACCATTGCGCGCCCGGCCGGCCCGCGCGCAGCTCGCGCACGGTGTCGATCGTGAAGCTCGGCCCGCTGCGTTCGAGCTCGATGCGCGAGAGCGTGAAGCGCGGCTCGTCCGCGATCGCCAGCTTCACCATGGCCTCGCGGTCGGTCGCGGAGGTGATGTGGCGCAGCTTCTGCCAGGGTTGGCCGACGGGCACCCAAAGCACCTCATCCAGCCGCAACTCGCTCAGCGCCAGCCGCGCCAACGCGACGTGCGCGTTGTGCACCGGATCGAAACTGCCGCCAAAAATTCCGATACGGCGCCCCTCGCCCGACGGATACGTCGGGCGGTCCCCCGAGGGGACGCCGGCCGGCTTGGGAGCGGCCCGGCGCTCGGCCGGCGCGCTCAAGCGGCGACCCAATCCGCCCAGTCGCGCGGGCGCAGGAATTCGCTGTACAGCCGCGCCTCGGGCGTGCCGGGTTCGGGGTGCCAGTCGTAGCGCCACTTCACGATCGGCGGCATCGACATCAGGATGCTCTCGGTGCGCCCGCCCGATTGCAGGCCGAACAGCGTGCCGCGGTCGAACACCAGGTTGAACTCGACATAGCGGCCGCGCCGGTAAGCCTGGAAATCGCGCTCGCGCTCGCCGAACGGCATGTTGCGTCGGCGTTGCAGGATCGGCAGGTAGGCAGGCAGGAACGCATCGCCCACCGCGCGCAGCATCTCGAAGCTGCGCTCGAACCCACCCTCGGCGAAGTCGTCGAAGAACACGCCGCCGATGCCGCGCGGCTCGTTGCGGTGCTTCAGAAAGAAGTACTCGTCGCACCACTGCTTGAAGCGCGGGTACAAGTCGCCACCGAAGGGTGCGAGCGCATCGCGGTTCACGCGGTGGAAGTGCGCGGCGTCTTCCTCGATGCCGTAGTACGGTGTCAGGTCCATGCCGCCGCCGAACCAGGTCACGGGCGCCTGGCCCTCGGGCAGCGCCGCGAACATGCGCACGTTCATGTGCACCGTGGGCACCATCGGGTTGCGCGGGTGCATCACCAGCGACACGCCCATCGCCTCGAACGCCGCGCCTGCCAGTTCGGGCCGGTGCTGCGTCGCCGACGGCGGCAGCGTCTTGCCCGTCACGTGCGAGAAGTTGCAGCCGCCGCGCTCGAACACGTGACCGTCTTCGAGCAACTGTGAGCGGCCTTCGCCTTCGAGCTTGCCGCCGGGCTCGCGCTGCCAGTGGTCACGGCGGAACGGCAGGCCGTCCTCGGCCTCGAAGGCGGTGATGATGCGGGCCTGCAGACCGAGCAGGTAGTCGCGAACGGGTTCGGTCGTGTTCATGCTTCGAACCGGATCGGCGATGCGAGCGCCGGCCTCATGCCGATGGGTTGACGAAGCCCGACTTCGATCGCGCGCAGGTCGGCTTGCGTGTCGCCGGTCAGCGTGACGAAGCGCTGCACGCCGACCTCGCGCCGGCCGTAATCGAGGAACACCAGGCCGACAGGCACCCGCGCGTTCAGCGCCACATGGTAGAAGCCCGAGCGCCACGCGCCGGTGCGGCGGCGTGTGCCCTCGGGCGAGAGCGCGAGCCACAGGAAGCGGTCTTGCGCACGCGCCGCGACCAGCTCGTCGGTCATCTGCCCGACGATGCCGCGCGCCACGTGGCGGTCCACCGGCACACCGCCGAGCCAGCGCAGCCAGGGGCCGAACAGCGGCAGCCGGAACAGCGTGTCCTTGCCCCAGAAGGTGAGCTGGATGCCGACCGCCCACTTGGTCACGATCCCGAGCACGAAGTCCCAGTTCGAGGTGTGCGGGTAGACGATCAGCACGCCCTGCTTCGCGGGCAGGCCGTCGAAGCGCAGCGTCCAGCCAGCCAGCCGCAGCGCGGCCTTGGCAACAGCACTGCCACGCAGCTGGATCGGCAAGGCGGGCATCGGATCAGCGCTTGATGGCACGGAAGCCGATGTCGCTTCGGTACTGCGCGCCGTCGAAATGCACGTTGCGCAGCACCTCGTACGCACGATGCTGCGCGAGCTTGACCGAGTCGCCGAGCGCCGTCACGCACAGCACCCGCCCGCCCGATGTGACCACGCCGTCGTCCACCGGCGCGGTGCCGGCATGGAAGACCATCGCCTCGGCAGTATCCGCGGGCAACCCGGTGATCGCGTCACCCTTGCGCGGGTTGAGCGGGTAGCCACTCGCGGCCATCACGACACCGAGTGCGACGCGCCGGTCCCATTCGAGCTCGACCTTGTCGAGCGTGCCGGAGGTGGCGTGCATCAGCACGTCGAACAGGTCGCTCTTGAGCCGCATCATGATCGGCTGCGTCTCCGGGTCGCCCATGCGGCAGTTGAACTCCACCGTGCGCGGCTGGCCGTGCGCGTCGATCATCAGGCCGGCGTAGAGGAAGCCGGTGAAGGTGATGCCGTCCTTGGCCATGCCGGCGATGGTCGGCAGGATGATCTCGTGCATCGCCTTCGCGTGCACGTTGGGCGTGACCACCGGCGCCGGCGAGTACGCGCCCATGCCGCCGGTGTTCGGGCCCTCGTCGTCGTCGAGCAGGCGCTTGTGGTCCTGGCTGGTGGCGAGCGGCACGACGTTCTTGCCGTCGCACATCACGATAAAGCTGGCCTCTTCGCCTTCGAGAAACTCTTCGATCACGACGCGCGCACCGCCATCGTTGTGCACGACGCCGAGCTTGTTGTCGTTGCCTTCCAGCATCCAGGCTATCGCCTCGTGCGCCTGCGGCAGGCTCATCGCCACCACCACGCCCTTGCCGGCCGCGAGGCCATCGGCCTTGATGACGATTGGGGCGCCCTGAGCGTCAACGTACGCATGCGCCGAAGCGGCGTCGGTGAACGTCGCGAACGCAGCGGTCGGGATCTTGTGACGCTGCATGAACGCCTTCGCGAAGGCCTTCGAGCTCTCGAGCTGCGCCGCGGCCTGCGTCGGCCCGAACACGCGCAAGCCACGGGCGCGGAACACGTCGACCACGCCGCCGGCGAGCGGACCCTCCGGGCCGACCACCGTGAGCGCAATCTTCTCGGCCTGGACGAAATCGGCCAGCGCGTTGAAGTCGGTGATCGCGAGGTTCTGCAGGTCGGGGTCGGCCGCCGTGCCGCCGTTGCCGGGCGCGACGTAGACGGTCTGCACCTTGGGCGAGGCGCGCAACTTCCACGCGAGCGCATGCTCGCGACCGCCGTTCCCGATGACGAGGACTTTCATTCCGGGATGTCAGCGTTGTGGAACACGGCCTGCGTGTCGTCGAGCTCCTCGATCACGTCGAGCAGCTTCTGCATGCGCTGGGCGTCCTCGCCGGCAAGCTCGATCGTGTTCTCGGCGCGCATCGTGACCTCGGCCACGTCGGGCTTCAGGCCCGCGGCTTCGAGCGCGGCCTTGACCGCCTCGAACTGCGGTGGCGCGCACAGCACCTCGATCGCGCCGTCGTCGTCGGTGATGACGTCGTCGGCGCCGGCTTCCAGCGCGACTTCCATGACCTTGTCCTCGCTGGTGCCGGGCGCGAACACGAACTGGCCGACATGCTTGAACTGGAACGCGACCGAGCCCTCGGTGCCCATGTTGCCGCCGTACTTGCTGAACGCGTGGCGCACCTCGGCCACGGTGCGGACGCGGTTGTCGGTCATGCAGTCGACGATGATCGCGGCGCCGCCGATGCCGTAGCCCTCGTAGCGGATCTCTTCGTAGCTCACGCCTTCGAGGTTGCCCGTCGCCTTGTCGATGTTCTTCTTGACGGTGTCGGCCGGCATGTTGGCCGCCTTGGCCTTCTCGACCGCGAGCCGCAGGCGCGGGTTCATCGCCAGATCGCCACCGCCCTGGCGTGCGGCCACGGTGATCTCACGGATGACGCGGGTCCAGATCTTCCCTCGCTTCTCGTCCTGACGGCCCTTGCGATGCTGGATGTTGGCCCACTTGGAATGACCTGCCATGAACGTCGGGCAGCCTCACGGCTGCTGTCTCTCGTATTTGCGGAGAGCCGATTTTAGGGGCCACGGGCGCCGCGGCCGTCAGCGCGGCAGAAGTTGACGGTCCATGACCACGGTGGCGATCTGGCGGCCGACGCGGTGTCACCGCCCGCACGCCGCTAAACTGCCCTCACCCCCACGCGTGAGACACCCCATGGCCGAGCCCATCCTGATCGCCCAGCACGATAAAGTGGAGTGCTTCCTCCTGCCCGCGCTGGCCAACCGCCACGGCCTGATCACCGGCGCCACCGGCACCGGCAAGACGATCACGCTGCAGACGCTGGCCGAGAGCTTCAGCCAGCGCGGCGTGCCGGTCTTCATGGCCGATGTGAAAGGCGACCTGACCGGCATCACGCAGGCCGGCCGGTTAAGCGACAAGCTCGCCGCGATCCTGAAGGAGCGCGGCATCGCCACGCCGGTCTCGGCCGCCTGCCCCGCGACGCTGTGGGACGTGTTCGGCAAGAGCGGCCACCCGGTGCGCGCGACGGTGAGCGACATGGGCCCGCTGCTGCTCTCGCGCATGCTGGCGCTCAACGAGGTGCAGCAGGGCGTGCTGCAGCTCGTCTTCAAGATCGCCGACGACAACGGCCTGCTGCTGCTCGACCTGAAGGACCTGCGCGCGATGCTGCAGTACGTCGGCGACAACGGCAGCCAGTTCACGACCGAGTACGGCAACGTCAGCGCCGCCAGCGTCGGCGCGATCCAGCGCGGGCTGCTGCAGATCGACAGCCAGGGCGGCGACAAGTTCTTCGGCGAGCCGATGCTCAACATCGCCGACTTCATGCAGACGGTGGGTGGCAAGGGCGTGATCAACATCCTCGCGGCCGATCAGTTGATGAACAACCCGCAGCTGTACGCGACCTTCCTGCTGTGGATGCTCTCGGAGCTGTACGAGCAGTTGCCCGAGGTGGGCGATCTCGACAAGCCCAAGCTGGTGTTCTTCTTCGACGAGGCCCACCTGTTGTTCGACGACGCGCCCAAGGCGCTGCTCGACCGCATCGAGCTCGTCGTGCGGCTGGTGCGCAGCAAGGGCGTCGGCGTGTACTTCGCGACGCAGAACCCGCTCGATGTGCCCGACAGCGTGCTCGCCCAGCTCGGCAACCGCGTGCAGCACGCGCTGCGCGCGTTCACGCCGCGCGACCAGAAGGCCGTGAAGGCCGCGGCCAGCACGATGCGCGGCAACCCGGGGCTGGACATCGAGACCGCGATCACCGAGCTCGCGGTCGGCGAGGCGCTGATCAGCCTGCTCGACGAGAAGGGCCGGCCCTGCCCGACCGAGCGCGTGTTCGTGATCCCGCCGGGCAGCCAGATCGGCCCGATCACGCCCGAGCAGCGCGCGGCGCTGATCCAGGGCTCGCTGGTCGCCGGCGTGTACGAGAAGACGGTGGATCGCGAGTCGGCCTACGAGAAGCTCAAGGGGCGCGTCGTGGCGAGCCCGACATCGGCACCGACCCAGGCGGGCACCGCGCCGGCACCGGGCACGGCCGCAGCGCCCGCGCCGGCCGATGCCGGCGGCGGCATGCTGGGCGGCCTGAAGGATGTGCTCTTCGGCACCACCGGCCCGCGCGGCGGCAAGCACGAGGGCCTGGCCGAATCGGCGGCCCGCTCGGCGGTGCGCTCGATCGGCTCGAGCGTCGGGCGCGAGATCATCCGTGGCGTGCTGGGGTCGATCCTGGGCGGCGGCAAGCGGCGTTGACCGCGGCGATGCCGACATGCGCGCGATCTTCATCAGCTACCGACGCGACGACAGCGAGGGCCACGCCGGGCGGCTGTTCGAGGACCTCACCGACCGCTTCGGCAAGGGCTCGGTGTTCATGGACGTGGCCGGCATCGAGCCGGGGCGCGACTTCCGGCGCGTGATCGAGGAACAGGTCGCGTCCTGCGGCGTGCTGCTCGCGATCATCGGCAAGAACTGGCTGACCGCGACCGACGCGGCCGGCCATCGGCGGCTCGACAACACATCCGACTTCGTGCGGCTCGAGACCGCGAACGCGCTCAAGCGCGACATCCCGGTGATCCCGGTGCTCGTGCACGACGCGACCATGCCCGATGCCGAGCACCTGCCCGCCGACCTGAAGGATCTGGCGTTTCGCAACAGCGTCGAGCTGACGCATGCGCGCTGGAGCTCCGACGTCCAGGTGCTGATCAATGCGCTGATGCCGTACGTCGATTCGCCGGCACCGATCGCAAACACCGCCACGCCGGCGGTTGGCCATGCGCCGCGCTGGGCCGCGCCGGTGGCGGTGCTGGCGCTGGGTGCGATCGGCGTCGTGGCGTGGGACCGCTGGGGCGCGACGGGCGTGGTGGACGACCCGGCCGCCGCGGCGTCCGCACCGCTCAGTGTGGCCGCGGCCGCCAGCCCCGCCGTCGCCGCGCCCGCGATGGCCAGCGCGCCCGCATCCGCGGCTGCGCCCCTGCCAGCGTCCGCACCGCGACCCGCGGTCGAGCAGCCCGCTGTGCCCGTCGTCGCCGCGAGCAAGCCGGTGGTCAAGGTGCCGCCTCGCGAGACCCCGCGCCCAACGATGCCGGCCCTCACCGAGCCCCGACCCGGACCGGCGCCTGCGCCGACCCCGGCGCCTGCGCCGACCGTGACGATCGCTGCGCCGCCGGCCCCTGCGCCGGCTACCGAGATCCTCAGCCGCCCGAGCGACCCCGCGCTGGACCTGTTCGGCAGCCCGGGCAGTGCCAGCATGGTCACCCGCACCATCGTCATCGCGCCGGGCACCAACTACGTCAACGTGACCGGCGGCGAGATCATCCGCTTCGATGTCGACGGCAAGAGCTTCGTGTGGAACTTCAACGGCCAGCGCAGCAGCTTCGACCTGGCGCGCGTCGCGCCGCCTTCGGTGCTCACGCGCAAGGTCATGGCCTACGTGGCGCCGAACCCGATGTACCCGCGCCGCAACTGAGCCTGAATCAGAAGCGCGTCGTCAGCTCGGTGAGCCAGTCGGGCGAATGCTCGACCGCCCAGGCTTCCAGCGCCTTGTCGCCACCGGTCAGGATCGCCAGCCCGATCAGCGCCAGCGCCAGACCCAACCACCAGCGCCCGCGCTGGCCGGCGGCCAGCAGGCGGCCGCGCACGCGCTGCATCGCCTCGCGCGAGAGGCTGCCGATCACGACCAGCGGCGTGCCCGCGCCCAGCCCGAACACCAGCATCAGCAGCGCGATCTGCGGCAGGTGGCTGCCCTGCGCTGCGAGCGTGCTGGCCGCGCCCAGTGTCGGCCCGACGCACGGGCTCCAGACGACGCCGAGCACCAGCCCGACCGCCAGCTGACCGCGCCAGCCGGTGCCGGTGATGCGCGAGAGCAGGCCATCACCGGCTGTGCTCAGCCCCGCCGTGGCGTGCGCGAAGCGGGCTTGGGCACGCACCGAGAGCAGCATCAGACCGAAGGCCACCAGCAACACCGCGGCGCCTTTGCGCAGCACACCGGCATCGAGCCCGATCGCCGTGCCGGCGGTCGCGATGAACACCCCGACCGTGGCGAACGACAGCGTGAGGCCGAGCGCCAGTGCCAGCGGCCCGAAGCGGTGCTGCGTCGTCGCGCTGGCGATCAGGATCGGCAGCAGCGGCAGCACGCACGGCGACAGCGTGCTGAGCGCGCCGGCCAGGTAGCCCAGCGCGTAGGTCGCCAGGCCGAAATCCATGGCCGGTGGTCAGAGCGCCTTGTCGAGCAGCGCGGCGAGTTCGGCCTTGTCGGTCTGGCCGGTGGAGCGCGCCACTTCCTTGCCGGACTTGAACGCGACGAGCGTGCTCTGCATCGTCACGTTGAGCTGCTTCTTCAGGGCCTCTTCCTTGTCGAAGTCGGCGACGAAGATCGTCAGCGACTTGCGCTTGACGTCATTGGCCAGGCTTTGCACGATCGGCTTCTGTTGCTTGCAGGTGGGGCACCAGCTCGCCGCAAAGTCGACGACGACGGGCTTGCCCTCGGCGAGCGCCTTGTCGAAGGCCGGCTTGCTGAACGGCATTTCCGCCGCGAAGGACGCCACCGCGGCCAGCGTCAGGCTGGCTGCCACGAATAGGGATCGAACCGCACTGCGCATGACGTCTCCTTGAAAGCCCACGGGGCCCCGAAAGCGTTGGTCGCCTCGGAGCCCGGAAAGCTTACAGCAGCGCACCGGCGTCAGTACACCTCGGGCACCACGATGTCGTCAGGCACCGGCTGGCGCACGTAGTCTTCGTGGCGCTCGCGCTCGGGCAACACGATCGGCGCGTGCTCGGTCTCCTCGTACGGCATCTGGCTCAGAAGGTGGTGGATGCAGTTCAGCCGCGCCTTCTTCTTGTCCACCGCCTGAACCACCCACCACGGCGCCTCATGGATGTGGGTGCGCGCCAGCATGATCTCCTTGGCCTTGGTGTACTCCTCCCAGCGGCGGCGCGACTCCAGGTCCATCGGGCTGAGCTTCCACTGCTTCAGCGGGTCGTGGATGCGGCCGAGAAAGCGCAGGTGCTGCTCTTCGTCGGAGATCGAGAACCAGTACTTGATGACCTGGATGCCCGAACGCACCAGCATCCGCTCGAACTCGGGTGCGGTGCGGAAGAACTCCTCGTACTGCGCGTCGTCGCAGAAGCCCATCACGCGCTCGACGCCGGCGCGGTTGTACCAGCTGCGATCGAACAGCACGATCTCGCCGGCCGCCGGCAGGTGCGACACATAGCGCTGAAAGTACCACTGCGTGCGCTCGCGGTCGTTCGGCGCCGGCAGCGCGGCGACGCGGCACACGCGCGGGTTCAGGCGCTGCGTGATGCGCTTGATCACGCCACCCTTGCCAGCCGCGTCGCGCCCCTCGAACAGGATCACGACCTTGTGCCGCGTGGCCACGACCCAGTCCTGCAGCTTGACGAGCTCGCCCTGCAGGCGGAACAGCTCGCGGAAGTACTGGCGGCGCGCTTCCTTGTAGTCGTCGTCGGGCAAGGCTGCGCTGCCGGCGATGTCATCGACGCTGCGGTCGTCGAGCTCGAGTTCGAGCTCTTCGTCGAAGCTGTCGGCCAGATCGGCGTGGATGCGGCGGATCAGCTCGTGGTCGTTGGAAGTCACTGGGGGCCCCTGCAGATGAATGCAGCCCACCCTAGCGACTATTCGTGGCAACTTGATGACGCGCGCTCAGGCCCTCAGATCCCCGCGTACCACTCGTAGCCGTTGTCCTCCCAGTACCCGCCCTTGCCGGCGCGGATCTTGTCGAAGCTTTCGACGAGCTCGATCTTCATCAGGTACTTGGCGTGCTTGTAGCCGAGCTGACGCTCGATTCGTACGCGCAGCGGAGCGCCGTTGTTGACCGGCAGCGGCTGGTCGTTCAGCTCGTAGGCGAGCACCGTCT
>JBDTVC010000062.1:0-21407 GCA_040007475.1 Burkholderiales bacterium
CGCACGTGCCTTTGCTCGCGCAGACGGTTGCATGCAAGGCGGTCATTCACGAACGGCAGCAACGGGCCGCAAGCGGACATCCAAAACCAAGGCGGCGACTCATGCGTCGCGGGTGGCGCGAAGCGCCATGGATCACTGACATGGCGATGCAAGACCTTATCCTCGATGCACGAGGCATTCATGCCTGGTACGGCTCCAGTCATGTCCTCCACGGCATCGACCTGCAGATGGCGCGTGGCGAGACCGTGGGCCTGCTCGGCCGCAATGGCATGGGCAAGAGCACACTGATTCGCACGCTGCTGGGCCATGTCGCGCAACGCGACGGTCAGATCAACATCTTCGGGGCCGATCTCTCCAAGGCCAAGCCGTACCAGGTGGCGCGCCGCGGCGTGGCGTATGTGCCCGAGGGCCGAGGCGTGTTCCCCAACCTGACGGTCCGCGAGAACCTGGTGATGGCCGCGAAGATGCCGGGGACAGGTGGCAAGGACAGTACGCTCGGCTGGACCTCCGAGCGCGTGCTGGAGACCTTCCCGCGACTGGCGGAACGATGGGGCAATCTGGGCAGCCAATTGTCGGGCGGCGAGCAGCAGATGCTGTCGATCGGCCGCGCGTTGATGACGCAGCCCGACCTGATCGTTCTGGACGAAGCCACCGAAGGCCTGGCGCCCCTGATCGTGGCCGAGATCTGGCGCGTCATCGACCAGATTCGCCAGGACGGCATCGCAACGTTGATCGTCGACCGCGACTACCGCAAGGTCCTGGCCAAGAGCGACCGCGCATTGGTGCTGCAGAAAGGTCAGGTCGTGATGCACGGCCAGTCGTCGAGCTTGGCGGAGAGCGCCGAATTGGCGGGCTTCCTTGGCGTCTGATGCCTTCATCGACGCAAGCCGTTCATCAACATCCCTCCACGGCGCGCGAGCGCTCAACCTTGCCGCAAGGCTCGATCAAATCGTACCGACCATGAGCGAACTCCTTTCCAATTTCATCGGTGGCCAATGGGTTGCCGGCAGGTCGCATGGTTCGACCCTGCACGACCCGGTGCTCGGCACCGAACTCGTTCGCGTCGATGCCACCGGGCTCGATCTCGAGGGCGGATTCGAGTTTGCCCGCGAACAGGGTGGTGCGGCGTTGCGTGCGCTGACCTACCGCCAGCGCGGCGACATGCTCGCCGCAGTGGCCAAGGTCCTGCAGGCCCATCGCGACGCCTACTACGAGATCGCCACGGCCAACAGCGGCACCGTGAAGACCGATTCGGCAGTCGATATCGACGGCGGCATCTACACACTCGGCGTCTATGCCAAGTTCGGCCCCACGCTCGGCGATCGAACGTTCCTGCTCGACGGCGAGGCCGTGTCGCTCGCGAAGGACAACGCGTTTCAAAGCCAGCACGTGCAGGTGCCCATTCGCGGCTTGGCGTTGTTCATCAATGCGTTCAACTTCCCCTCCTGGGGTCTGTGGGAAAAGGCCGCGCCGGCCCTGCTCTCTGGCGTGCCCGTGGTCGTCAAGCCGGGCACCGCGACGGCGTGGTTGACGCAGCGGATGGTGCGAGACGTGGTCGACGCGGGCGTGCTGCCTGCAGGCGCGCTGTCGATCGTCTGTGGCAGCTCCGCCGGGCTGATGGATGCGCTGCGGCCGTTCGACGTGATCTCCTTCACCGGCAGTGCAAGTACCGCGGCGACGATCCGCCGCCATCCTGCAGTGGCCGAACGCTCGGTGCGCGCCAACATCGAGGCCGACAGCATCAACTCGGCAATCCTGCTGCCCGGTGACGGCCCCGGCACGCCGGCATTCGACGCGCTGGTCAAGGAGGTCGCGCGCGAGATGACCGTCAAGTCGGGCCAGAAGTGCACCGCCATCCGGCGCGTGCTGGTGCCGGCCCCCGTCTACGAGGAGGTGGCCCAGGCGATCTCGGCGCGTTTGGCCAAGACCACGGTCGGAAATCCGCGCAACGAGGCCGTGCGCATGGGTTCGCTCGTGAGCCGCGCGCAGTTGGCATCAGTGCACGAGGGTCTGGCCGCGCTGAAGACCCAGACCGATGTGCTGCACGACGGCGCCACCCATGCCATCGTCGATGCCGACCCTGCCGTTGCGTGCTGCGTCGGCCCCACGCTGCTGGGCACAAGGAACCCCGACCTTGCCGACCTCGTTCACGCGCACGAAGTCTTCGGGCCCGTGGCGACGTTGCTGCCCTACCGCGATGTCCCCCATGCGCTGCAGTTGATCCGGCGCGGCGAAGGATCGCTTGTCGCGTCGCTCTACGGCAGCGACGACGCTGCGCTGGCGCACACGGCCGTGGAACTCGCAGACAGCCATGGTCGCGTGCACATCATCAGCCCGGACGCCGCGGCCGTGCACAGCGGCCACGGCAACGTGATGCCGCAGTCCTTGCATGGAGGCCCTGGCCGGGCAGGCGGCGGCGAAGAACTCGGCGGGCTGCGCGCGTTGAACTTCTATCACCGCCGGACCGCGCTGCAGGCCACGCCGTCGGTATTGCGGCAGGTCTAGTCGGAAGCCGCCGGCGCCGTCCTTCAGGGGCGCCGCGCCGCCGTGAGCAGCAGTTCGTTGGGGCCTTCCCAGCCTGTGGGCGTGGTGAAGGCCTGCAGTTGCGCCCTGATGTCGTCCCACGCAGCCTTGGCGGCCTCCTCGCCGAGGCCGGCGAGGATCTGGAGAATCGGGCTCGCCGAACTGCGCACGAAGGCGAGGTAGTGGTCGACCGATGGCATGCGGAACACGGCATCCACCGCCGTCGTCGCGACATCGCAGAACCCTGCCTCGCGAAAGAGGCCGTCCAGGTGGCCGGGGCGCCCGAGGCTGAACAGGCTGCCCGGCACGAATGGGTCGCGCGCCGGCAACCCGGCGTGCCTGAGCGCCGTGGCCATCAGGATCGAGACGCACGGGTTCCGCTGCGGAACCGAGAACACCACCGTGCACACGCCGCCTCCGGGCCGCAGCGCGCGATGCATTTCGCGCAGGCCCTGCAAGGGGTTCGGGAACAGCATCAACCCGAGCCGACAGACCGCCGCATCGAACGAGCCCGCCTCGACGCGCAGATCCTCGCCGTCCGCCACGCGGCATTGCACGTGTCGGAGGCCGGCGCGCAACGCGCGGTCCTGGGCCAGCGCCACGATCGCCGGGGCCAGATCGGTCGCCACGACGGCGCCAGCGTGCCCGACGCGCTCGGCCAGGTCGAGCGTCTGATCTCCCGCGCCGGCCGCGACGTCGAGCACTCGCGAGCCCGGCACGACACCGGCCATGGCGATCATCGCGTCGGTCGTGCTGCGCAACCATGCGCGGATGTCGGGCGAATGCGCGTCCCAGCCGCCAGCCGCGGCGTCCCAGTGGGCGCGCATCGAGGTCTTGAAGGTCTGGTTGTCTGCTTGGGATGGGTTCATGCCCTCAGCGTACGCGCAGGCACGTATCGGCGACAGCCGCAAAGTTGCGAAAAGGGGGCCGCATTGGCGCGCACCCCTTCGGGCCGTGCGCGCCATTGACAGCTCAGCCCGGCGCGTCGAGCGCCTTGGAGACGCGGCGCTCGAGCTCCGCGCCGTTGTATGCCGTCAGGTCGAGCGCCACGCCGGCCTTGACCAGCCGCCCGGCCGCGCCGTGCTCGAGCTGCGACCGGAGCTCGCCCAGGAACTCGCTCGATGCGATCAGCACCAGGCCGGGCAACCGATGCGCGAGCGCCGCCGCGTCGAGGTGGTCGGCGAGTTCGCGGGCGAACTGCGCGTGTTCCTTCTCGTGCACGTCGGTGTGCGGATCGAACTGCGTGCTGGCGACTCCCTTGTGCGCATGGCCCGGCCGCGCGTCTTCGAGCTGTGCGCCCTTCTGCCGGCTCTGCGGGTGCACGAAGGCCTCGAGCTCGCGCATCGCATGGTTGTCGGCGTCGCGCTCGAAGCAGCGCGCACGCGAGGCGTTGGCCACGAGCACCCAGTCCATCGGCGGGCGGGTCAGCGGGCGGTGACGTGTCGACATGTCATTTCTCCTTCAACGGGATCTCGTTTCGTGCATGGGCAGGCCTGCTTCAGAGGAAGGCGCTCAGGCGCTCGGCATCGAGCCCGCGCACCGTCTTCTCGGCCAGCGCCAACAGCAGCTTCGCGGCCTCCGGCGTGGCGACATCGATGCCCAGCCCCGCGTCCTCGGGCCAGTGCGCGTCGAGCCGCAGATAGCGCTCGCCGAGCCGGTCCTCGAGCATCGCCTGCACGTGCTGCTGCTGCACCGCGATGAGGGTCAGGATCAGGCGCCCGCCCGAGAGCCAGCCGACCGCGCCCGCGTCCTCCTCGACACCGCCGCTGGGCTGGTAGCCGGCGGTCGCGGTGCCGATCGACAGCATCCGCACGCGCGCCGGGTCGATGCCCATGAAGTGCTCGGCCTCGTGCAGCGCGACCTGGTCCGGCGCGACCGCGAACAGGCCGCCGTCGGCGAACAGGTCACCGCCCACGCGCACTGCCGGGAAGTACGCCGGTGCGGCGCAGGTCGCCATCGCGGCATCGAGCATCGTGACCTGCTCGTCGCCGGTCGATGCGGCGGCGTGCGGGGTCTTGAAGATCTTGGTCTGGCCACGCGTCACGTTCACTGCGGGCAGCACGAGCGGGTGGCGGGCGTCGCGCAGCGTGCGGTCGCCCAGGCGCTTCGCGAGCGCATCGCGCAACTCGACGCCCGAGTACTTCGGGCCGAGCACCGAGCGCGACATGTCGAGCAGGCGCGCGATCGTGCCGCTCGGCAGCGCACGCGGCGAGAACACCTCGGCGCCGTGGCGATGGAACAGCTCGACGATTTCGGTCAGCGGCACCTCGAGCGCCACCGCCGCGGCCAGGATGCCGCCCACCGAGGTGCCGCTGACGAGGTCGAAGCGGCGCCCGATCGGCTCGCCGACACGAGCCTCCAGCGCGGCCAGCACGGCCGCCGAATAAAGACCGAGGTAGCCGCCGCCCGAGAGCGCGAGGATGCGGAACTCGCCCGCGTGGCGCGCTATCAGCTGACGCGGAAGTTCTTGAACTGCCATGGATCGTCGTGGTCGAGGTCTTCGTCGAACAGATGGCCGCGGCCTTCCAGCGGGGTCCAGTGCGTGTGTTCGCCCACGACGTCGCCCAGATAAGGGCGGCACATCGCGAGGATCTCGTCGAACGGCAGGTCGTCCGGCTCGACAACATCGCGCGCCGGGTTCTTCATCGCCCAGACGACACCGGCCATCACCGCCGCCGCGGCCTGCAGGCTCGTCGCACTGTTGTGCGGCGCCAGCGCGCTCGCCTGCGCGGCCGACAGCTGCGAGCCATACCAGTACGCACCCGACCCGTGCGCCATGACGAGCACGCCGAGCTCGTCGATGCCGCGGTCGATCTCCGACTTGATCACGCGCTGCTGCGGCTGGGCATGCCAGTTGCGGCCCGCGAGTTCGAGCAGCGACAGCACCGCGTCGTCGCAAGGCTGGTAGGCGCCGTACACGGTCGGCCGGTAGTCAGGTCGCCCCGCCGGGCCGAGCGTCAGCAGGTCCGCGATCGAGATCGATGCGCCGTGGGTCAACAAGAAGGCCTGCGTCGCGCCGCCGAGCGGGGTCCAGCTGCGCACGCGCGTGCTGGCACCGGGCCGCTGCAGGTAGATCGAGACGCGCGATCCGGTCTCGGGGCGCACCCCGTCCATCGGAAACGCACGCTCGTGGTTGCCCCAGCCGAGCTCGGCCGGCTGGCGGGCCGCGTCGACGAAGCCCTTCACGGACCAGGTGTTGACGAACTCGCCCGGTGCCTTGCGCTGCGCACACGACTGCGTGTCGTGCTCGGCGAGCTGGATCGCGCGGACATCGAGGTAGCGCGCGAGCCGGGCCCAGCATTCGCGCGTGCCCGGCACCTCCGACCAGCCGCCCGATTCATGCGCCAGGTCGACCAGCGCCTGCTTGACGAAGTGCGACACCAGGCCCGGGTTCGCACCGTGCGTGAGCACTGCGGTCGGCCCGTCGCGCCGCGGCCCGCGCAGCGCGAGCGCGGCCTCGCGCAGCGCGTGGTGGGTGCGCATCGCGGGCGCCAGGTTCTCGTCGACGCAGCCGCCGGCCCACGGCTCGATGCCGGTGTCGAGGTAGAGCGCGCCGCGCTCGCGGCAGAAGGCCATCAGCGCGACGCTGCTCACGTTGACAGAGAGATTCAGCAGGAAGTCGCCGGCGCCGAGCAGCGGGTCCAGCGCCAGGTGCAGGTTGTCCGGCACGAGCGGCATCACGACCAGATGCACCCCGCAGGCCTGGGCCACTGCGCGGCCTGCGTCGTCGGCCGCGAGGATGACGATCTGCTCGGGCCGCAACTCGATGTGGCGCAGCAGCAGCGGCAGCACACCCTGGCCGATGCAGCCGAAGCCGACCATCACGAGCCGGCCCGCGAAGCAATGCAGGGTCTGGTGGCTCGCCGTGAGCGTGGTGGGCGTCATGTGGGCACGTGCGTCGCGTGAGCCGAATCGATCGGCGGCGCGTCGCCGGCATCCGGTTGCGCCAGGCCCGCGAAGCGCCGGACGAAGTCGAGCGACGACACGACACCGACGGCCACGCCATCGGCGATCACGACGACGTGGTGGGTGTCGCGCTCGACCATCATCCGCGCCACCTCGTCGACCGGTCGCTCCGGGTCGACGACGAGCGGGCTGTAGCAGCACAGCTGCCACGCGTGCACCTGCTGGGCGTCACCCTTGCGCGCGTGAAACTGCAGCAGGTCGGTGGCACTGATGACGCCGACGACACGCGCCGCCGGCTCGAGCACCGGCACCCACGACAGACCGCGCCGCGCCAGCAGCGCCTCGACGGAGGCGATCGTGTCGTCCATGCCGATCGACCAGACCGGCTGCTGCATCATCGTGGAGATCGCTGGGCTCATGGTGTCCTCGCTGCTCGTCAGGTGGTGGCGCGGCGGCGCCTCATTGCCCCGCGTCGCGCGGCGCGCGACCGAGTCGTCGTTCGACCGCGAGCACGTCGCGGGTGGTGCGCAACAGCGTGTCCGGCGTGACGCTGATCGAATCGATGCCGAGCTCGACCAGCGCCGCCGCGACCTCCGGGTAGTCCGATGGCGCCTGGCCGCAGATGCCGACGTGCCGGTGGTTGCGCTTCGCGCCATCGATGGTCTGGCGGATCAGCGTCATCACGCCGGCATCGCGCTCGTCGAAGTCGAACGCGACGAGCTCGGAGTCGCGGTCGACGCCGAGCGTGAGCTGGGTCAGGTCGTTCGAGCCGATCGAGAAGCCGTCGAACAGGCGCGCGAACGCGTCGATCTGGATCACGTTGTTCGGGATCTCGCACATCACGTAGACCTCGAGACCGTCGACCCCGCGACGCAACCCGTGCAAGGCCATCGTCGCGAGCACGCGTTCGCCCTCCTCCACGCGGCGGCAGAACGGGATCATCAGCTTGACGTTGGTCAGGCCCATCGCGCCGCGCACGCGCTGCATCGCCTCGCACTCGAGCGCGAAGCCTTCGGCGTAGGCCGGGTGCGAATAGCGCGACGCACCGCGAAAGCCGATCATCGGGTTGGCCTCGACCGGCTCGAACCAGCGCCCGCCCAGCAGGCTCGCGTATTCGTTGGTCTTGAAGTCTGAGAGGCGCACGATCACCGGCCGCGGGTAGAACGCCGCCGCGATCGTGCCGACGCCCTCGGCCAGCTCGCGCACGAAGTAGTCGGTCGGCTTGTCGAAGCCGTGCGTCAGCGCGTCGATCTGCGCGCGCACGCCGGCATCGGTGATGCGCTCCGGGTGCACCAGCGCCATCGGATGCACCTTGATGTGCTCGGCGACGATGAACTCCATGCGCGCCAGGCCCACGCCGTCACCGGGCAGCAGCGCGGTCTGGAACGCGGTGTCGGGGTTGCCCAGGTTCACCATCAGGTGGGTCTGCGGTCGCGCCAGCGTCGACACGTCGGTGCTGGTCTTCTCGAACGCGATCGCCCCGGCGTAGACGCGCCCCTGCGCGCCCTCGGCGCACGACACGGTGATCTCGTCGCCGGTGCGGATCGCGGTCGTCGCGTGATCGCAGCCGACCACCGCGGGGATGCCCATCTCGCGCGCGACGATCGCGGCGTGGCAGGTGCGCCCGCCGCGGTTCGTGACGACGGCGGCGGCGATCTTCATCACCGTGCCCCAGTCGGGCATCGTCGTGTCGGCGACCAGCACCTCGCCGGGCTGGAAGGTGTTCAGCTGCGACACATCGGTGACCACGCGCGCGCGCCCGGTCGCGATGCTCTCGCCGACCGCGCGTCCGCTCGCCAGCACGGCGCCCTTCGCGGCGAGGCGGTATTCGTGCACCATGCCGAGCGGCTTCTGCGAGGCCACCGTTTCGGGCCGGGCCTGGACGATGTAGAGCTGGCCGTCGACGCCATCCTTCGCCCACTCCACGTCCATCGGCGTCGGCCGGCCGGCGCGCCGGCTGTAGTGCTCTTCGATGCGCACGGCCATGTCGGCCAGCGCCAGCACGTCGTCGTCGCCGATGCAGTAGCGGCGCTGGTCGGCCAGCGGCGTCGGCATGTTGCGCGTGGTCTCGCGGCCGGCGGCCTTCGCGTAGACCATGCGGATCTCCTTGCCGCCCAGCTTGCGCCGCAGCACCGTGCGGTGGCCGAGGCGCAGGGTCGGCTTGAAGACATAGAACTCGTCCGGGTCGACCGTGCCCTGCACGACGTTCTCGCCCAGCCCGTAGGCCCCGGTCACGAAGACGACATCGCGGAAGCCCGTCTCGGTGTCGAGCGAGAAGATCACGCCGCTCGCGGCACTGTCGGAGCGCACCATCTTCATCACGCCGACCGACTGGAAGACCTTGAAGTGATCGATGCCGCGGTCGACGCGGTAGCTGATCGCACGGTCCTTGAACAGGCTGGCGAAACACAGGCGGACCGAGTCGAGCAGCCGCGCCTCGCCGGCGATGTTGAGAAAGGTCTCGTGCTGGCCCGCGAAGCTGGCGGTCGGCAGGTCTTCCGCGGTCGCGGAGCTGCGCACCGCGACCGTGAGGGCCTCGCCGTACTCGGCCCGCAGTTGCGCGTAGGCGGCCAGGATCTCCGCGACCAGCGCCGGCGGCAGCGGCGCCGCGGCGACGATGTCGCGGGCCGCCTGGGCGCGCCGCGCGAGATCGTCGACATCCGCCGGGTCGAGCCCGTCGAGCGCGCGGTGCAGGCGCGGCCACGCATCGGCCTGGTCGAGCACGTGGCTGTAGGCCTGCGCCGTGATCGCGAAGCCGTTGGGCACCTTCACGCCCTGCGGCGCGAGCTCGCGGACGAGTTCGCCGAGCGAGGCGTTCTTGCCGCCGACCGAGGGCACGTCGTCGGTGCCGATCTGCGAGAACCAGCGGATGAACTGCGGTTGGGTGGTGGCCACGGCGCACGTCTCCTTCGCTCTGCGGGAAGTGCAGCCTATGACCGCCCGAAGCGCGCCGGATTGATCGTGCGCAAGCCGGCGTCAATCACGCCGCTTGCGTTCGCTCAATCGCGGCGCCGCGTGGCTGCTCAAGAGTTGCATCACCACCTGGACGTGAAAGGATTGCCGTGAAGACCGATGCACAACTCAAGACCGACGTGATCTCCGAGCTCGAATGGGACCCCGTCATCAACCCCACCAACGTCGGCGTCGCCGTCAGGAACGGCATCGTGACATTGACCGGCCACCTCGGCACCTTCGCCGAGAAGCACGCGATCGAGCGCGCCGTGCAGCGCGTCTCGGGGGTCAAGGCGACCGCGGTCGAGCTCGACGTGGTGCTCTCGCCCGACCACCACCGCAGCGACGCCGACATCGCCGCGGCGGCCGAGACCGCCATCCGCTGGAACTCGCTGCTGCCGACCGACCGCGTCCGGCTCAAGGTCGAAAAGGGCTGGATCACGCTCAGCGGCGAGGTCGACTGGGACTTCCAGCGCACCCGGGCCGAGAAGGTCGTGCGGCCATTGATCGGCGTCGTCGGTGTCTCGAACTCACTGACACTGAGGTCAAAGGTCGCGCCGGCAAACATCACGAACCGCATCCGCGATGCGCTGACGCGGCAGGTCGAGCGCGAGGCGAACGCCATCGACGTGAAGGTCACGGGCGACAGCGTGACGCTGCGCGGCAAGGTCCACTCGTGGACCGAGCGCGCCGCGGCCCAGGGCGCGGCGTGGTCGGCCGCCGGCATCCGCCAGGTGGTCAACGAGCTCGAGGTTGTCGACTGAGGAACTCACCGGCGTTTGATGCACGTCAAACGCCGGGCCGCGCGGGGCGCTCCGGCTCGATGCGGGTCGGTGCGCCGACGTACGATCCCGCTTCCGAGAGGTCAGCTCGCCTTCCACGCGCAAGGAGGTCCGGTCCGTGAACGAGGCACGCAAGTCCGCGGGGTCTTTCGACATCATCGACGCGACGCTGCGTACCGTCGCGCACGCGGCCCACGAGGCGATCATCCTGATCGACGATGAGCAGCGCATCGTCGGCCTCAACCCGGAAGCGCAGCGCGTGTTCCGCTGCTCACAGGCCGCGATGCAGGGGCGCCCGCTCGCGACGCTGATCCCCCTCGCCTCGCGGCACGCACACGCCCGGCATGTCGAAGAGTTCGCCGCCTCCGACGCCGTCGAGCGCCGCATGAGCAAACGCGCACCGATCGTCGGCCTGCGCGCCGATGGCGAGGAGTTCACCGCCGAGGCGGTCGTCTCGCGCCTCGAACTCGCCATCCCCGGTGGCGTCGGGCGCTTCTTCGTCGCGCTGCTGCGCGACCTGAGCCACGAGCGCGCGCTGCAGGACGAGCTCACGATGCTCAAGCAACGGTTCCGCTCCATCCTCGACCTGTCGCCGATGGCGATGTGGATCACCGAGGGCGATCGAATCGCCTTCGCGAACCGGCCCGCGCTCGAGCTGTTCGGTGTCAACGAGCCGGGGCGGCTCGTGGGGCAGTCGGTCTACGCGTTGCTGCGCCCCGATTCGCACGCGAGCCTGCGCGAGCAGCACGCGCTGGCGCTGGCCGGCGCCGCCGAGGTGCCGATGGTGCGCAGCGGCATCGTGCGGCCCGACGGCAGCGTGCGGGAGGTGGAGATCGGCTCGGCGCCGCTGCCGGACCACGGCGAGACGACCATGCAGATGGTCCTGGTCGACGTCACGAAGCAACGCGCGGCCAGCCTCGAGCTCGAACGCTCGCGCACCGAGCTGCGTCGCCTGTCGGCGAATGCGGTGGAGGCCCGCGAGGAGGAGCGCCGACACATCGCGCGCGAGTTGCACGACGAGCTCGGCCAGCGGCTGACGGCGCTGAAGATGCAGATCGCCGGCCCGCAGACCCCAGGAGCACCGGGGCGCGTCGCCGAGATGCTGGAGATGATCGACGAGACGGTCGCGGCGGTGCGACGCATCGCCGCCGACCTGCGCCCGCTGATGCTCGACGACCTCGGGCTCAATGCCGCGATCGAGTGGCTGGCGCGCGACGCGGCGCGGCGCATCGGCATCGAGGTCGCGGTCAGCCTGGACATCGACGATTCGCCGCTCGATGCGCGCGCCAGCATCGCGGTCTACCGCATGGTCCAGGAGGCGCTGACGAACGTGGCGCGCCACGCCAGGGCCACCGACGTGCGCATCCAGACCCGGGTGGCGCAGGGCGAGTTCGTCCTGACGATCCACGACGACGGCGTCGGCTTCTCCGACGACGCGCTGCAACGCGAGGGCAAGTACGGTTTGATGGGCATCCGCGAGCGGGCCTACATGCTGGGCGGCCGCCTCGAGGTCGACAACCCGCTGGGCGGCGGTGGCCGCCTCACGGTGCGGCTGCCGCTGAAGAAGGTGGACGCCCCGGCCGCCGAGGCGCGACCATGATGACCCACCGACCCGGCCAGCCGCCGCGCCTGCTGCTCGTCGATGACCACACGACGGTGCGCGAGGGCCTGAAGCGGATCATCGAAGGCATGGCCGATGGCTGGGTCGTCACCGAGGCGGCGACCGGGTTTCAGGCGATCGAGTGCGTTCGCGGCGAGGCCTTCGACCTGATCATCGCCGACCTGTCGATGCCGGGCATGAGCGGCCTCGAGCTGATCCGGCGCATCCGCGGCGAATCGCTGCGGATGCCGGTGCTGGTGCTGAGCATGCACGCCGAGGAGCAGTACGCGTTGCGTGCGTTCGCGGCCGGGGCGAACGGCTACGTCACCAAGGACACGGCCACGGAGGAGCTGGTCGTCGCGATCCGCAAGGTCTCGAACGGTGGCACCTATGTCACCGCAAGCCTCGCAGAGCGGGTCGTGCAGCAGCTCAACGGCAGCGTCGCCGCGGCGCGCCACGCGCAGCTCTCGAATCGCGAGCTCGAGGTGCTGCGCCGCATCGTCTCGGGCCAGCGTGTCACCGAGATCGCCGAGGCACTGCACCTGTCGGTGAAGACCATCAGCACGCACAAGGCGCGCATCCTCGACAAGCTGCAGCTGCCGAACATGGCCGCGCTGATCCGCTACGGCATGGAGAACGGCCTGGCGATGGACGACCCGGCGCTGCTGCGCTCGGAACCCCCCGAGGTCGACCACCCGCGCGCACGCCCGCTCACTTGACCAGCAGCACCGGCAGTTTCGACAGGTGCACCACGCGCTGAGCGACCGAGCCGATGAACAGGCTGCCGATGCCACCGCGGCCGTGCGTGCCCATCGCGATCTGGTCGGCGCCGCACTGCGTCGCCACCGCGACGATCTCCAGGCCCGGCGAGCCGACGGCGCGCTGCTGCGACACGACCTTCAGGCCGATCGACTCCGCGTGCCGGGCGGCGGCCGCAAGGATTTCGTCCTGCTTGCGCTTGAGCAGGTCCTCGACCTGGTCGGCGTCGAACACCGGCAGGTCGCCGGGATAGATCGGCAGGTCGCGCACATGGACGAGGGTCACCTCGACATTCGCCGTCGCCGATCGCACCATCTCGGCCACCGCCGCGATGGCGCGGTCCGCGTGCTGCGAGCCGTCAACTGCAATCAGCATCTTCAGCATGCTCTTCTCTCCGGCGGTGAACGATGGCCCAGCCTAGCCCTGTGTGCGGTGGCCGGATTGATTCCCCGCAAGCCGGCGCGCACCGGCCCCGCTCAGACCCGGTGGCGCGGCGCCAGTTCGTGCCGCAGCCACGCACAGGCGAGGTGAGCGGCGCTGGCGAGCGCGCCGGGTTGCTCGAGCCGGTGTGTCGCGCGCGGCACGACCTCGAGTCGGCGGATGCAGCTGAGCTGGCTCAGCGCACGGCGGTTGATGCGTTCGAGCTCGGCATCGCCACTGCCGACGATCAGCAGGGTCGGCGCCCTCACGCGCGTCAGCCAGTCGTCGCCGGCCAGATCGACGCGACCGCCCTGGAGCACGATCGCGCTGAAGCGGCCCGGGTGCTGGCCCTCGGCGCGCAGCACGGCGGCAGCGCCGATGCCGGTCGACATCGTGCCGATGCGGGCATTCGCGAGGTCGGCACGCACGCCGATCCAGTCCAGCGCCTGGACCATGCACGCAGCGAGCGCCTCGACCCCGAGCCCGACGCGTCGCGGCTCGGCACCCGGCAGGCCGAGAAAGTCGATCACCAGCGTCGCGATCCCCGCGTCGAGCAGCATCTCGTCGACCGACTGCATCAACGGCGACGGCGCGCCGCCACCCTGCCCCAGCAGCACGATCGCGGACGCCCGGCTCGGCACGAGCAGCCGACCCGGCAAGCTCGCCGGCCCGACCGACACCTGCTCGCGACAAGCCGACATATCCACCTCCGACGATGCTCTTCTTGTGTTGCCTCACTGTGGCGCGGCAAGCCGCGACGGCATTGCGTGCGCTCAATCGCGCCCCGCCGGCGCGGCGCGACGATGCGCGAATGCGCAGTGGCCGGCATGGCATGCGCATCCCTGTCAACCAGCCAAGGAGCAATGCGATGAACGAGTTGAGCGCGACGAGCCTGTTCGATCTGGATCCAATGGACTTCCCCTTCCGCCACATCCTGCGCCCGATGCGCGTCGACATGACCGACCGCGCACCGCAGATCAAGATCGACCTCAGCGAGACCGACGGACAGTACGCGGTGAAGGCAGAGATTCCCGGCGTCCGCAAGGAGGACATCGACGTGCGCGTCGACGGCAACCAGGTCACGATCAGTGCCGAGATCAAGAGAGACCAGGAGGAGCGCAAGGACGGTCGCGTGTTGCGCAGCGAGCGCCAGTACGGCTACGCCAGCCGGACCTTCTCGCTCGCGTCGGCGGTCGATGATTCGAAGGCCGATGCCAAGTACGCCAACGGCGTGCTCAGCCTGATCCTGCCCAAGCGCGCCGCGGCGGGAACCAAGCGCCTGTCGATCGGCTGAGGGTCAGGCCCCGCCGGGTGGTCCACGCCCCGGCGAGTTCAGGCGCTCATGAGCCGAGGTGAGGCCAGCATGTCGGGCGTCACGAGCACGATGCCGCCCTCGGTGACCGTGAAGCGCGCGGCGTCCTCGGCCGCACAGACGCCGATCCGGATGCCATCGGGCAGCACGCAGCCGCTGTCGATGATCGCGCGCTTCACCATAGCGCGCTGGCCGATCACCGCACCGGGCAGCACCAACGACTCCTCGATGACGCAATGCTCGCCCACGCGCACGTCGGCACACAGGAGCGCGCGTCGCAGTGTCGCGCCGCTGAGCACGCACCCCCCAGCGACGATCGACTCGCTCAGCTCGCTGGCCCGCCCGTCGGCGCCGGCCTCGAACCTCGAGGGCGACAACTGCTGCGGCACGCCGCGTATCGGCCAGGCACTGTCATACAGATCGATGTCGGGGCCCGGGCCGAGCAGGTCGAGGTTCGCGGCCCAGTAAGCGTCGAGCGTGCCGACATCGCGCCAGTACGGTCGCCCGCCGACGCCGCCGACGCAGCTCTCCGAGAAGTCGTGCGCGAACACGCGTGCCCGCGAGAGCGCGCCGGGAATGATGTCGGTACCGAAGTCATGGCTGGACGAAGCGTCCGACGCATCGCGGCACAGTTCGCGGTACAGGAAGGCGGCACTGAACACATAGATGCCCATGCTCGCGAGCGCGGTATCCGGCCGACCCGGGATCGCGCGCGGTCGCACCGGCTTCTCCTCGAAGCCGACCACGCGCGCCTCGGCATCGACGCGCATCACCCCGAACGAGGTGGCCTGCTCCAGACCGACCTCGATGCAGGCCACGGTGACATCGGCATCGCGCCGCACGTGGTCCGCGATCATGCGGCCGTAGTCCATCTTGTAGACGTGATCGCCGGCGAGGACGAGCACGTACTTCTGACCGGCCTCGCGGAGCATGTCGAGGTTCTGGTAGACGGCGTCGGCGGTGCCCGCGTACCAGTTCTGGCCGAGCTTCTGCTGCGCCGGCACGACGTCGATGAACTCGCGCAGGCCCGCGTCGAGAAAGCTCCAGCCCTGCGCGATGTGGCGGATCAGGCTCTGCGCCTTGTACTGCGTCAGCACGCCGATCTGGCGCAGCCCCGAGTTGACGCAATTGCTGAGCGTGACATCGATGATGCTGAAATGCCCGGCGAACGGCATTGCGGGCTTGGAGCGCAGCTCGGTCAGCTGCTTCAGTCGCGCGCCGCGACCGCCGGCGAGCACGACCGTGTAGGTCGATCGCACAAGGTCGCGCGGTGCCGGGGCGCGCCGGTCGATCAGCGCCGGCGTGTCGGCTCGCATGGCACTCCGCGCGACCGGTGAGCCGAGGATCGGTGCAAGCGACAGAAGCGGCGCAGCCGCGGGCATCAGGGCATCATGCATCGTTGCGCTCCTTCGATCCGCTGCCGGCCTTCGCCAGCGCTGCCGTCACGTCACCGTCGTCGACCTGCCGAAAGTCCAGGTAGTGCTCGCCGACTGCATCGAAATCGTCCGGTGCCCTCAGGCACACCACGTCATCCGCCTCGGCGCGCAGCGCCTCGAGCACCGCCGCCGGCGCGACCGGCACCGCCAGCACGAGCCGCCCCGGCCGGCGCCGCCGCAGCGCCCGCAGGGCCGCGCGCATCGTCGTGCCGGTGGCGATGCCGTCGTCGACGACGATCACCGTCGCCCCCTGCACCCCGAGCGGCGCGCGACCGTGCAGATAGACGCTGCGGCGGCGTTCGAGCTCGCTCCGGGCGCGCAGCGCCTCGGCTTCGATGTGGCTCCGGTCGGCGCCCGCCAAGTCGCTCAGCTCGTCGTTGAGGACGATCTCCGGCGGGTCGCCGTCGACCAGTGCCGCCAGCGCCAGTTCGGGGTTCCACGGCGCGCCGATCTTGCGCACCAGCAGCAGGTCCAGTGCGGCACCCAGCGCGCTGGCCACCTCGGTGGCGACCGGAACGCCGCCGCGCGGCAACGCCAGCACCACCACCGGCGCGCGCCAGCGCATCGCCATCAAACGTTGGGCCAGCCGATGCCCCGCGTCCGCACGGTCGACGAACACCGCCGGCCGGATGTTGTCGCGCATGGCTTCGTCGGAGAGGAAGGGCTTGAGGGGCACGTGGGTCACCTGCACACGGGTTCGAGCGTCCGGTTCGCATGCTGGAACCGCGGCGTGCCGCACCGATTGATCGCGCGCAACAAACCGGTACGCACCGTCGCGATCGATGCGCGCCAAGGGCCGAGACACGCACTGTAGGCCGACGCGATGGTCTCGGACAGCCCATCAATCTTCAGCGCGCATGGTCTTTAGCCGGCGCGCGCGTCACGCCGCCAGCGCGCGCGGCCCGTGGGTCAGGCGTCCGCGCGGCGCGCCGCGCGTCACGCGCTGAAGCTGGTGCAGCGCGTCGGCGTCGACGATCTCGATGTCGCGCTGCGACACGCGGATGCAACCGCAGTTCATCAGCGAGGTCAGCGCCCGGCTCACCGTCTCGTGCGCGACGCCGAGGCAGCTGGCGATCTCGCGCCGTGTCATGCGCAGGCACAGGCGGCGGTCCGAATGGCCCAGCGCGCTCTGGCGCTGCGCGAAGTGGAGCAGGAAGCGCGCGACGCGCACCTCGGAGCTCGGCGCCGACATCAGATATTGCGTGTCGCTGCGGTGCATCAGTTCGGCGCCGGTCGCGTGTTGCAGCAGGCGCTCGATCGCGGGCACCGTGTGGCTCATCTCGACCAGTTGGCGGAACGGGGCGACGGCCACGCTCGAGTCCTCGAGCGCGGTGGCGCCGCTGGCGTGGCGGCCGTGCAGCAGGCCGTCGAGCCCGAGCGCGTCGCCGTGGATCGCGAAGCCCAGCACCTGCTCGTAGCCCTCGAGGTCGACCTGCACCGACTTGAAGCTGCCGGCACCGACGAAGTACAGGTTCTCGAACGCCTGGCCCTCGCGCAGCAGCACCTGTTCCGCGCGCACGCGGCGGATGCAGAACGCGATCGCGTCGGTGCCGGAGTCCGCCAGGTCTGCGAGCCCGGCCCAGCGCAGCAGGTCCGACGCAGTGCAGCGCGCCGACCCCGACAGGAACAGGTGCGGGCAGACGATGGGAGTGGCGGTCGCGTCCATGGATCTCCTTGTTGTCAGTGGTTCGTGCAGGAATGCCGAATCACTCAAGGATTGCGCGATCCGTCGGCGCCGGGTATCGGCGCACCGACCCGTGGCCCGTAGGCGGATTCCGAACGCGACTCAACGGCGTGTGCGGCGCTCGTGCTCCAGCCCTTTCGCCGCGACGTCGATCAGTTCGAGCGCGTGCGTGGCGTTCAGGCGCAGCGCGTCGTCGAGCGTGAAGATGCCGACCAGCCCGCCGGCGTGGTTCACGACCGGCAGACGGCGCACACCGTGCTGGCGCATGCGCTCGATGGCGACATCGGTACCTTCGGTGTCGAGCGCGATCGCCAGCGTTCGCGTCATGACCTCGGCCACCGTCGTCGTCGCCGGGTCCAGGCCCTTGCCGAGCACCTCGACGACGATGTCGCGATCGGTGAGGATGCCCGCCGGCACCCGCTCCCCACGCGGGTCGTCGACCACGACCAGATCGCCGCAGTGGCGCTCGCGCATCAACTGCGCCGCCTCGCTGATTCGGGTGTCCCGGCCACAGCTGACGACCTCGAGCACGCACACGTCTTTCAACAACATGATGGTTCCTTTCGCTGGGATTCTTCTTGCAGGGTTCATGCGGCCAGCACGCGCGCCAACTCGAGCCAGTGCGGCTCGATCGGCCGCTTGCGGCCCGCGACATCGGCCAGCGGCGTGCAGGCGACCTGCCCGCTGACCACGCCGACCAGCACGTCGCGCCGGCCGGCCGCGAGTTCGGTGATCGCCGCGCTGCCCAGGCGCGTGGCGAGGATGCGGTCGAAGCTGCCCGGGCTGCCGCCGCGCTGGATGTGGCCGAGCCGTGACACGCGCAACTCGAAACCCAGCCGCGCCTGGTGCTCCCTGAAGTAGCTGGCCAACCCCTCGGCGTCGAAGCCCGCGCCCTCGGCGACGACGATGACCGCGTGGCTCTTGCCGCGCTCGCGTGCGGCGCGCAGTTCGCGCGCCACGTCCTCGGGGTGCATGTCGACCTCGGGCACCACGATGGCCTCCGCGCCACCGGCGATGCCGGCCATCAGTGCGAGGTAGCCGCACTGCCGGCCCATCACCTCGACCAGGAAGGCGCGGCCATGCGACGCCGCGGTCACGCGCAGCCGGTCGATCGCCTCGAGCGCGATGTCGGTGGCCGTCGTCGAGCCGATGCTGATGTCGGTGCCGCACAGGTCGTTGTCGATCGTCGACGCGACACCGACCACCGGCACCCCGCGGCGCGCGAGCGCCAGGGCACCGCTCTGCGAGCCGTCGCCGCCGATCACGACCAGGCCCGAGATGCCGCGCTCGCGGATCTGGCTCACGGCCCGATCGAGCCCGGCGTCGGTATTCAGTTCGGAGCAGCGCGTCGTGCCGAGGAAGGTGCCGCCGCGCTGCACGATGCCGCCGACATCACGCAGCCCGAGCGGCACGAACGCGCCCTCGATCAGCCCGGTGTAGCCGTGGCGAACGCCGATCATCTGCGCGCCCTGCGACACGCCGCTGCGCACGACGGCCCGCACCGCGGCGTTCATGCCGGGTGCGTCGCCGCCGCTGGTCAGCACCGCGAAGCGTTTCGTCTGCGTCGCAGTCACCGCGCGGCCTCACCGCGCGCCGGGTCGAGCTCGGCCTCGCGCAGGCGCCGCCGCAGGATCTTGCCGATCGCCGACTTCGGCAGCGGCTCGCTGCGGAACTCGATGATCCGCGGCATCTTGTAGCCGGTCAGGTGGCGCCGGCAGTGCGCCAGCAAGGCCTCCTCGGTCAGCCCGACGTCCTTGCGCACCACGATCAGCTTGACGACCTCGCCCGACTTCTCGTCCGGCAGGCCGATCGCCGCCGCCTCGGCCACGCCGGGGTGCAGGGTGACTGCATCCTCGACCTGGTTCGGGAACACCTTGAAGCCGGAGACGACGATCACGTCCTTCTTGCGGTCGGTGATCGTGAAGTAGCCGCGCTCGTCCATGAAGCCCATGTCGCCCGTGCGCAGCCAGCCGTCCTGCGTGAAGACGTGGCGCGTCTCGTCTGGCCGGTTCCAGTAGCCTGCGGTGATCTGCGGGCCGCGCACGCAGATCTCGCCGATCTCGCCCGGCAGGAGCTCGCCACCTTCATCGTCGAGGATCACCGCCTCGGTCGAGGGGATCGGCATGCCGATGGTCCCGGTCCATTGCGTGATGCCGATCGGGTTGGAGATCACGACCGGCGAGGTCTCGGTGAGCCCGTAGCCTTCGATCAGCGCCACGCCAGTGGCCTCCTTCCAGCGCTCCGCGACGACGCGCTGCACCGCCATGCCGCCAGCGCTCGCCAGCTTCAGATGGCGGCAGTCGACGTCGGCGAACCCGGGCGCGTCGAGCAGCGCCCGGTACAACGTGTTGACACCGATGATCGCGGTGAACGGGTACTTGCGCAGGTCGTGCAGGAACGCGTCCATGTCGCGCGGGTTGACGATCAGCACCGTGTGCGCACCGATCTTGAGGAACATCAGGCACGAGGTCAGCGCGAACACGTGATACAGCGGCAGCGGGCAGACGAACACCTCCTCGCCCTCGCGCAACTCGGTCGCGATCCAGGCCCCGACCTGCTGCAGGTTGGCGACCATGTTGCCGTGGCTCAGGCGCGTTCCCTTGGCCACGCCGGTCGTGCCGCCGGTGTACTGCAGGAACGCCTCGTCGGCATGCTGCAGCGGCACCTCGTCGAAGCTGAACTCGTGGCCGCTGCGCAGCACCGCGTTGAACTCGATCGAGCCCGCAATCTCCCACGCCGGCACCATGTGCTTGAAGTACTTCACCGCGACGTTGGTGATCAGCTCCTTCACGACCGGCAGCATGTCACCGACCTCCGTCGTGATCACCGCCAGATGCATCGCGGGGTTGCGCGCCAGCACCGACTGCAGCGTGTGCGCAAAGTTCTCCAGCACCACGATCGCGCGCGCATCGCAGTCATGCAGCTGGTGCTCCAGCTCCGGCACCGTGTACTCCGGATTGACGTTCACGACCACCAGGCCGGCGCGCAGGATGCCGAACAGCGCGACCGGGTACTGCAGCAGGTTGGGCAGCATGATCGCAACCCGATCGCCCTTGCTCAGGCCGAGGCACTTCTGCAGGTAGGCGGCGAAGTGGCGGCTCAGCCGGTCGAGGTCGGCATAGCTGATCGAGGTGCCCATGCTGCTGAAGGCGGGGCGCTCGCCGAAGCGCTGGCAGGTCTGGCGCAGCACATCGCCCAACGACGTGTAAGCGTCGACATCGACCGTCGCTTGCACGCCCGCCGGATAGTTCCTGATCCAGATCTTCTCCACGGCGTCCCCTTGCGTGACCGATGGTCCTACTGTTCACCGAAACGCCGGGGTCGCATTGAGTCCGCTCAATCCGCGCAGAGGGCGAACCCGTGTGTGCGGTGCCGTACATACAGCGGGCTGCGCCGGTGCCACACTCCAAGCTTGCCCTGCCCACGCGGCGGGACCGATGACGCCTGCAATGCGTCCCGCCAACAAGGGCCCCGATGGCGAACAAGCGCGACCCCAGGCAGAACCACTTGCTCGCCTCCCTCCCGCAGGCCGAGTGGGAACGCTGGCTGCCCCAGCTCGAGTGGGTCGACATGCCGCTGGGCCAGGTGGTGTACGAATCGGGTGGCACGCAGAGCCATGTGTACTTCCCCACGTCCTCCATCGTCTCGCTGCTCTACGTGATGGAGAACGGCGCCTCGGCCGAGATCGCGGTGGTCGGAAACGAGGGTGTCGTCGGCATCTCGCTGTTCATGGGTGGCGAATCGACACCCAGCCGGGCAGTGGTTCAGAGCGCGGGCCAGTGCTATCGCCTGCGCTCGTCCGTGATCAAGGAAGAGTTCAACCGCGCACCGGTGCTGCACCTGCTGCTGCGCTACACGCAGGCGCTCATCACCCAGATGGCCCAGACGGCCGTGTGCAACCGCCACCATTCGCTGGACCAGCAACTGTGCCGCTGGCTCTTGCTCAGCCTGGATCGCCTGAACGGCAACGAGCTGGTGATGACGCAGGAGCTCATCGCCAACATGCTGGGCGTGCGGCGCGAGGGCGTGACCG
>JBDTVC010000063.1:0-21054 GCA_040007475.1 Burkholderiales bacterium
GCCTGGTAACGATGCATCATCGCGCGCAGGTCGTACGCGAGCCAGGCAGGTGCCTGCGTCTTGACCGCCGCTTCGAACGTATTCAGGTCACCGCCCGCGTAACGAATCTCGCGGCCCAGCATCTCGGCCCAGATCGCAGCGAGCGAGGTGCCCGTCAGCGCCTCCGGGCCCGAGAGCTCGTAGGTCTCGCGCGGCAGTGCGGCGGGGGCCCGATCGCGTCGAAGCAATTCGATGACGGCGGCGTCCGCGATGTCACGCACGTCCACCATGGAGACGCCCTTGTCGCCGACCGGCGCGACATAGAGCCCGGCTTTCGTCAGCGGATCCCGCAGCGTTGCGTCGTTCTGGAAGAAGTAGGACGGGCGCAGCACGGTCGCGGGCAGATCCATCTGTTCGATCATGCGTTCGACGGCGTGCTTGGCCGTGAAGTGCGAAACGTCGGTGTAGTCGGCACTGCGGGTCACCGAGAGGTACACGATGCCGGTCACGCCCGCTTCGCGCGCCAGCCCCAGGGTGTTGATCGCCTGGGTCAACTCGTCGGGCGCATTGCTGACGAGCAGGAACAGCGTCTTGACGCCGTCCAGCGCCTTGCGCATGGCGTCGGCGTCCAGCAAATCGCCCTGGACGGCCGTGACGCCAGCAGGGAAGGTCGACTTCTCCGGCGTTCGCGTGAGGGCTCGCACGCTGGCGCCGCTGGCGGCGAGTTGGGTGACGACCTGGGCGCCGATTCGGCCGGTGCTGCCGGTGACGAGGATAGACATGATGATGAGCTCCGATGTGAGGCGCAGCCGGGGGCCGCGCGGGTTGAAAGGGTTCGTTCTGCTGCTGGCCCCGGCGGGGCTGGCATGCGGTTCGTTCCCGTGACTGAAGATTAGGTCGTCTTGAATTCAGCGCATAGACTTCAAATTCGAGATGAATCGTCTCGCCATCGGAACAATAATGGATCTTCTCGCCCTCTCCGATTTCAACCTCGTCGCGACGCACGGCGGCTTCGGCCGCGCCAGTCGCGCCAGCGGCCAGCCCAAGGCCACGCTCTCCCGGCGCGTGCGTGACCTCGAGAAAAGCCTGGGCGTGCGCCTGATCGAGCGTGTGTCGCGCACCTTGCGCCTGACGGACGAGGGAAGCGTCCTCCACACCCGCACGGGTTCACAGATCGGCGAAATCGCCGAGGCCCTCCGGGACGTCAAGGCCGGGCTCGGTCGCCCGAGCGGACGGCTGCGGGTCAGCGTGCCGATGTTGTTCGCGCATACCAGCCTGGGGCCGCTCACGGCCGCATTCCTGGCCTCGTTTCCAGAGGTGCTGCTTGACGTCACGTCGGAAGACCGCTTCATCGACCTCGTGGCTGACGAAATCGACGTCGTCGTCCGTGTGAATCCATCGCCGAACAGCGACCTGGTGGGGCGATGCTTTCTGCGCAACCGGCAGATGCTCGTCGCGCGGCCCGGGCTGCCGCGTCCCGTCACCGCGGATCAATCAGATCAGCAGGCTCGGTTCCCGGCGGTGATGCGCACAGGGACGTCCGACGACAAGCCTTGGCACGTCGTCGACGAGACGAGCGGCCAGGAAGCGCAGTTCCATCCGAAGGCCGTGTTGCGCCTGGCTTCGCCACTGTCCATCCGCGACGCGGTGATCGCCGGGGCGGGCGCAGCCATGATCCCACGCACGATCGCCCTCGACGCGCTGGCGTCGGGCCGGCTCGCGAGTTGGGGCCTGTCGACAGAGCCCGCGACGGAACTCTGGGTGTTGCACGGATCGCACCGACTGATCAGCCCGAAGGTGAGGGCCTTCGTCGACTTCGTGTGTGACTACTTCAGCGAGGAGGGGCCGCGGGACATGTTGACGCTGGGATGATGCGTGGACAGCCTCAAAGCCGCCTGTGGCGAGTGCCTGCTGATGGCCGACAGCGGACATCGAAAACCAGGGCGACGTTTCATGCCTCGCGGGCGGCGCGAAGCGCCATGGTCCACTGACATGACGATCAACCCTGCTGCTCGACATCGGCAATCTCGCCGGCGTGGTCGCCTGCGCGATGACGGCCGCGCTTGTCGCCGGCAAGCGCCAGCTCGACTGGGTCGGCGTCGCGGTGCTCGGTTGCGTGACCGCGCTCGGCGGCGGCTCGGCACGAGACGTGCTGCTCGGGCACTACCCGCTGTCTTGGGTCGCGCAGCCGTGGCTGCTGGTGCTGACCACGGTCGCCTCACTGGCGACGATTGCGTTGGCGCGTGTGGTGCGGCGGCTGCCGGTCACCTTCCTCGTGCTCGATGCGATCGGCTTCGTCGCGTTCACCGTGATCGGTTGCAGCGTGGCGCTCGCGGCGGGGCACAGCGCTGTCATCGCGATCGTCAGCGGGCTCATCACCGGCTGCGTCGGCGGCGTGCTGCGCGATGTGCTGAGCGGCGAGGTGCCGCTGCTGTTCCGGCGCGAGGTCTACGCGACGGTCTCGCTCGTGACGGGTGGCACGTATGTCGGCGGGCTCGCGCTGGGGCTGCCGCACGACGTCGTGATGCTGGTGGCGATCGTCATCGGCCTCTCGCTGCGGATCGTCGCGGTCCACCGGCAATGGAACCTGCCGACCTTCGACATCCGCGAGGAGCCCTAGCGCGAACGCTCCAGGTAGCGCTTGCGCCAGAAGAACCAGCTGAGCCCCAGGCCCAGCAGCAGCATCACGCTGAAGATGATCCAGAAGCCGCGTGGGCTGTGGATCAGTGGCAGGCCCTCGAAGTTCATTCCGAAGAAGCCGGTGACCAGGTTCAACGGCAGGAAGATCGCGGTCAGCACGGTCAGCGTGCGCATGATCTCGTTGGTGCGTTGGCTCTGCGCCGAGAAGTGCATCTGCACCGCGTTCTCGGCCATGGCGTCGAGCCGCCGCACATGTGTGAGCACGCGCTCGATGTGCTCCTGCACGTCGCGCGAACGCACGCGCAGCAGCTCGCGTTCGCGCAGCGTCGCCGGGTCGGCGTTCGGCGGCAGCTCGTCGAGCGCATCGATCCACTCGGTGATCGCAGCGCGCTGGTCTTCGCAGGTGTCGTCGAGCAGGTGCAGGTTGTTGCGCACGTCGAGCACCGACTTCCAGCTGCCGTAGCCGCCCTTCGCGTCGAAGAGTTCCTTTTGCAACTGGTCGAGCTGCTTGGTCAGCAGCCGGCGCAGCTCGAGGTAGCTGTCGACCATGAAATTGACCATGCGCAGCGCGAGGTCCGCGGGGCTCGGTGGCACGCGCGTGCTGCTGCGCACCTCCGCGCCGCCGCCCTGCTGCTGCAGCCGGGTGGCGAAGAACTCACGCACGAGGCAGTCGGCCGGGTGCACGGTGAGCAGCACCCGGTCGAACACGGCGAAGCCGACCGGGCTGGTGTCGATCTGCGGCATCGCGTCGGTGACGGGCTCGTTGGCGGCCGCGAGCCGGCGAAACACGAGCAGGTCGTACCACGACGTGTAGTCGAAGTGCGAAGGCAGCTGGCTGTTCAGCAGGTCGGAGACGTGCAGGTCGACGAGCTGACCCCCGGTCCAGCGCTGCAGCGCCGCCTGCAACGCGCTGTTCTGCGTCTCGAACGCAGGCCGGGCGATGCCGATCCACAGGTAGCCTGCCTCGGGCGCCGCATCGGGCAAGGCGTGCAGCTCGGTGAACTGGTCGCCCTGGACGTGAAAGACGCGCATCAGTTCAGCTGGATCTCAACAGCCGCGCGGCTTCGATCGCGAAGTAGGTCAGCACGCCATCCGCTCCGGCGCGCTTGAACGCGAGCAGGCTCTCCATCATCACCGCGTCGTGCGCGAGCCAGCCGTTCTGGGCCGCGGCTTTCAGCATTGCGTACTCGCCGCTGACCTGGTACGCGAAGGTCGGCACGCGGAACTCGTCCTTCACGCGCCGGACGATGTCGAGGTAGGGCATGCCGGGCTTGACCATCACCATGTCGGCGCCTTCGGCCAGATCGAGCGCGACCTCGCGCAGTGCTTCGTCGGTGTTGCCCGGGTCCATCTGGTAGACGGTCTTGTCGGCCTTGCCGAGGTTGCCGGCCGAGCCGACCGCGTCGCGGAACGGGCCGTAGAAGGCGCTCGCGTACTTGGCGCTGTAGGCCATGATCCGGGTGTGGATGTGGCCGGCCTCCTCGAGGCTGGTGCGGATCGCGCCGATGCGCCCGTCCATCATGTCGCTCGGCGCGACGATGTCGACGCCCGCCTGCGCTTGCACCAGCGCCTGCTGGGTCAATACCGCGACGGTCTCGTCGTTCATGATGTAGCCGGTCGCGTCGAGCAGCCCGTCCTGGCCATGGCTGGTGAACGGGTCGAGCGCCACGTCGGTCATCACGCCGAGCTCGGGGAAGCGTTCTTTCAGCGCGCGCACGACGGTCGGTACGAGCCCATCGGGGTTGAGCGCCTCGCGACCGTCTTCCGTCTTCAGCGACGGCTCGATCACCGGGAACAGCGCCATCACCGGGATGCCCAAGCGCACGCATTCCTCGGCGATCGGCAGAAGCCGGTCCAGCGTCACGCGCTGCACGCCGGGCATCGAGGCCACGTCCTGCGTGATGCCCTGGCCGGGCAGCACGAATACCGGCAGGATCAGGTCGCTGGGCCGCAGCGAATGCTCGCGGACCAGGGCTCGCGTGAAGGCGTCGCGGCGCAGGCGACGCGGGCGGCTGGCGGGGAAGGGCGGGGGCGTTTGCATGGGTTGCCAAGTCGGCCGACGCCGGCTGCATCGCGTGCGAACTTTGCAAGACTTTGCCGGGTAAATGCAGGCGCCGTCGAGTCGTCACACACCTGTAGCAAAACGCACAGCTTCTGCTAAAGTAGAAATCGAATGATAGCCGCAAGGTTGTTGTTCCCTGCTTTTCCTCCCTGAGCAGGTGCCCGACCGTGTGACAGCGAGAAGGCATTTCAAGCCCCGGCCGCGTGCCGGGGCTTTTCTTCTTGAGCCGCCCATAATCCCGCGATGCTCTGGATCAAAGCTCTTCACATCGTCTTCGTCGCGAGCTGGTTTGCCGCGTTGTTCTACCTGCCGCGCCTGTTCGTCAACCTCGCCTCCGTGCCGGCCGACAGCCACGCCGAACGCGAGCGGCTGCTGATGATGGCGCGCAAGCTCTACCGCTTCGCCAGCCTGCTGATGATCCCGGCCATCGGTCTGGGGCTGTGGTTGTGGCTGGGCTTCGACTTCAAGGGTGGCTGGCTGCATGCCAAGCTGTTCCTGGTGGTCGTCGTGATCGGCTATCACCATGCGTGCCGCTCGCTGCTGCGCAAGTTCGAGCAGTTCGAGAACCGGCGCAGCGAGCGCTGGTTCCGCGTATTCAACGAAGTGGCGGTGCTGCTGTTCGCAGCCATCGTCGTGTTGGTCGTCGTGAAGCCTTTCTGACGCCGCGAGGCACTCGCTCAGATGGCACGCCACCGCAGCTCCGCCGCACCGCTGGCCTGGCTGTATGCCGCGCTGATCGTCTACGCGAGCCTGTACCCGTTCGCCGGCTGGCACATGCCGGGCGCGTCGCCATTGGCGTTCCTGGGCTTGCCGTGGCCGCGCTGGTGGACGTGGTTCGACCTCGTCACCAATGTGCTCGGCTACCTGCCGTTCGGCGCGCTCGTGTTCGGCGCGCTGGTGCGCAGCGGTGTGCGCGTCCGATTGGCGCTGCTCTGCGCGTGCCTGGCGGGCGCAAGCCTGTCGTTCGCGATGGAGTTCCTGCAGAACTTCCTGCCGCAGCGCGTCTCGTCGAACGTCGATCTCGGGGTCAACGTGATCGGCACGCTGGCCGGTGCCATGCTGGGCTGGTGGGTGCATGTGCGCGGTGGCGTCGAGCGCTGGCAGGTCGCGCGCGACCGCTGGTTCATCGCGCGCAGTGCCGGCGGCATTGCGCTGCTGCTGCTGTGGCCGGTCGGGCTGCTGTTCCCGTTGCCCGCGCCGCTCGGCCAGGGGCAGGTGTTGCTGCGGCTGCAGGAGTCGGTGGCGCAGTGGGTCGACGACACGTCGATCGCGCTGTGGTTCGAGGGCTGGGCCGACGCCGATCTGGAGCGCACCGCGCTGTCGCCGGGCGGCGAGTTCGCGTTGATCGCGCTGGGCTTGCTGGCGCCCTGCATGATCGCGTTCTCGGTCGCGCGGCCGGGCTGGCGGCGGCTGGTGCTGGTGTTCGGTGCGGCGGCGCTGGGCTGCCTGGCGACAACGCTGTCGACGGCGCTCAACTTCAACCCGCAGCACCTGCTCGCGTGGAGCACGCCGCAGGCGCTCGCCGCGCTGGCCTTCGGCGCGGTGGTGGCGTGCGCGCTGAGCGTGGTGCCGGGTCGCGCCGCCGCGGGCGTGGGCCTGATGGTGTTGACCGCGCTGGTCACAGTGGTGACGCAGGCACCATCCGATCCGTACTTCGCACAGAGCCTGCAGCTCTGGGAGCAGGGGCGCTTCATCCGATTCCACGGCGCGGCGCGCTGGGTCGGCTGGCTGTGGCCCTATGCGGCGATCGTCTACCTCCTCGTGCGGCTGGGGGCGAAGGAGGAACGGGACCAAAGCGAGCCACCTAAAATGCCGGCATGAGCTACTACGAACGTCACATCTTCTTCTGCCTGAACACGCGCGAAAACGGCGAGGACGCCTGCGCGCTGCATGGCGCGCAAGCCGGCTTCGAGCACTGCAAGTCGCGCGTCAAGGCCGAGAAACTCGCGGGGCCGGGCGGCGTGCGCGTCAACAAGGCAGGTTGCCTGGATCGTTGCGCCGGCGGGCCGGTCGCGGTGGTCTATCCCGAGGCGGTCTGGTACACCTTCGTCGACAAGAGCGACATCGACGAGATCGTCGACTCGCATCTGAAGAACGGCCAGGTCGTCGAGCGCCTGCTGCTGCCGCCGACGGTCGGGCGCTGATGAATTCGGGCACCGTCCGCCAGACGATTGCCGGCCCGGCCGGCGCCATCGAATGCGCGATCGACGCGCCTGCGGGCGAGCCGCGAGGCACCGTCGTGGTTTGCCACCCGCACCCGCAGCACGGCGGCACGATGGACAACAAGGTTGTGCAGACGCTCGCGCGCGCGTTCGTCGCGCTGGGGTGGCGCTGCGTGCGGTTCAACTTCCGCGGCGTCGGCGCCTCGCAGGGTGCGTGGGACGACGGCGCCGGCGAGACCGACGACGCGCTCGCGGTGATCGCCGCGTTCGCCGATCCGTCGTTCATGCTCGCCGGCTTTTCGTTCGGCGCTTTCGTGGCCTCGCAGGCCGCGATGCGTTTGCCTGACAGCGCCAAGCCGCAACGCATGGTGCTGGTCGGCCCGTCGACGCAGAAGCAGCCCATGCCCGCCGTGCCCGCGGACACGGTCGTCATCCACGGCGAGATCGACGACGTCGTGCCGCTCTCGGCCACCTTCGACTGGGCCCGCCCGCAGGCGCTGCCGGTCATCGTGCTGCCGGGTGTCGGGCACTTCTTTCACGGCCAGCTCGGGCTGCTCAAGAATGTCGTCGTGCAGGAACTGACACCGCGCATGCCGCTCTGAGTGCTGACTGCACTCCTTCTCTTCACCGGATCCTCCATGAATCGCTTGTTCGCTCTCGTTCTGTCGCTGGCCGTCGTGGCCGGCGCGTCCGCTCAACCGCTGGTGCCGCCCGAAGTCGCCGCCAAGCACTTCCTCGTGCTCGACTTGACCAGCAACCAGACCCTGGCGGAGCGCGAGGCCGATGCGCCTGCCGACCCGGCGTCGCTGACCAAACTGATGAGCCTGTACGTGGTCTTCACGGCGATCCACGACAAGAAGCTCGCGCTCGATCAGAAGGTGTCGGTCTCCAAGCGCGCGTGGGACGAGCGCAAGGCCGGCGGCTCGCTGATGTTCATCGACACGACGATGACGCCGACGGTCGATGAGTTGCTGAAGGGCGAGATCGTGCAGTCGGGCAACGACGCGGCGGTGGCGCTGGGCGAAGCCGTCGGCGGCACGCTGGAGCAGTTCGTCGCGATGATGAACCGCCAGGCGCAGGCGTTCGGGTTGAAGAACACGACCTTCAAGAATGCGACCGGACTGACCGAAGCCGGCCACAAGAGCACGGCACGCGATCTGTCGGTGATCGCCACGCACATCATTCGCGACTACCCGGAGTTCTTCCGCTACTACTCGCTCAAGGAGTACAGCTACAACAACATCAAGCAGCCGAACCGCAACCTGCTGCTGTGGCGCGACCCCTCCGTCGACGGCCTGAAGACCGGCTACACCGACGCGGCCGGGTACTGCCTGATCGCCACCGCGCAACGCGAATTCCCGAACCTCGGCGCGAACGGCAGCGGGCCGGGCAAGCGCCGCATCCTGACCGTGGTGCTGAACACGACCTCGATGCAAGCGCGTGCCGGCGAGAGCCAGAAGCTGTTGAACTGGGGCTTCCAGGCCTTCGACACGATCCGCCTGTTCGACGACACCAAGCCGATCGCGACGCCGGCGATCTGGAAGGGCAAGACCAACGAGGCCAAGCTCGGCGCGGCCGGCGGGCTGTTCGTCAGCGTGCCCAAGGGCGAGGGTGGCAAGCTGCAGACCAAGATCGAGCGCAGCGACCCGCTCGTCGCGCCGCTTGCCAAGGGTCAGCGCGTCGGCACGATCAAGGTGACCACGGCCTCGGGCGCACCGGTCGTCGATGTGCCCCTGGTGGCGCTCGAGACGGTCGAGCAGGCGGGCATCTTCGGCCGCGCCTGGGATGCCATTCGGTTGTGGATCAAGTAAGCTGACCTCGACGCGACGCTTCGGAGTTCCACTCATGCAAACCCTGCCCGACACCCTGTGCTATCTGAACGGAGAGTACGGGCCATTGCGCGACGCGAAGGTCTCGGTGCTGGACCGCGGCTTCATCTTCGGCGACGGCATCTACGAGGTGGTGCCCGCGTATGGCGGCAAGCTGTTCCGCTTCGACGAGCACCTGGCGCGGCTGGACCGCAGCCTGGGCAAGCTGCGCATACGCAACCCGCACACGCGTGAGGAGTGGCTGCAGCGCTGCCGCAAGCTGCTCGCGGCGCTTGTCGAGCGTGGCTTTGGTCCGGACCAGCTCGTCTACATCCAGATCACGCGCGGCGTGGCGGTGCGCGACCACGTGATGCCGGCGGACATCGAGCCGACCGTCTTCATGATGTGCAGCGTGATGAAGCCGGCCACGCCCGAGCAGCGGCATGCGGGCGTGGCGTGCGTCACCGCGCGAGACTTCCGGTGGGAGCGCGGCGACATCAAGAGCACATCGCTGCTGGGCAATGTGCTGGCGCGGCAGATGTCGGCAGACCATGGCGCGACCGAAACGATCATGTTCCGCGACGGCTTTCTGACCGAGGCGGCGGCGAGCAACGTGTGGGTCGTCCACGAGGGCGCGCTGCTCGGCCCGCCGAAGAGCGAGCACGTGCTCGAGGGCATCCGCTACGAGCTGATCCGCGAGCTGTGCGAGGAGGTCGGCATCGCCTACAACCTGCGGCCGATCCCGGAGGCCGACGTGATGTCGGCCGACGAAATCCTGCTGAGCTCGGCGACCAAGGAGGTGCTGCCGGTCACCTCGCTCGACGGCCAGCCGGTCGGCCACGGCGCGCTGCGCGGCAAGCCCGGGCCGGTCTATGCGCGGCTGTTCGAGGCCTATCAGCGCGCCAAGGTGACGCAGTCGATCTGACAACGGATGAGACTGAAGCGATGCAAGAGATCCCCCCCGACCAGTCGCTGATCGAATACCCGTCGAAGTTCCCGATCAAGGTGATGGGGCTGAATGTCGACGGCTTCGTGCACGCGATCACGTCGATCGCCGAGCAGTTCGACCCGGCGTTCGATGCCACGACGGTCGAGCTGCGCCCGAGCAAGGCCGACAAGTACCTCGGGGTGACGATCACCGTCACCGCCACCGGCCGCGAGCAGCTCGACGAGCTCTACCGCACGCTGAGCACGCACCCGATGGTGAAGATGGTGCTGTGACCGCGGCGATTCACCGGCTCGGGCTCGTGGCGTACGAGCCGACCTTCGCCGCGATGCGTGCGTTCACCGAGGCACGCACGCCGGACACGCCAGACGAGCTCTGGCTCTGCGAACACCCGCCGGTCTACACGCAGGGCCTGGCCGGCAAGCCCGAGCACCTGCTCGACGCGCACGGCATCCCGGTGGTGCAGACGAACCGCGGCGGCCAGGTCACGTACCACGGGCCCGGCCAGGTGGTCGTCTATCCGCTGATCGACCTGCGGCGGCTGAACATCTACGTCAAGGAATACGTCTACCGGCTCGAGCAGTCGGTGATCAAGACGCTGGAGCGCTTCGGTGTGACGGGGCATCGCGTGGAGGGTGCGCCGGGCATCTACGTCAGGCTGGCCGACCCGTTCGGTCACGCGGCGCTCACCGGGCCCCGTGCCGACCCGTTCGAGGGCCTGGGCAAGATCGCCGCTTTGGGCATCAAGGTCAGCCGCCACTGCACGTATCACGGGGTCGCGCTCAACGTCGCGATGGACCTGCAACCATTCGCCGGCATCAACCCTTGCGGGTATGCAGGGCTGCAAACGGTGGACCTTTCTACAATCGGGGTTCAGGTGGATCGCGACGAGGTGGCCGAGGTGCTGGCCGCCAAGCTCGCGAGCTTCCTGAGCCCCTGAGTGAACGAGCCTCCCATGACGACCCCCTACGACGCCACCGCGAAGCAGAAATCGCAGGCCAAGACCTCGCGCATCCCGATCAAGATCGTACCGGCCGAGACGCTGAAGAAGCCGGACTGGATTCGCGTGAAGGCCGGATCGCCGAGCACGCGCTTCTACGAGATCAAGCAGATCCTGCGCGAGAACAAGCTCAACACCGTGTGCGAAGAGGCCTCGTGCCCGAACATCGGCGAGTGCTTCGGCAAGGGCACGGCCACCTTCATGATCATGGGCGACAAGTGCACGCGGCGCTGCCCGTTCTGCGATGTCGGCCACGGCCGGCCCGACCCGCTCGATGCGGACGAACCGCTGAACTTGGCGAAGACGATCGCCGCGCTGAAGCTGCGCTACGTGGTGATTACCAGCGTCGACCGCGACGACCTGCGCGATGGCGGCGCGGGCCACTTCGTCGAGTGCATCCAGAAGGTTCGCGAGCTGTCTCCGAGCACCCAGATCGAGATACTCACGCCCGACTTCCGCGGCCGCATGGACCGCGCGCTCGAGATCCTGAAGGCGGCGCCGCCGGACGTGATGAACCACAACCTCGAGACCACGCCGCGGCTGTACAAGGAGGCGCGCCCCGGGTCCGACTACGCGTTTTCGCTCAACCTGCTCAAGCGCTTCAAGGAATTCGCGCCGCATGTTCCGACCAAGAGCGGCGTGATGGTCGGCCTGGGCGAGACCGACGACGAGATCCTGCAGGTGATGCGCGACATGCGCGAACACGGCATCGACATGCTCACGATCGGCCAGTACCTCGCGCCCAGCGGCCACCACCTGCCGGTGAAGCGCTACGTGCACCCGGACACGTTCAAGATGTTCGAGCGCGAGGCCGCGGCGATGGGTTTCACGCACGCAGCGGTCGGCGCGATGGTGCGGTCGAGCTACCACGCCGACAAGCAGGCCGAAGCGGCCGGGCTGGCGCCGACGGACGCCTGAGCGGGCGCGGCGGTCAGCGTGTCCGCCTTCAAGACCCCGTTCGTCGCGGCGGCGCTGCAATGCGGCAATTGCCGCGAGCCGATGCAGCGCGTCACGCTGCCGAGCCACTACGGCCTGCCGGTCGAGCTCGACCTGTGCCCGGGCTGCCATTTGCTTTGGTTCGACAGCACCGAGGCCGCGCGCCTGGGCGGGCCGGCCGTGCTGGCGCTGATCGGCACGATGGCAGGCGCGCAGGCCGCGCCGCACCTGCCGCTGCGTGACGGCGTGCGCTGCCCGCGCTGCGCCGGTGGGCTCAAGACCGTGCACAACCAGACACGCTGGGGTCAGCTGCTGCAGCTCGAATGCCTGAACGGCCACGGCGCGTACCAGTCGTTCGCGCAGTTCCTGCAGGGCAAGGGCCTGCTGCGGCCGATGTCGCTGCCCGACCGCCAGCGCCTGCTGGAGAGCGCCGGCCGCATCGACTGCGTCAACTGCGGCGCCGATGTCGGGCTCGGCGACGAGCATTGCCCGTATTGCCGCTCGGTGCCGAGCCTGCTCGACGTGGCGCGCCTGGCGCGCGCACTTGATCCCGAGGGCGCGCTCGCGCCGCATGCGGTGCACGGCGTTCAGGCGCAGCAGGCCGCGCTGCAATGCGGCGCGTGCGGCGTGGCGCTGCCGCCGGGGCAGTCGGTCAGCTGCACGCAGTGCGGCGCCACACTCGCGATCAGCCGGTTGGCGCAGGCGCATGCTCGTGTCGACGAGCTGGATGCCGCGCTGAAGGCGCACGCCGCGAAGCCGGCGCCCGAGGTCGTGAAGCGCCGCCTCGATGCGCTCAGCACCGACCTGCCGCGCCGCCGCGAGTGGCTGGCCGACATGCAGGCCGATGCGCACAAGCGCAGCCGGCTCGATGACGAATTCGACTGGGGCTCGTTGTTCAGCCGCGGCACGAACCCGGTGCGCGCGGTGTTCCTCGCGCTGGCGATCTGGTTCGTCTGGTACTTCTGGCCGCGGGGCTGATCAGCTCTCGACCAGTAGCTTCTCGACCAGCGCGTTCAGCGCGGCGAAGTCGGGTTCGCCGACGAAGCGGCCGACGATCTCGCCGCGCCGGTTGATCAGCACGGTGGTCGGCGTGACCTGCACCTGATCGAAGCCCTTGGCGAAGGAGCCGGTGTTGTCGATCACGACGCCGAACGGCAGCTTGCGGGACTCGGCGAAGCGGATGACCTGCATCGGTGGGTCATAGCTCATCGCGACGGCCAGTGTCTCCAGCCCGCGCGCCTTGAACCTCTCGTGCGTGGCGACGAACTGCGGCATGTCGTTCACGCAAGGCGCGCAATCGGTGGCCCAGAAGTTGACCAGCACGACCTTGCCGCGCAGGCCGTCGGTCGTCGACTGGCTGCCATCGAGCAAGGTGTAGGCGATATTCGGTGCGGGCTTGCGCGTGCTCGGGGACGACAGCGCGAGATAAGCCCCCACCGTCAACACCAGAGCGACAATGCCGGCACCCACGAACGGGGAAGTCTTCAACGGGAGTCCTTCATGCAGCGCCGAAAGTTTACGTCAGCGATCGTCACCGTCGGCGGTCTGTGGGCACTCTCTGCCCGTGCGGGCGACATCACCGAGAGCGACGCTGCGCTCGGCATCCGCGCCGCGCTCGAACGCGGTGCGGTCGCGGCCGTGGGCCTGCTCGGACGCGACGGGGGCTTCCTGAACAACCCGAAGGTGCGGATCGAGTTGCCCGGCTATCTGCGCGAGGCGGCGAAGGTGCTGAAGTACACCGGCCAGCAGAAGCGTGTCGACGATCTGGTGACGGCGATGAACCGGGCGGCCGAAGCGGCGGTGCCGGCGGCCAAGACGATGCTGGTGAATGCGGTGAAATCGATGAGCGTCGAGGACGGCAAGCAGATCCTCACCGGCGGCGGCAACTCGGCGACGCAGTTCTTCTCGAACAAGACGCGAGCGCCGCTGTCGGTGCAGTTCCTGCCGATCGTGACGAAGGCGACCGAGAAGGTCTCGCTCGCCGACAAGTACAACAAGGTGGCCGGGCAGGCCGCCTCGCTCGGGCTGGTGAGCAAGGACGAAGCGAACATCCAGAGCTACATCACCGGCAAGGCGTTGGACGGGCTCTACCTGGTCATCGGCGAACAGGAACGCAAGATTCGCCAGGACCCGATCGGCACCGGCAGCGCGATCCTCAAGAAGGTGTTCGGCTCGCTGCGCTGATCGCGGCCCCGCTCGGCGGGTGGCGGCGGTACCCCGTTGCAGGGTGCCCCATCAAAGGGACTTCGAGAGCTCGAACAGCAGCGCCGAGGGCAGCGAACTTGCCAGCACGTCGCGCCCGACGCGCGCGATCGACGCGCCACTGAAGCCCGACACCTCGAAGGTCGTGCCTTCCTCGATGATCTCGATGAACACGAATTCGGGGACTTCGGCCATGATCTCCTCGCGCAGCTTCGCGAAGCGCTCGCCGGACTGGATCGATTCGATGATGACCGCGTGCGGCAAGCCCTCGCGACAGAACGCCGCGGCCTCGTCCACCGAGTTCACGAAGTCGACGATCAGGCTCATGTTGCGCAGCGCGTCGCGCACCTGCACGCGCATGTCGCGGCGTGACGAGATCACGAGCACGTGGCTCCCGGCCAGAGGCTGCGAATTGCTCGACGGTGCGAAGCCGTCGTTGATCTCCATCGCGCTGACGCCTTCGATCTCGTTGTTGGCAGTGCGCGGGAACTCCAGCGTCAGCACCGTCATGTGCGGTTCGTCCTTGCGCTCGACGACCAGGCCCATCGTCCAGGCCGTCTGCTCGAGCAGGCGCCAGCCCAGCGAATCCAGGCCGCAAGGCGGCGCGAGGGCCGCGACGTCGGCGAGGTCGTCCACCGGGCGATGGGCGAAACGGCAGGTCAGGCGCGCGTGCTGCGGCCAGGTCTTGATGTCGATCGCAAAGTCGATCTGCGACTGCGCGTTGGCCAGGGCCCAGTCGACAGTGGTGTTGAGCAGGCTGAACAGCAGCGATGCGTCGACGATCACCTCGGCCGGCTTCAGCGAGGGCTTGACGTTGATGCCACGCGCCTGCGTTTCGCGGGTACGGTGCGCGAGCGTGCCGTTGAGCACATCGGCCAGTGGCAGACGCTCGTGGTTCTGGCGCACCCGGCCCGAAGCGAAGCGCGTCAACTGCTGGCCGATCATGCCGATCTGGCGCGCGGCTTCGACCTCTTCGCGCAGCGCGCGCAGCCCCTTGCGATCGATGCGGCCGGTGCTCGTGAGGGTGTTGATGCGCTCGAGGGCGGCGGTGAGTGGCGCCGCAATCTCGGCGCCCATTTCGGACACCAGCGTGTGCCAGCGATCGTCTCCGGCGAGGATCGGGCGAGCGGCACCGGTGGGCGCCGGCGTGAGGCCGATATCAGACATGTCCATGCTCTCGTTCCTGGTCATCGCCGTGGCGCGCTGCTGCCCGGCTAAATCCGGCAGCGACAGTGCTTGGCATCAATGCAACGAGTTTCCGCGTGCGCATCGCTTCGCGCCAGAGCGTGGCACCGCAATTCACTGGAACGGGGGGGTGCGGAAGTCACAATTGGTGACACTCGCGCTGCGCAATGCGCGGTCGCGGTGTCGAGTGCCTCAGATCACCCGCGAACGGGCAAGCGCCTCGAGTTCGATGGCGTCGACGCCGAACTCGCGCAGGACCTCGGCGGTGTGTTCGCCGAGCAGCGGCGGTGACCGCTGATACTGGACCGGCGTCGCGGACAGCTTGATCGGGCTGGACACGAGGTTCACTTCGCCGGCGAGCGGGTGCGGCAGCCGCACGGTCATTTCGCGCGCCTGGACGTGCGGGTCGCCGAACACGTCGGCAAGATCATTGATCGGGCCGCTCGGGACCTTGGCCGCTTCGAGCGCGCCGAGCCAGTCGCTGCGCGTGCGGGTCTTCATCAACGCGGCGAGCATCGGCACGAGGGTCGCGCGATGGCTGACGCGCCCGGCGTTGCGGGCGAAGCGCGGGTCCTGTGCCAGGTGCGGGGCGCCGGCCACGCCGCAGAACTTGGCGAACTGGCTGTCGTTGCCTACCGCCAGGATCATGTGACCATCGGCGACCTCGAACACCTGATACGGCACGATGTTCTGGTGCGCGTTGCCCATGCGTTGAGGCGCAATGCCGGTGGTGAGGTAGTTGGCGCCGAGGTTCGCGAGCATCGCGACCTGCGTGTCGAGCAGGGCCATGTCGATGGCTTGGCCGATGCCCGTGAGATCGCGGTGGCGCAGAGCGGCCAGGATCGCGGTGCAGGCGTACATGCCGGTGAAGAGATCGGCGACCGCCACGCCGACCTTCTGGGGCCCGCCGCCGCTGGCGTCGTCGGCGATTTCGTCGCGCGAGGGGCCGGTCACGCTCATCAGTCCGCCCATGCCCTGGATGGCGTAGTCGTAGCCGGCGCGCTCGCGGTACGGGCCGGTCTGGCCGAAGCCGGTGATCGAGCAATAGACGAGGCGCGGGTTGAGCGCGTGAAGGCTGGCGAAGTCCAGCCCGTAGCGCGCCATGTCACCGACCTTGTAGTTCTCGACGAACACGTCGCTGCGCAATGCGATCCTGTGGATCAGCGCCTGGCCGTCCGGGTGCGCGATGTCGACCGTGATCGAGCGCTTGTTGCGGTTGGTGCCGAGGTAGTAGGCGGCCTCGCGGGTGTCGGCACCCTGGGCATCCTTGAGGAACGGCGGGCCCCAGCCGCGCGTGTCGTCGCCGCCCGGGCTGGTGATGCTGGCGGGGCGCTCGACCTTGATCACGTCCGCCCCCAAATCGGCCAAGGTTTGCGTGCACCACGGACCGGCGAGTACCCGGGACAGGTCGAGCACGCGGACGCCGCTGAGGGCCTGGGTCGGTACGCTGGTGGTCATGCCGAACATTGTGGAGCAGCCCCCGGATAATCGTTCGATGACCCGACCCCTGCGATGGATCGCACTGCTACTGGCCGCCGGCGCAGCCGCCTGCTCGCCAGAACTCGACTGGCGCGAGTTCGTGCCCGAAGGCAGTGGCATCAGCGTGACCTTCCCGTGCCGGACCGATCGCCACGCGCGTTCGGTCGTGATGGCAGGGGCCAAGGTCCAGATGGAGATGCTCGTGTGCAGCGCGGGTGATGTCACCTATGCCGTCAGCTTCGTCGACGTGGCGGACCCGGTCCGGGTGTCGGCCACGCTGGTCGAGTGGCGCGAGGCGGCGGTGCGCAATGTGCAAGGAGTGGAGACGCAAGTGTCACCTGTCCGGATCAGGGGCATGACGCCGAACGATCAAGCGGTGCGTCTGGCCGTGACCGGCCGGCTGCCTGACGGCAAGGCGGTAAAGGAGCACGCGGCGTTCTTCACGCACGGGCTGCGCGTCTACGCGGCCACGGTCATTGGCGCGAAGCCCGCGGCACAGGCGGTCGAGGCGTTTTTGGGCGGGTTGAGGTTCCCGGAGTGACCGTCCGGCGATGCGTCGTGTCGGCAGGTTCGACGGGATCGGCGTTGATAAGGGATGCCGTGCGCGCAGGATGTGTGGTTTTTGTGCCGCGACGCGGCCGGTGTGACCCGTTGCCCGAACCAAGCCGTCCGAACTACCGATAATTTGCCGCCATGCCCGGATTGATGATCATCGCCCACGCTCCGCTTGCGTCCGCACTCAAGGCGGTGGCCGAGCACACGTTTCCGGACTGCGCCGCGTCGCTCGTGGCGCTCGATGTGACACGTGACATGTCCATCGACGATGTCGAGGTTATTGCGCGCGAGATGCTCGAGCGCATCCGCAATCCCGAGGCGCTGATCTTCACCGACGTGTTCGGTGCCACTCCGTGCAATGCGGCCCAGCGGTTGGGCGACGGCTTGCAGGTGCGGGTGATCGCCGGCGTGAACGTTCCGATGTTGTGGCGCTCACTCAGCTACGCCAATGAGCCGCTCGAGGCGGTGGTGATGCGTGCGATGTCGGGTGCCACGCAGGGCGTGATGCAGGTGGCCACCTCCAAGCCCCAGAATCAGACCTTCAAACCCGGCGGCAATGATCAAAGCAAGTATCACCATCAGCAATAAGCTCGGGCTGCACGCCCGAGCCTCGGCCAAGCTGACGAAGCTCGCTGGTTCCTTTCAGAGCGATGTGTTCATGACGCGCAACGAGCGCCGCGTCAACGCCAAAAGCATCATGGGCGTCATGATGCTGGCCGCAGGGATCGGCAGCGAGGTTGAGATCGAAGTGTCCGGAGCCGACGAGCGGGTTGCGCTGGACGCGCTGATCGCCCTGATCAACGACAAATTCGGCGAAGGGCAGTGAGCGGGCTCAGCCCTCGGCCATGAAGTGCTTGCGGTAGCGCGCCGGGAGGTCGTCGATGCGAAGCAGCATTGGCAGGTCTGCGGTGTTGAAGTCGGGATCCCACGCCGGCGGGCCCAGCACCTTGGCGCCACACCGCAGATAGCCCTTGATCAACGCGGGAGCCTCTGCCGCCAGATCGTGCCGCAGGTCGTCGACGGGTAGTGCTAGGCGTGGCGCCACCTGCCAGCGGAGGTCGGCGAGATGAGTTCGGCGCAACTGCTCCCACAGGCTCGCGGCGAAGTGCCCGCCGTCGCGCATGCTCACGCTGGCGCAACCGATCATCGTGTCGAGCCCGTTGCGGTGCATGAACTCGGCCAGTGCAGCCCACAGCGCGAGGATCACGCCGCCGGAGCGCCAGTCCGGGTGCACGCACGAGCGGCCGAGTTCGACCATCTTCGCGCGCAGCGGCCGCAGCCGGGTCAGATCGAACTCGCCATCGCTGTAAAGGCCGCCGACGCGTTGTGCGTTGGCGGGCGTGAGGACGCGGTAGGTGCCGATCACTGGGCCGGGCTCGGCGCCGGCGACGCGGGCGCGCACCAGCAGGTGCTCGCAGAACGGGTCGAACAGGTCGATGTCGTGCCCCGCGGGCGAGCCGTGCGGCACGGTCAGCCGCGCGCCCATCTCGTCGGCGAAGACGAGGTGCCTCAGTTGCTGTGCCTGGCGAACATCCTCCTCGTCACGTGCCCACAGCACGTCGAAGCCCACTGCAGCAGGTTGCGCCACGGGTGAGCGTGGATGAAGTGACCCCCGTGGCGCGGCGGGCGCGCTGAGGTCGGCGATCGGGAAGGTGGGCATCGGTAGGTCGCGCATGGCGAATTCCTCGGCTGTTTGGGCGCGATGCTCGCGGCCCGCGATGACGCCCACGTGAAGGGCGCGTGAACGCGCGGTGACAAGCGGCAAATCCTGTGGTGTCGCATCGGTGCGCACTGCTAGCATCGGTTGCATGAGCTTCCAGGTCTTTGGTCTGCCGGTGTCACGCGGAGTCGCGATCGGCCGCGCAGTACTCGTCGCGTCCAGTCGCGTCGACGTGGCGCACTATTTCATCGACGAGGACCTTGTCGAGGCTGAGATCACGCGCCTTCGCGTCGCGCGCGACGCGGTCGCGAGCGAACTGGGCATCCTGCAGCGCGATCTGCCCGCGGAAGCGCCGGCCGAGCTCTCTGCATTGCTCGACGTGCACCTGATGCTGCTGCGCGACGAGACGCTCACCGGGGCGACGAAGCAGTGGATCCAGGAGCGGCACTACAACGCGGAATGGGCGCTGTCGGCGCAGCTTGAGGTGCTGGCTCGGCAGTTCGACGAGATGGAGGACGAGTACCTGCGCGAGCGCAAGGCCGACCTTGAGCAGGTCGTGGAGCGCTTGCTGCGCGCGATGGCGCGCGGTCCCGCGTCGGCGTTCGCGCCCAGCCCCGGCGTGCCACCGCGCGACTTCGCGGGCGAAGACCCATTGGTGCTTGTGGCCAACGACATCGCGCCGGCCGACATGCTGCAGTTCAAGCGCAGCGTGTTCACTGGTTTCATCACGGATGTCGGCGGCAAGACCTCGCACACGGCGATCGTTGCGCGCAGCATGGACATCCCGGCGGTCGTCGGCGCACGCGAGGCGAGTCGCATCATTCGCCAGGACGACTGGATCGTCATCGATGGCGACGCCGGCATCGTCATCGTCGACCCCTCGCCGATCGTCCTGGAGGAGTACCGCTTCCGGCAGCGCCAGAGCACGCTCGGGCGCGAGCGGCTGGCGCGACTGCGGCACACGCCGGCCGTCACGCTCGATGGCGAACGCATCGAGTTGCTCGCCAATATCGAGATGCCGCGTGACGCGATCGCCGCCGTCGAGGCCGGCGCGATGGGCGTGGGGCTGTTCCGCAGCGAGTTCCTGTTCATGAACCGGGGTGGCGAGCTCCCGGGGGAGGACGAGCAGTTCGAGGCCTACAGGACAGCCGTCGAGGCGATGAAGGGGCTGCCGGTCACGATCCGCACCGTCGACATCGGCGCGGACAAGCCGCTGGACCGCATGTCGGCCAACGAATTGCGTCACGAGCATGCGTTGAACCCGGCACTTGGGTTGCGGGCGATCCGCTGGAGTCTGTCCGAGCCGGGCATGTTCAGGCAACAGCTGCGCGCGATCCTGCGCGCAAGCGCCTACGGCAAGGTGAAGCTGTTGATTCCCATGGTCGCGCATCTGAGCGAGGTCAGGGCCACTTTCGAGGCGCTCGCCCGAGCCCGACAGCAGCTGACGGAGGCCGGCAAGCCCTTTGCGCCGATAGAGGTGGGCGCGATGATTGAAGTGCCTGCGTCTGCGCTCATGCTGCCCACGTTCTTGCGCCACTTCGACTTTGCTTCCATCGGCACGAACGACCTGATCCAGTACACGCTGGCCATCGATCGCGCCGACGAGGCGGTTGCCCACCTGTACGACCCGTGGCACCCGGCTGTGCTGGGACTGCTCGCGCGCGTGATTTCGCAGGCGCGTGTAGCTGGCAAGCACGTCAGCGTGTGTGGCGAAATGGCGGGTGACCCCGAGTTCACGCAGCTGCTGCTCGGCATGGGGCTGCGCAGCCTCTCGATGCACCCGTCGCAGATCGCCGCCATCAAGCAGCGCGTGCTTCGCACCGACGTGCGGCGTTGGTCAGCACAGCTGGAACGAGTGCTCGCGTCGGATGATCCGCAAGCGGAGTGCACGAATGCTGCGCAAGCCTTGTCGGCGACGCAGCGCGGCGAGATCGCCTGAGGCGCGCGAGCGCGGCGTGCCGGCAAGTTGTTGACGAGCTGCAAAAGCATGCTACAGTCGTGGTCTTCGCTGATTGCAGCGGCTCAAAGCGAAAGCGGCGGGGCAAAGCAGATGGCAAAGAGAACAAGAACTGTTTGACGGCGTTTCAAAAAGCATGTCATAATCACAGGCTCAGCTGATAACTGCAAAACAACGCAGATAGCAGCCGAGAAGAATAGAAGAGCGGTTGACAGGGTTATATAAAACATGTCAGAATCGCTCTCTCAGCTGATAACTGCAAAATAACGCAGATAGCAGCAAGTGCCGAAAGGTGCCGCCGCAAGGCATGCTCTTTAAAAACTAACAGCCGATAAGTGTGGGCGTTTGAAGGCGAGTGCCAAGAGATGTAAAAATCTCAAGGTCTCATGGACCTTAAACGCTCACTGAAAAAGAAATGAAATTCATGCAAGTGAAGTTCACTTCAATTCTTTGAGTAATTTATCAAGATCGAACTGAAGAGTT
>JBDTVC010000064.1:0-20599 GCA_040007475.1 Burkholderiales bacterium
AAATCGATCAGCGTGCCGACGACGTCGAAGGTCAGGACTTTGAAGCGTTGCAAAGGCATGGGGGTTCCGTCAGGAGGGTGAAGTGGAGGGCGCGGCCTGCTGGCGCGCCCGGAACTGCCCCGGCGTCATGCCGCACAGCCGCTTGAAGCGGCGCGACAGATGACTCTGGTCGCAGAAGCCGGATTCGCTCGCCGCGCTCGCGACCGAGGCGCCCTGGCGCAGCAGATCCTGCGCGTGGCGCACTCGCTGCAGGCTCACGTAGTGGTGCGGCGCCACGCCCATGCGTTCGCGGAACACGGTGGCGAAGCGCCACACGCTCAGGCCCGTGATGGCCGCCAGGTGGTTCAGCGGCAGCGGGTCGGCGAGGTGGGCCGCGATGTGGTCGAGCACCGGCACGAGCGAGCGCGTGCGTCGGGTGGCGTCGGGTTGCACAGCGGTCGTGGCCATGCGCCCAGCTTAAGAGCGACCGATCTCGCCGCAGCGCCAAAAACCGCGAGCGTGGCGGCAGCGAATTGCGTTGTGCGGCGCCGGCAGCGCAGATCCTGCGGTGCGACAAGTGCGTCCTATCGGCGACCGATGCGCGTCCCTAGTCTGCGCGTCTTTCACTGCGCAACCGAACCCTCATGACGATCCAGATCCTGAAGCAATCCGCCACGCTCACCGTCCTGCAGGACGAGGGCCCGGTCGGCCGCCCGCTGTCACAACCGCCCTGCCTGACCCGCAGCATCGCGGTCGAACTCGACGGCGCGGGCGACAACCGCAGCGGGCTGTGGGAGTGCGCGCCCGGCCGCTTCGAGCGGCAGCTGGCGCAGGCCGAGGTCATGCACATCCTGAACGGCGCCTGCAGCTTCACGCCCACCGGCGGCGAGGCGCAGCAGATACGCGCCGGCGACACGCTGTTCTTCCCGGCGAACACCACCGGCGTGTGGCACATCACCGAGACCCTGCGAAAGGTCTATGTGGTGATGGGCTGACGAGCTTCGGCCCAGCAGGCGCCGGGCCGCCCCAAGGCGGCTGGGTCGCTCGGCGGGTGGTGGCGGTACTCCGCCACCGGGTGCCTCATGAACCGAAGCGGCCGATCGCGAAGGGCGCGATCGGCGTCGAGGTGCGGCCGGTGGCGAGCAGCTCGGCCATCACCTCGCCGACGCCGGGGCTGATCGCGAAGCCCTCGCCATTGAAGCCGAACGCGTAGTGCAGGCCGGGCACGCGCGCGCTCGGGCCCAGCACCGGCGCCCAGTCGGCGGTGTAGCCCTCGATGCCGCTCCAGACGCGGATCAGCTGCACGTTCGCGAAGGCCGGCACGAAGCGGCGCAACTCGCGGAGCTGGCGCAGCGTGTTATCGGGCCGCACGTAGGCGCGGATCGCGTCGACCAGCGCCGGGCCTTTCAGCCCGCCGCCGAACACGATGTTGCCGCGTGCGATCTGGCGGAAGTACAGGCCTTCCTCCTCGATCGGCGTCGACACCCCGATCGACGGCCCGATCGCATACGGCAGAGGCTCGGTCACGCCCATCTGCGGGCCGCGCGCCTCGAGCGGCACGGGCTCGCCGAAGGCTTCGGCGAATCGCGCCGACCACGCGCCGCTGGTGACCAGCAGCTGTGCCGCGCGGTACTGCCGGCCGTCGACGGTGTGCGCGACGAACTCGCTGCCGATGCGCTCGATGTGCGCAACCTCGCTGTGCTCGTGGATGTGCGCGCCGGCGCGCTGCGCCGCGCGCCCGAAGGCCGGCCCGGCCAGCCGCGGGTTCGCGTGGCCGTCGACCGGCGACAGCGAGCCCGCGACGACCTCGTCACTGAAGATGCCCCAGCGCTGGCGCAGCGCCGCGGCACTGAACATTTGAAGGTCCAGCCCCAGCGGCTGCACATCGCGCACGTGCTGCTCGAGGCTGGCGACCTGCTTCCCGGTGTAGCAGACGCGCAGGTGACCGTGGGGCACGAACTCCAGGTCTTCGCCCAGCAACTCGTTGACACGACCCCAGACGGCGCGCGCGCGGTTCGCGAGCGGGATCTGTTCGAGCGCCCGGCCCTGCCGCCGCACATTGCCGAAGTTGGTGCCGCTGGCCTGGCGGCCGATCAGCTCGCGTTCGAGCAGCGTCACGCTCAAGCCGTGGTGGCGGCGCAGGAACAGCGCGGTCGTCGTGCCCATCAGGCCGCCACCGACGATCAGCACATCGCTGCGCTGGACCTCACTCATGGGCGGCCTCCATCACTTCGGCCGCCGTCATCACGAGCGGTTTCACCGGCGCCTGGCCGCGCAGGCGGCCGATCTTCTCGACCGGGATGTGCGCGCACGCGGCGATGACCTCGGCCGCCGCGTGGCCGCAGTAGCGGCCCTGGCAACGGCCCATGCCGACGCGGCTGAAGGCCTTCGCGCGGTTCACTTCCTGGCTGCCCAGCTCCAGCACGCTGCGGCGCAGCTCACCGGCGCTGACGGCCTCGCAGCGGCACACGATGGCGTCGTCCGGCAGGGCCGCGGCGTGTTCGTGCGGCCACGGGAAGGCCTGCGCGAGACCTTCGCGAAAGCCGTCCATCGTCGCCAGCGTCTGATGCAGGCTCGCTTGTTCTGTCGCGAAGCGCGCACGGCCGGCGGCGTGGTCGAGGTCGTGCAATGTGGCGAGCGCTGCGAGGCGACCGGCCGCTTCGGCGCCGTCGGCACCGAGGATGCGTGCGCCATCGCCGGCGAGGTACACGCCCGGCGTGCTGCTGCGGCCATCCGCGTCGATGCGCGGCAGCCACTGACGGCTCAGCGGTTCGAACTCGAACTCGCAGCGCGCGAGGTCGGCGAGCTGCGTCTCGGCGCGAAGGTGCCAGCCCAGGCCGACGGCATCGCAGTCGAAGCGGCGTTCGTCGCCGCGCGCGTCGCGCACCACCACGCCGGACACGCCCGCGTCGGGCGCGCCCTCGATCCGCACCGGCAACACGGCGTTCATCAGCGTCACGCCGGCGAGCCGCAGCGAGGCCTTCAATGCCAGCCCGCGCCACACCAGCCGCGGCCGGCTCAGCAGCCCGCGCAGTGCGGCGAGGCCAGGGATCGCCGGCGAGGTGTCGAGCACCGCCTCGACGCGCGCGCCCGCCTTCACGTACTGCGCGGCGACCAGGTACAGCAGCGGCCCGCTGCCCATGAACACCACACGCGAGCCGATCGCGCAGGCCTGCGCCTTCAGTGCGATCTGCGACGCGCCCAGGCTGTAGCAGCCGGCGTGTTGCCAGCCCGGCACCGGCATCAGCCGGTCGGTCGCGCCGGCGCAGACGATCAGCGCGTCGAACGCCAGGTCGCTGGTCGTGCCGCTGGCCGGGTGCAGGGTGTGCAGGTGACCGGCGGTGAGGTTCCACGCCAGTGTCTCGGGGCGGTAGTCGATGTGCTCGCGCAGCGCATCGAAGTCACGGTGCAGCGCCTGCGCCTTCGCCGCCTCGCTGCCGTACAGCAGCGCGTGGGTGCGGGTGAAGCTTTCGGGCTGGCGGCGGTAGATCTGGCCGCCATCGCGCCGGCCTTCATCGACGACGATGGGGCGCACGCCGGCCTCGACCAGCGCCTGCGCGGCGCGCACGCCGGCCGGGCCCGCGCCGACGACGATCACGCGCGGGGTCGTCACGAGCGGCCTCCACTCGATTTGCGCATCCGCACGTCGGCCGTCAGCGGCCAGTACGACGGCGGCGGCGTCGTGCGCACGGCCATTCCGCTGGCAACGGTCGTCGAGCACGCGCGCAGCCGGCGCCCGGCCTCGTCCCAGACCCAGCAGTCCTGGCACGCGCCCATCAGGCAGAAGCCGGCGCGCGTGCCGTCGCCGAACTCCGAGCTGCGCACACGCCGGCCGTGTGTCAGCAGCGCGACGAGCAAGGTGTCGCCTTCGAGCGCCGACGCGGGATGGCCGTCGATCGTCAACGTCAGCGCAGGGCGTGCGGTCTCGGCCAGGCGCACGAAGCGCCCGCCGCGGTGGGTGAGAGGGTTGGTCATTCGGAACCTCGACTCAGGCCGGCGCCGGGCCGCTCCCAAGCGGCCTGAGCACCCGCTTGGCGGGTGGTGGCGGTACCCCGCCACCGGGTGCGCCATCCCTTCAGGGGTTGGACGGGAACAGCCGTTCGATCGGGTAGTGCGTCTTGATGAACGGCGACTTGATCACGATGAAGCTGAAGTACTTCTCGATGCCGATGTTGCGCTCGAGCAGGTCCTCGATCAGCGTCTGGTAGTGGTTCACGCCACGCGTCGTGAACTTCAGCAGATAGTCGTACCCGCCGCTGACCAGATGGCATTCGAGGATCTCGTCCACGCCGCGGATCGCCGCCTCGAAGCGCACGAAATCCTCGCGGTGGTGGTCCGACAGCGTCACTTCGGTGAACACCGTCAATGTGTCGCCCAGTTTCTCGAGCCGCAGCTGCGCGCCGTAGCCCGAGATGTAGCCCGCCTGCTCGAGCCGCTTGACGCGGATCAGGCACGGGCTCGGCGACAGGCCGACCGCATCGGCCAGGTCGACGTTGGTGATCCGCCCGTTCTTCTGCAGCTGGCTCAGGATGCGAAGGTCGAGTCGGTCGAGCTTGAGCGAAGGGCTGGTCACGGTGGGGCGATGAGTCCGGAGTGGCCGATTGTGCGACGGGATGGCGCGCGTCCAATTTACTTCAGCGCGGCGCGCACATCGGCCACGGCCAGCACATCGTCCAGCGTCTTCTTCAGGCGCACGGCCATCTGCGCGAACTCGTCCTGCGTGAAGCTCAGGGCCGGCGCGAAGCCGAGGATGTTGTCGCCGAACGCGCGGAAGATCAGGCCGTTGCGGTAGCCCGCGTCGAAGAGGAGATCCGGCAGCCCAAGTGCCGGATCGAAACCGCGCTTGCCGGCCTTGTCGCTGACCAGCTCCAACGCGCCGAGCAGCCCGCGGTGACGCGACTCGCCGACCAGCGGGTGATCGATCAGGCCATCGAGCACGGCCGCGAAGTGCGGCGCGACCGCCTGGCCATTCGCCAGGATGCCGCCTTCGTCGTACAGGCGCAGCACCTCGAGCGCGATCGCCGCGCTGACCGGGTGCGCCGAATACGTCGCGCCGTGGCCGATCGGCGCGCCGTCCGGCGCACCGTCCGCGATGCCGGTGTAGACGTGCTCGGCGACCATGGTTGCGCCCATCGGCGCGTAGCCGGCCGTCAGGCCTTTCGCGAGCGTCATCAGGTCGGGCTCCACGCCTTCGGCCTTGCACGCGAACATCGGCCCGGTGCGGCCGAAGCCGGTGATGACCTCGTCGACGACGAACAGGATGTCGAGCTCGCGCGTCACGTCGCGCATCGCCTTCAGCCAGCCCACCGGCGGCACGACCACGCCGCCCGAGCCCTGGATCGGCTCGCAGAAGAACGCGGCGACGTTCTCGGCGCCGAGCTCGGCGACCTTGGCGCGCAGCGCCGCGACCGAGGCCGCGATCACCGCCTGCGGGTCGGCGTCGGCACTGCGGTACGGGTACGGCGAGGCGATGTAGTGCTGGTTCGGCAGCGGTAGATCGAAGCCGCGGTGGAACACCGGCAGCGCCGTGAGCCCCGCGCCGAACGACGACGAGCCGTGGTAGCCGCGCTGCAGCGAGATGAAGTGCTTCTTCGTCGGCCGGCCGGTGTTGTTGTAGTACTGCGTGATGAAGCGCGCCGCGGCGTCCACCGCTTCGGAGCCGCCCAGCGTCAGGTACACGCGCGTCAACGACGCTGGCGTGATCTCGACCAGCTTCGCCGCCAGGCGGATCGCCGGCTCGCTGCCGAAGTGGAAGTAGCCGGTCGCGTACGGCAGCTTGCGCATCTGCTCGGCGGCGGCTTGCACCACGCTCTCGCGGCCGTAGCCGATGTTGACGCACCACAGGCCGGCGAACGCGTCGAGCAGCTCGCGGCCGGCTGCATCCTTCAGCCACGAACCGTGTCCCGACTCGAGCACGGTCACGCCGCGCTGCTCGTGCTTGCGCCACGGCGCGACGGGGTGGATGAGGTGATCACGGTCGAGCGCGATCAACGCGTCGAGGCAGGAGAGGTCTCTGGAAGGCATGCGGATGACTCTTGAAGCTGAGCCTCCAGAATAGGCGCGCAGCCTCGAACGGTGGTGCTGCAATCGGCGCACGCGGCGCAATGCTTCTTCGTTCTGGGCGCGGGTTCGGCAGAAGATGTGGCGGCAGCGTGCCGCCCTAGAGCTCCATCAACGGCGGCTGCGTCACGTCGGCGTCGAAGCCCATCAGCATGCTCGCCATCGCGAACGCGCGCCACAGGTGCGGCGGCATCTGCAGGATCGCCTCGGGCGTCTTGCGCTCGGCGATCCACGCCCCGATCTGCGCATGCTGGTCGGGGGTCAGCAGGTGGAGGCTTCGCATCTCGTCAAGCGTTTGCACAGGCGACCTTTCGTGGGATTCAGCCACAGCCTGCAACAGGCGGGCCAAGCCCATCCTAGCCGCTCCGCTCAATAGCCGCGTGTGCGATCCACCCGCCCGACCATCGCCTCGCCGGCCTCGAAGCGCCGCAGGTTGTCGAGCACGGCCTCGGCCGCTGTCTGCGGCTGCGTCATGCTGGCGATGTGCGGAGTGAGCCAGATGTTCGGGTGCTGCCAGAAGGGGTGATCGGGCGGCAGCGGTTCCGGGTCGGTCACGTCGAGCACCGCGTCGGCGATCTGGCCGGTCGCGAGCGCGTCCAGCAGGTCCGGCTGAACGAGATGCGGGCCGCGCCCCACGTGGACCAGCCCGGCGCCGCGCGGCAGCTGCGCGAACAGTGTCGCGTTCAGGAACCCGCGCGTCTCGTCGGTCAGCGGCAGCAGACAGACGAGCACGTCGGTGCGGGCGAGGAAGCTCCGCAACTCGTCGCTGCCGGCGAAGCACTGCACGCCTTCGAGCGTGTGGCGCGAGCGGCTCCAGCCGGCGCAGTCGAAGCCGAACGTGCGCAGCTGCGTCAGCGCGGCCTGGCCCAGCGAGCCCAGGCCGAGCACGCCGACACGGCACTGCGCGGCGGTGCGCACCGGCGCGACCTGCCATTGCTCTCGACGTTGCTGGCGCTGATAGTGAAACATGTCGCGGTGCAGCGCCAGCACGGCCCAGCTGACGTACTCGACCATGCCGGCGGTGATACCCGGCTCGATCATGCGCACCACCGGCAACTCGGGCGGCAGCAGTTGGAAGTCGAACTGATCGACGCCGGCACCCGACGAGAACAGCACCTCGAGGTTTGGGAACAGCTCGTGCAGATTGGGCGGTGGCTCCCACGCGGCGAGGAAGCGCACCTCGGCCGGGTCACCGATGTCGGGCCAGATGCGGAACGGCAGATGGGGCACGCGGCGCGCGAACACCTCGGCCCACTGGCGCCCGCGCACCGGGTCCGCTGTATAGACAAAGCTCATGCGACTTCAGCCCAGCGCCTGATTGACGAGGCCGAACAGCCTGACGCCCTCGGCCACCACGGGCGGCGTGCCGCGCACCATCACGGTCGGGGCATCGACGCGAAGCAGGCCCAGGCTTTCGAGCCACTCGGTCAGACCACTGTCGAAGTCGACATCGATGCGCACGAACTTGCCGGCGCTCAGGCCGACGAGGTGGGCGATCAGCGCCTTCGCGCTGTCGGCGTCCGGCGCGACGACCGGGCCGATCGCCAGGCCGCGGCCGAAGCGGCGCAGCACCGCGAAGCCGCGGGCCTGGCCATCGTGGTCGAGCACCACGGTGTCGGCCTGGTCGAGCAGCGCCGCGACCATCGCATCGCGCGGCATGCCGCGCGCCTGCGCATCGAGCGCGGCGAGGGCGGCGGTGTCGTGCCGATCGGCCGGGCGCAGGCGCCAGCCTTCGTCGAGCGCGACCAGCGGCGCCGGCAGCGCCGTGCCCTGGTGCTGGCGCACCTCGCCCGTCCGCACGAAGCCGAGGCGCTCGTACAGGCCGCGGCCTTCGGGCGTGGCGTGCAGCAGCACGCTGCGACCCTCCAGGCGCGCGAGCAGCGCTTCCATCAGCCGGTAGCCGATGCGCCGGCCCTGGCAGCGCGGGTCGACGATCACGAGGCCGAGCGTCGCGTGCGTGTCGCCCCAGAGCCAGTACTGCGCGGTGCCGACCAGTTCGCCGTCTCGCTCGGCGACCACGCCGCTGCCGAACTCGAAATTGAACTGCCAGTCGGCCAGCCGGTGCGGCCAGTGCACGCGCAGCGACAGCGCATGGGCGGCCTCCAGGTCGGCGGCCTGCAGGGTTCGCAGCGCGATTCCGTCGGCGGAGGGCAGTGGCCCACCTGATGCATCACTCAAGGGCATCTCCAGAACATCATGTTCACGCGATGGTTGCAAGCGCGGCCAGTGCCCGGCTTGGACGATCTTGCTGCCTTCGGCAATACCGCAGCTTCGGTTGTCAGGGCCACCCGAATCGCAACTTGCTGCGATCGCCGGCTCGTGTACAGGGGCAAATTCCGCGCCACCCTGCCTAGCATCTGCGGGTCGATTGAACCCCAAAACAGCAAGGCCCCGCGTGCACAGTTTCCACCCCGATCAGATCAGCGTGCCCAGCGGCCACTTCATCGACGGCGCGTTGGTCGGCGCAGCGCCGGGCGAGTCGATGGACGTGCGCCGCCCCTCGGACGCGCAAGCGTACGCCGTGCTGCCGGTGGCCGACGCCGACACCGTCGATCGCGCCGTGACCAACGCCTGGACGCGCTGGCGCGCCAGCGACTGGGCCAGCCGCCCGCCGCGCGAACGTGCCCGTGTGCTGCGCCGCTGGGCGGATCTGGTCGAGGCCGATGCGGCCGTGCTGGCACCGCTCGAGGCCATCGGTTCGACGCGGCCGCTGCGCGACGCGCTGGCGTGGGACGTGCCGTTCACCGCCGAAGGCCTGCGCTTCTTCGCCGAGTACGCCGACAAACTGGGCGGCGAGGTCGCGGCCACGCGCAGCGATCACCTCGGCATGACGGTGACCGAGCCTTACGGCGTGGTCGGTGCGATTACGCCCTGGAACTTCCCGCTCGTGATGGCGTCTTGGAAGGTCGGCGCCGCGCTCGCGGCCGGCAACGCGGTCGTGCTGAAACCGTCGGAGCTGACGCCGTTCTCGGTGCTGCGCCTGGCCGAACTCGCGGTGCAGGCTGGCGTGCCGGCCGGCGTCTTCAACATCGTGCAGGGCGACGGCCGCGTCACCGGCGACGCGCTGAGCCGCCACCCGCGCATCGCCAAGATGACCTTCACCGGCTCGACGCGCACCGGCGCGGCGATCATGGCCGCATGCGCGATGCACGGGCCGAAGCCGGTCACGCTGGAGCTCGGCGGCAAGAGCCCGCAGCTCGTCTTCGCCGACGCGCCCGACCTCGACAAGCTCGCCACGATCATCGCCGGCGCGATCACCGGCAACGGCGGGCAGGTGTGCGTGGCGGGCTCGCGCCTGATCGTGCAGCGCGGCATCGCCGATGCGCTGACGGAGCGCATCGTCCAGCGCTTCAGGGCGCTGCGCCCGGGCCCGACCTGGGATGACGCAGCGACGCTGTCACCCATCATCTCGACGCCGCAGGCCGCGCGCATCGCCGACATCGTCGCGCGCGCCCGCGCGGCCGGTGCCGAGCTGCTGTGCGGCGGTGCGCTGGCCGACGTGAGCGCGGGCGGTGCCTATTTCCAGCCGACGCTGATCGGGCAGGTCGACGGCGGCAACCCGGCGGTGACCGAGGAAATCTTCGGCCCGGTGCTGACGGTGCAGACCTTCGACACCGAGGAAGAAGGCCTCGCGCTGGCCGCGCACGAACGCTACGGCCTGGCCGCCGGCGTGCACACGGCCGACATCGGTCGCGCACTGCGCGCGATGCGCGCCATCCAGGCCGGCACGGTGTGGATCAACCGCTACGGCCGCACCTCGGACTTCAACATCCCGACCGGCGGGTTCCACCAGTCGGGCATCGGCAAGGACCTTGGACGCCAGGCGGTCGAGGCGAACCTGCGCGTCAAAAGCGTGCTGATCGACTTCGCGGTGCCGCCATGAAGTGCGCCGCCGCACCGGCATCGAGCAGACCGCACGCCATGCCGAGACAGGCCATCCAAACCACAGCTTCGACGTTTGGCACCGGCCAAATCCGCACTGACTCGATTTCCTCACATGCTTCAATGAAGTGGTGATGACAAGCTTCGATCACCGACCTACAGGACGCACCCGAATGGCCTTCCGACCCAAATACATCAGCTTCGACTGCTACGGCACGCTCACCCGCTTTCGCATGGGCGAGATGACGCGCGAGATCTTCGCCGACCGCATCCCCGCCGACCGCATGGACGCCTTCATCGCCGACTTCTCGGCCTACCGCTTCGACGAGGTGCTGGGCGCCTGGAAGCCCTATGTGGACGTGCTGAAGAACGCGGTGCGTCGCACCTGCAAGAAGTGGGGCGTGCAGTACTTCGACCATGAAGCGCAGCTCTACTACGACGCGGTGCCGACCTGGGGCCCGCACGCCGACGTGCCGGCAGGGCTGGCGCGCGTGGCGAAGGAGATCCCGCTGGTGATCCTGTCGAATGCGTCGGATGATCAGATCCAGAAGAACGTCGCGATGCTCGGCGCGCCGTTCCACCGCATCTACACCGCTCAGCAGGCGCAGGCCTACAAGCCGCGGCTGCAGGCCTTCGAGTACATGCTCGACTCGCTGAACGCGAACCCGGAGGACATGCTGCACGTGTCGTCGAGTCTGCGCTACGACCTGATGTCTGCCGACGACCTCGGCATCAAGCACAAGGTTTTCGTGAACCGCGGCCACGGCCCGGGCTGCGACGCCTACGGCTACACCGAGATCGCCGACATCGGCGGGCTGGCCGGCGTCGTCGGTCTCTGAACCTCTTCGAACGGCGCCGATGAAACTCGACTCGTACTGGACCGACTCGGCCCCGGTGTTCGCACCGGCGCCGGCGGATCTGCCTGCGAGTGCCGATGTCGTCATCGTCGGCGCCGGCTTCACCGGCCTGTCGGCCGCGCTCGCGATGGCGCGGCGCGGCGCGAGCGTCGTGTTGCTCGAGGCCGGCGACCGCATCGCGGCCGAGGCCTCGTGTCGCAACGGCGGGCACGTGAACAACGGGCTCGCGGTCGACTACGGCACGGCCGCCGAACAGTACGGAGTGGCGCAGGCGCGCGCCTGGTACCACGCGTTCGACGCGGCGGTCGACACCGTGGCCGGCCTGGTCCGCGACGAGCAGATCGACTGCGACTTCGAACGCCACGGCAAGCTCAAGCTCGCGACCAAGCCGGCGCACTACGAGGCGCTGGCACGCAGCGCCGAGCGCATGCGGCGCGAGGTCGACCCCGATGTCGAGCTGATCGATGCGACTCGCGTGCGCGACGAGGTCGGCAGTGAGCGGTTCAAAGGTGGCCTGCTGCAGATGAAGAGCGCGCAGATGCACATGGGCCGCTTCGCGCACGGGCTGGCCGCCGCCGCCGAGCGGGCCGGCGCGCAGATCCACCTGAACACCGCCGCGCTGCGGCTGGAGCGCCAGGGCGACACGCACGCGCACCTCGTGCACACCGCGCGCGGCACGGTGAAAGCCAGGCAGGTGTTGCTCGCCACCGGCGCTTCGCAGCACGGTGGCTACCGCAGCTTCGGCTGGCTGCGCCGGCGCATCGTCGGCATCGGCAGCTTCATCATCGTCACCGAGCCGCTGGGCGCAGAGCGCGCGAAGGCGGTTCTCGCGGTGCGCCGCACCTGCGTGACGGTGGCGAACATCCACCACTACTTCCGGCTCACGGCCGACCACCGGCTGGTGTTCGGCGGGCGCGCGCGTTTCGCGGTGTCGAGCCCGACCTCCGACCAGAAGAGCGGCGCGATCCTGAAACGCGGGCTGGACCAGACCTTCCCGCAACTGACCGACGCGAAGATCGACTACTGCTGGGGCGGCCTCGTCGACATGACGCAGGACCGCCTGCCGCACGCCGGCGAGCGCGACGGGCTGTACTACTCGATGGGCTACAGCGGCCACGGCACGCAGATGTCGGTCCACATGGGCCAGCGCATGGCCGAGGTGATGGCCGGCAATGCCGCCGCCAACCCTTGGCGCGATCGCGCCTGGCCGGCGATCCCCGGCCACCTCGGCCCCCCTTGGTTTCTCCCCGCCGTCGGTCTCTACTACCGTGTCAAGGACATGGTGGCGTGAGCCCGCGATTGTTCTCCCTCTCGATCCCACCACAGCACAGGAATCCGTCATGAACGAGCGCACCAAACTCCAAGACCTCGTCGGCCCGAACGACAGCCTCCGCGTGATGGACGCGCTCAAGCGCGGCGCGAGCCGGCGCGACGTGCTGACCATGCTGCTGGCCGGCGGCATGCAGGCGACGGTGGCGGGCGGGCTGTCGACGCTCGCGCTGTCGGCGCATGCGCAGACGCCGCGTCGCGGCGGCCGCATCCGCGTGGCCGGCGCCACCGCGGCGATCACCGACACGCTCGATCCGTCGAAGATGTCGAACCAGACCGACTACTGTCGCGGCACGATGCTCTACAACGGACTGACCTCGCTCGACGGCAGCCTGACGCCGCAGCCGGCGCTCGCCGAATCGTTCGACACCAAGGACGCGAAGACCTGGATCTTCAAGCTGCGCAAGGACGCGAAGTTCCACGACGGCAAGGCGCTGACGCCGGCCGACGTGGTGTTCTCGGTGATGCGCCACAAGGACGCGGCCACCGCCTCCAAGGCCAAGGCGCTGGCCGACCAGATCGACACGGTGAAGGCCAGCGGCGCCAACGAAGTCACCGTCACCTTGAGCGCCCCGAACGCCGACCTGCCGGTGATCCTGGGCACCTTCCATTTCGCGATCGTGAAGGACGGCACCACCGACTTCAGCACCGGCATCGGCACCGGCCCGTACAAGCTCAAGGAGTTCAAGCCCGGCGTGCGTTCGATCGCGGTGCGCAACGAGGCCTACTGGAAGCCGGGCAAGCCCTACCTCGACGAGATCGAGTTCGTCGGCATCGGCGACGAGGGCGCGCGCGTCAACGCGCTGCTGTCGGGCGACCTCGACCTCGTCGCCTCGGTGAACCCGCGTTCGGTCGACCGCATCAAGGGTGCGCCCGGCTTCGCGGTGTTCAGCACCCAGTCGGGCCAGTACTCCGACCTGATCATGCGCAAGGACCAGGGCCCGGGCGCGAACCCCGACTTCATCCTCGCGATGAAGTACCTGATGGACCGCGAACAGATGCGCAAGTCGGTCGCACTCGGCCACGCGGTGCTCGGCAACGACCAGCCGATCGACCCGACCAACCGCTTCCACTTCGCCGGCCTGCCGCAGCGCGCGTTCGACCTCGACAAGGCCAAGTTCCACCTGAAGAAGTCGGGTGTGGGCGAAGCCGCGGTGCCGGTCATCGCGTCGCCGGCAGCGCTGTACTCGGTCGAGATGGCGCTGGTGATGCAGCAGTCAGCGCAGAAGATCGGGCTGAACCTCGACGTGAAGCGCATGCCGGCCGACGGCTACTGGGCCAACCACTGGCTCAACAGCCCCGTCGGCTTCGGCAACGTCAACCCGCGCCCAAGCGCCGACACGCTGCTGACGCTGTTCTACAAATCGGACGCGGCCTGGAACGAATCGCGCTTCAAGAGCGAGAAGTTCGACCAGCTGCTCATCACCTCGCGCGCCGAGACCGATGGCGCCAAGCGCAAGCAGCAGTACGCCGACATGCAGGTGATGATCCACGAACAGGCCGGCACCAGCATCCCGCTGTTCCTGGCGAGCCTGGACGGGCACAGCACGAAGCTCAAGGGCCTGTCCCCGATCCCGCTCGGCGGGCTGATGGGCTACTCGTTCGCCGAGCACGTGTGGCTGGACGCGTGAGCGCTGACCTCGCGAGACGCCGACCGCGATGAACCTGCTCATCCTCAGGCTGACGCTGCAGCGCGTGGCGCTCGCGGTGGTGTCGCTGCTTGTGCTCTCCGCACTGGTGTTCGCGATCACCGCGGTGCTGCCGGGCGATGCGGCGCAGGCGCAACTCGGGCAGGAGGCCACGCCCGAAACGCTGGCGGCGCTGCGCCACCAGATGGGCCTGGACGTGCCCGCCCCGGTGCGCTACTGGCGCTGGCTCTCGGGCCTGCTGAGCGGACAACCCGGCGACTCGATCGTCACGCACACGCCCGTCGCCGACATGCTCGCGAGCCGCCTGCCCAATTCGCTTTTGCTTGCGGCCATCACCATCGTCGTCGCGGTCCCGCTGGCATTGGTGCTGGGCATCGCTGCGGCGATGTACCGGGGTTCGGTGTTCGATCGCGTCGTCAGCGGCGGGGCGGTCGCCGTGGTCTCGGTGCCCGAATTCCTGGTCGCGACGCTGGCGGTGCTGGTGTTCGCGGTGCAACTGCACTGGCTGCCGGCGCTGTCGTACAGCGTCAGCTTCGATTCACCGATGAAGATGTTGCGCTCGTTCGCGATGCCGGTGATGACGCTGTGCTGCGTGATGGTCGCGCAGATGATGCGCATGACGCGCGCGGCGGTCATCGACCAGCTCAAGGCGCCCTACATCGAGATGGTGCTGCTCAAGGGCGCGACGCCGATGCGCATGGTGCTCGCGCACGCGCTGCCGAACGCCGTCGGGCCGATCGCGAACGCGGTGGCGATGACGCTGTCGTACCTGCTCGGCGGCGTGATCATCGTCGAGACCATCTTCAACTACCCCGGCGTCGCCAGCCTGATGGTCGACGGCGTGGCTCAGCGCGACATGCCACTGGTGCAGACCTGCGCGATGCTGTTCTGCGCCGCCTACCTCGCGCTCGTCACGCTGGCCGACATCATCAGCATCGTCGCCAACCCGCGGCTGCGCTATCGGTAAAAGGACCCCCGATGATCAACTCCACGATCGCACTGCCCGTGAAACCCCGACGCCCCCGGCGCGCTTTCAACACCTTGGGGCTGGCCAGCCTCGCGGTGCTGCTGTTCTGGTTGCTCGCCGCCGTGGTCGGCCCGAGCCTGATGGCCGACACCGGCAGCAGCATGGGCGAAGCCGCGGTGTTCGCGCCAGTCAGCGCCGCGCACTGGTTCGGCACCGACTTCCTCGGCCGCGACATGTTCGCCCGCGTCGTTCAGGGCGCCCGCTACACCGTGGGCGTGGCCTTGTCGGCAACGCTGCTCGCGAGCGGGTCGGGCACGCTGTTGGCGCTGCTCGCGGCATCCAGCGGCCGCTGGCTCGACGCGGTGATGAGCCGCGCGGTGGACACACTGACCTCGGTGCCCGGCAAGATGTTCGCGCTGATCATGGTGGCTGCGTTCGGCTCGTCGATGCCGACGCTGATCCTGACCGCCGGCATCATCTACCTGCCCGGCGCCTATCGGATCGCACGCTCGCTCGCCGTCAACATCGACGCGATGGACTACGTCACCGTGGCGCGCACCCGCGGTGAAGGCCGCCTGTACATCATGCTGCACGAGATCCTGCCCAACATCATCGGGCCGATGCTGGCCGATCTGGGCCTGCGCTTCGTCTACGTTGTGCTGCTGCTGGCGTCGCTGAGCTTTCTGGGCTTGGGCGTGCAGCCGCCGGCCGCCGACTGGGGCTCGCTGGTACGAGAGAACATCGGCGCGCTGCCGATGGGGAGCGCCGCGATCATCATGCCGGCGCTGTCGATCGCGAGCCTGACGATCGCGGTCAACCTGCTGATCGACAACCTGCCGGGCCGTTCGGCTCGCGGAGCAAACTGATGGGTGCCGTCGTCACCGTCAGCGGCTTGAATATCGTCGCGGCCACGCGCTTCGGCGACATGGCCATCGTCAAGGACCTGAACTTCCGCATCGAACCCGGCGAGGTGCTGGCGCTGATCGGGGAGTCGGGCTCGGGCAAGACCACGACTGCGCTCGCGCTGATGGGCCATGCGCGCATGGGCTGCCGGATCTCGGGCGGCAGCATCCGCATCGGCGACATCGACGTGCTCGCGCTGTCGCCCGCCGAGCAGCGTGCGCTGCGCGGCCGCACGGTGGCCTACATCGCGCAGAGCGCGGCGGCGTCGTTCAACCCGTCGCGGACCATCATGGACCAGGTCGTCGAGCCGGCGCGCATCCACGGCCTGATGACGCGCGCCGAGGCCGAGGCCAAGGCCGTGGCGCTGTTCCGCGAACTCGCGCTGCCCGATCCCGACACCATCGGTGCGCGCTACCCGCACCAGGTCTCGGGCGGCCAGCTGCAACGGCTGATGGCGGCGATGGCGCTGATCACCGACCCTGAGCTCGTGATCCTCGACGAGCCGACCACTGCGCTCGACGTGACGACGCAGATCGAGGTGCTGCGCGCGTTCCGCCGTGTGGTGCGCGAGCGCCGCACGACCGCGGTCTACGTGAGCCACGACCTCGCCGTGGTGGCGCAGATGGCCGACCACATCCTCGTGCTGCGCGACGGCGCGATGCGCGAGATCGGCGCCACCGAGCAGATCATCGAGGCGCCGGTCAACGACTACACGAAGAGCCTGCTCGCGGCCGCACAGCCGAAGACGCGCGATGCCGGTCAGGCCTCCAGCGCGGCCGACGCGCGCCCGCTGCTCGCGATCACGGGCCTCGCGGCCGGCTACGGCCCCAAGGACAAGAACGGCCAGCCCGCGACGCTGATCCTGCAGGACATCGACCTCAAGCTCTACCGCGGCCAGGCGATCGGCGTGATCGGCGAATCGGGTTCGGGCAAGACCACGCTGGCGCGCGCGGTCGCGGGCCTGATCGCGCCGGCCCAGGGCAACATCTTGTTCGACGGGCGCCAGCTCGGCGCGACGCTGGCGGATCGCCCGAAGGAAGACCTGCGCCGCATCCAGATCGTGTTCCAGATGGCCGACACGGCGCTGAACCCGTCGCACACGATCGAGCGCATCCTGGCGCGACCGCTGCAGTTCTACAAAGGCCTGCGCGGCGCGGCGCTGCAGGCGCGCATCGCGCAGCTGCTCGACCTGGTGCAATTGCCGGCCACGCTCGCGCAGCGCCTGCCCGGCGGCCTGTCGGGCGGGCAGAAGCAGCGCGTGAACCTGGCGCGCGCACTCGCCGCCGAGCCGGATCTGATCCTGTGCGACGAGGTCACCTCGGCGCTCGACACGGTGGTCGGCGCCGCGGTGCTCGACCTGATGGCCGACCTGCGCCGCGAGCTCGGCGTGTCCTACCTGTTCATCAGCCACGACCTGCACACGGTGCGTTCGGTGTGCGACGAGATCGTCGTGATGCAGCACGGCCGCAAGCTCGCGCAAGTGGCGCGCGCCGACTTCGAGCGCGGCCCGCACCACCCCTACTATGAGTTGCTGGCGCGCTCGGTGCCCGAGCTGCGGCGCGGTTGGCTCGACGACGTGCCGGCCGACGCGAAGGCGCTGGCCGCCTGACCCGAATCCATCTGGAGACAACCCCATGACGCAAACCTACAAGATCGCCGTGATCCCTGGCGACGGCATCGGCAAGGAAGTGATCCCCGAGGGCCTGCGCGTGCTCGAAGCCGCGGCCAGGCGATTCGACATCGCGCTGCAGTTCACCCCCATCGAATGGGCGAGTTGCGACTACTACGCGGCGCACGGCCAGATGATGCCGGACGACTGGAAGGCGCGGCTCGAGACCATGGACGCGGTCTACTTCGGCGCCGTCGGCTGGCCCGCGACCGTGCCCGACCACATCTCGCTGTGGGGCTCGCTGATCAAGTTCCGCCGCGAGTTCGACCAGTACATCAACCTGCGCCCGGTGCGCCTGTTCGAAGGCGTGCCGTGCCCGCTTGCGAACCGCAAGGCCGGCGACATCGACTACCTGGTCGTGCGCGAGAACACCGAAGGCGAATACACGGCGCTCGGCGGTGTGATGTACGCCGGCACCGAGCGCGAGATCGTGATCCAGGAGGCGGTGTTCTCGCGCCACGGTACCGACCGGGTGCTGAAGTACGCGTTCGAGCTCGCGCGGAGCCGCGCGCGCAAGCACGTGACGGTGGCGACCAAGTCCAACGGCATCGCGATCAGCATGCCGTGGTGGGATTCGCGCGCCGACGTGATCGCGAAGGACTATCCCGACGTCAAGACCGACAAGCAGCACATCGACATCCTCAGTGCGCGCTTCGTGCTGCAGCCCGACCGCTTCGACGTGGTCGTCGCGAGCAACCTGTTCGGCGACATCCTGTCCGACCTCGGCCCGGCCACGACCGGCACGATCGGCCTCGCGCCGTCGGCCAGCCTGAACCCGGAGCGGAAGTTCCCGTCGCTGTTCGAGCCGGTGCACGGCTCGGCGCCCGACATCGCCGGCAAGAACATCGCCAACCCGATCGCGATGATCTGGTCGGGTGCGCTGATGCTCGATTTCCTGACCCACGGCACGGGCGCCGGCCGCGCCGCGCACGACGCGATCGTGCGCGCGATCGAACAGGTGCTGATCGAAGGCCCACGCACCAGCGACCTCGGCGGCAAGGCCTCCACCACCGAACTCGGCACCGCGATCGCGCAACGCGTCGCTGCCGCCTGATCCCACGAAAGACGATTCCGCGATGCCCCTGACCCTGACCCGTCCCGCGCTGCAACGCCAGCAGAACTTCATCGATGCACGCTGGTGCGATGCTGTCGATGGCCGTTGGCTCGATGTCTCCGACCCGGCCACCGCCACGGTGTTCGCGCAGGTGCCCGACAGCGGCGCCGCCGACGCGCAGGCCGCGGTAGCCGCCGCCCACGCTGCGTTCCCGGCCTGGCGCGCGACGCCGGTCAAGGCGCGTGCGCAGGTGCTCAAGCGCTGGCACGCGCTGATCGTCGAGCACCAGGAAGACCTGGGCCGCCTGATCTCGCGCGAGCAGGGCAAGCCCTTGGCCGAAGGCAAAGGCGAGGTGCTCTACGCGGCGAGCTACGTCGAATGGTTCGCCGAAGAAGCCACCCGCATCTGCGGCGACGTCATCGCGCCGCCGGTGCGCGGGCGCCGCATGATGGCCGTGAAGGAGCCGGTCGGCGTGGTCGCGGCGATCACGCCGTGGAACTTCCCCGCCGCGATGATCGCGCGCAAGATCGCGCCGGCGCTGGCGGCCGGTTGCACCGTCGTCGCCAAGCCGGCGGAGGACACGCCGCTGACCTCGCTGGCATTGGTGCACCTGGCCGAGGAGGCTGGACTCCCGCCCGGCGTGCTGAACATCGTGACCGCGTCGCGCGAGCGCACGCCCGAGGTCGTCGACGTGTGGCTCGCCGACCCGCGCGTGCGCAAGATCACCTTCACCGGCTCGACGCCGGTCGGCAAGCACCTGGCGCGCGAGTCGGCCGGCACGCTGAAGAAGCTCTCGCTCGAACTCGGCGGCAACGCGCCCTTCATCGTGTTCGACGACGCCGACCTCGACGCCGCGGTCGAAGGGCTGATGGCCGCGAAGTTCCGCAACGGCGGCCAGACCTGCGTCTGCCCGAACCGCGTGTTCGTGCAAAGCGGCGTGCACGACCGCTTCGTCGGCAAGCTCGCCGCGCGCGTCGGCGCGCTGAAGGTCGGCCCGGCGACCGAGCCCGACTCGCAGGTCGGCCCGATGATCAACGCACGTGCGGTCGACAAGATCGAGCGCCACGTGCAGGACGCGGTGGCGCGCGGCGCGCGCGTCATCGTCGGCGGCGACCGGCTGCGCTCGGCGCGCTGCGACGGCCCGAACTACTACGCGCCGACGGTGCTGGTCGATGCCGACGCGTTGATGGCCTGCTCGATCGAGGAGACCTTCGGCCCGGTGGCCGCCGTCACGCGCTTCGAGACCGAGGCCGAGGTGATCACGGCCGCCAACGACACGCCGTTCGGCCTGGCGGCGTACTTCTACTCGACCGACATCGCGCGCGTCTGGCGCGTCGCCGATGCGCTCGAATCCGGCATCGTCGGCATCAACGAAGGCGCGCTGGCGGCCGAGTCGGCCCCGTTCGGCGGGGTGAAGGAGTCCGGCTACGGCCGCGAGGGCTCCCGCCACGGCCTGGACGACTATCAGCACATGAAATACCTCTGCCAGGGCAACCTGGGCTGAGGTGACCCCGGGGCGCGCCGGCCCGCGCCCTGTCGGGGGGTGGGGCTTCGGTTAAGCTAGTCGCGTTCAACACTCCCCGCCTGCCGCGCGATGTCCGACCCGCACCCTAGTCGCCCCTTTCGAGGGGGTGACAAGCACGCCGCCGCCCCGGCCGCGCGGCGCTCGCTGTTCCAGAAGCTCATCGAGCTGATCGCACCAGGGCCGGATTCGCGTGACCAGCTGATCGAATCGCTGGCCGACGCCGAGCACAAATCGCTGATCGCGCCCGAGTCGCGCATGATGCTCGAGGGCGTGATCCGCATGGCCGACATGACGGCCGGCGACGTCATGGTCAACACCGCCCGCATGGATCTGCTCGACATCGAGGCCGACTACGACGAATTGCTGCACCTCGTGATCGACACCGGCCACTCCCGCTTTCCGGTCTACGAGGGCAAGCGCGAGAACGTCATCGGCATCCTGATGGCCAAGGATCTGCTGAAGCTGCAGCGCTCGCCCGACCTGAACCTGCGCACGCTGCTGCGCCCGGCGGTGTTCGTGCCCGAATCGAAGGGGCTGAACGAGCTGCTGCGCGACTTCCGCTCGAACCGCAACCACCTGGCGATCGTGATCGACGAGTTCGGCAACACCGCCGGCCTCATCACGATCGAGGACGTGCTGGAAGAGATCGTCGGCGAGATCGAGGACGAGTTCGACGACAAGGACGGCGAATCCGGCATCTACACGCTGGCCGACGGCAGCCAGCG
>JBDTVC010000065.1:0-20219 GCA_040007475.1 Burkholderiales bacterium
GGTCGTCAGGTGGTAGAGCAGCACACCGAGCGAGAACAGGTCGCTGCGCGGGTCGCTGCGGCTGAACTGCACCTGCTCGGGCGACATGTAGGGCGCAGTGCCCATCGGCAGCTCGAACTCCTCGTCGAGCAGGTCGGGCAACTGGTCGTGGCGCGACAGGCCGAAGTCGATCAACACCGCCTCGCCGCCGCGCCCGTCGATCTCGGGGCGGAACATGATGTTGCTGGGTTTGACGTCCAGGTGGACGACATGCTGGCGGTGCAGGTCGTGCAGCGCGTTGGCGACCTTGGCGCCGATGCGCGCGACCTCGTCGACAGGCAGCGGTGCGGCGTCGAAGCGTTCGCGCAGCGAGCTTCCTGCGATGCGCTCCATCACGATGTAGGGCAGGTGGGTGAAGTCGCCCTTGGCGACGAAGCGCGGCACGTGCGGGCCGCTGAGCGCCGGCATGATCATCTGCTCGACCTCGAAGCCGACGATCGTGGTCGGGTCGTCGCCGCCCTTGATGCGAGGCACCTTCATGATCAGTGGCAGCTCGGGTTCGCCCAGCGGCGCCGGCTCGACGCGCGTCACGCGCCACAGCGTGGCCATGCCGCCCTGGTGGGTGCGTTCGTCGAGCCGGAAGCCGTCGACGACCTGGCCGGCCTCAAGCGAGCCGGGCTGGATCGGGCCTTCAGTCGCCATCGGTCAGGCGCTCCGCGAGCTGCGCCGGCAGCCCCGCGGCGAGCACCTTGGCGGCGGCGCTGTGGTGGTCGTAGGGGATGCGGTAGAAGGTGATCGCCTGTGCCGTCGTGTCGAAGATCGCGTAGCAGGCGGCCGGGTTGCCGTCACGCGGCTGGCCGGTCGAGCCGGGGATGCCGAGCCAGCGGCGCAACGGCGACAAGGGGATCGTGACGCCGTGCGCCGGCGCAAAGTCGCCGGACTTGCCGGTCGACGTCAGGTGATAGAGCGCCGGGACGTGCGTGTGGCCGCAGAAGGTGAAGCGGCAGCTCGTCGCGTGCATGCTGCGCACGGCGTCGCCGCGCGAAACGATGTAGTCCCATTCGGCGGGCGCCCAGGCGTTGGCGTGCACGAACAGCGTGTCGCCCTCGGTCACCGACATCGGCAGGCCGTCGAGGAATGCAAGCTGCTCGGCATTGAGCTGGTCGCGCGTCCAGCCCACGACATGGCGCGCGTCGGGCACCATGCTCGGCAGCGGGCCGCGCACGACCGCGGCGTCGTGGTTGCCCATCACGGCGAGTGCGCCTTGCGCCATCTGTGCGCGGATGAGGTCGACGACCCAGCCCGGGTCGGCGCCATAGCCCACGAAGTCGCCGAGGAACGCGTGGCGTTCGACACCGCGCTCCTGCGCATGCGCGAGCACCGCAGAGACGGCCTCGCGATTGGCGTGCAGATCCGCCAGCAGTGCGAGCTTCATCGCGGCGGGCTCAGCCGATGCGGCCGAGCACCAGGTATTCCATCAAGGCCTTCTGCACATGCATGCGGTTCTCGGCCTCGTCCCAGACGACGGACTGCGGGCCGTCGATCACGTCGGCGTCGACCTCTTCGCCGCGATGGGCTGGCAGGCAGTGCATGAAGAGCGCGTCGGGTTGCGCGGCGGCCATCATCTCGCGATCGACGCACCAGTCGGCGAAGGCCTGCATGCGCACGGCGTTCTCGGCCTCATAGCCCATGCTGGTCCACACGTCGGTGGTGACGAGGTGCGCGCCGCGGCAGGCGTCGAGCGGGTTCTTGAAGACCTTCACGCAGGTCGCGTTGGTCACGCCGGCCATCTTCGGATCGATCTCGTAGCCGGTCGGCGTGCTGACGTGCAGCGTGAAGCCGAGGATGTCGGCCGCCTGCAGCCAGGTGTTGGCCATGTTGTTGCCGTCGCCGACCCACGCGACGACCTTGCCCTGAATCGACCCGCGGTGCTCGATCCAGGTGAAGATGTCGGCCAGGATCTGGCACGGGTGGTACTCGTTCGTGAGGCCGTTGATCACCGGTACGCGCGAGTTCGCGGCGAACGCGTCGAGCTTGGTCTGCGCGTAGGTGCGGATCATCACGATGTCGACCATGCGGCTGATCACGCGCGCGCTGTCTTCGATGGGCTCGGCACGGCCCAACTGGCTGTCGCCGGTGGTCAGGTTCACGACCGAGCCGCCCATCTGGTACATGCCGGCCTCGAAGCTCACGCGCGTGCGCGTGCTGGCCTTCTCGAAGATCATCGCCAGCGTGCGGTCGACCAGCGGCGTGTACTTCTCGTAGTTCTTGAAGCGCTTCTTGATCGTCGCGGCGCGCTCGAAGAGGTAGGCGTACTCCTCGGCGCGGAAATCCTTGAACTGCAGGTAGTGCTTGATCAGGCTCATGCCGGGCTTCATGTCGGCTCGGAGAGAAACGTCTTGATCAGCGGGCACAGGATCGCGACGATCTGCGCCGCTTCGTCGGCGCTCAGGATCAGTGGCGGCACGAGGCGGATCACCTTGTCGGCGGTGACACTCAGCATCAGGCCGGCCTCGGCCGCGCGCATCAGGATCACGCCGCAGGGGCGATCGAGTTCGATGCCCAGCATCAGGCCCTGACCGCGGATCTCGCTCACGCCCTTGACACCGGCGAGCTCGCGCTCGAGCCCGGCCTTCAGCGCCGCGCCGACGGTGGCGGCGTTCGCGAGCAGGCCGTCTTCTTCCATGATGCGGATCGTCTCGACGCCGGCGCGCATCGCGAGCGGGTTGCCGCCGAACGTCGTGCCGTGGTTGCCCGGGCCGAACACGTTCGCCGCCTTCGGGCCGCACACGATGGCGCCGACCGGCACGCCGGAGCCCAGGCCCTTGGCCAGCGGCATCACATCGGGTTGGATGCCGGCCCACTGGTGCGCGAACCACTTGCCGGTGCGGCCCATGCCGCACTGCACTTCATCGAGCATCAGCAGCCAGGCGTTGGCGTCGCAGATGCGGCGCACTTCGCGCAAGTACTCGATCGTCGCGGGGCGGATGCCACCTTCGCCCTGGATGACTTCGAGGAACACGGCGACGACGTTCTTGTTCGTCGCCGCGATCTGCTGGATCGCGGCAGCATCGTTCAACGGCACGCGCACGAAGCCCTCGACCAGCGGCCCGAAGCCGGCCTGCACCTTGGGGTTGCCGGTGGCCGACAGCGTTGCGATCGAGCGGCCATGGAACGCGGCTTCGTAGACGACGATCTCGGGGCGATCGATGCCCTTGTCATGACCGTACTTGCGCGCGATCTTCAGCGCGGCCTCGTTGGCTTCCAGGCCGGTGCTGCAGAAGAACACGTTGGTCAGGCCCGACAGCTCGCACAGCTTGGCGGCGAGCTTCTCCTGCAGTGGCACGAGGTAGTAGTTCGAGCTGTGGATGATCTTGCCGATCTGGTCAGTCAGCGCGGGCACCAGCTTGGGGTGCGCATGGCCCAGCGTGTTGACGGCGATGCCGCCCAGCCCGTCGAGGTACTTCTTGCCGTCGGTGTCCCAGAGCCAGCAGCCTCGGCCATGCGACAGCGCCACCGGCACGCGGCCGTAGGTGTGCATCACATGCGGTTCGGGCGAGGGCGGCGGCAGCTTTTCGGGGGCGTTCATCGGGGCACTCCGTGCAGGAAGATCGAAGCGAATTCTAAGTGCCGACCGTGAAATGCCGATGAACACGGCATGCAAGCCTCCGTCTCGGGCATTGATCATGCTGCACTGCAACACATTCACGGCACAATGCGGCCTGCCGAACGGCGACCGCTGTGGACCGAGCGTCCTGCCTGGCCCGCTGCGGGCCGAACCGAACCGATGAAAACCCCCAAACCGCGCGAGTTCTTCATCCAGGGCGTGACCCTGGACGGGCATACCTTCCGCCCCAGCGACTGGGCCGAGCGTCTGGCGGGCGCGATGTCGTGCTTCCGGCCCGATGGCGTGCGCGGGGGCATCGGCGCCTTCATCGGCTACTCGCCGCTGTGTGTGCCGCGCACGGTGAACGGCATCAAGTGCGTGATCGTCAACGAGGCGCTCAAGGGGGTCGAGCCGATGGCCTGGGACTTCGTGATGAACTTTGCCCGCGACAACCACCTGCAGATGACCGAGGCCTGCCTCGTGCCCGAGGCGCCGCCGAAATCCTGAGCACCGAAAGGCCAGTCACCAAAGAGAAAGGGCTCGCAGTGCGAGCCCTTTGCTTTTCTTGCCCCGACCCGATCAGGCTGCGACGGCGAGCGCCTTGACCTTGGCCGACAGGCGGCTCTTGTGGCGAGCGGCCTTGTTCTTGTGGAACAGGCCCTTGTCGGCAACCGAGTCGATCACGGCCTGGGCGGTCTTGAACAGATCGGCAGCCTTGGCCTTGTCGCCAGCGACGACGGCCTTCTGCACGTTCTTGATCACGGTACGGAACTTCGAACGCAGCGCGGTGTTGGCGGCGTTGAGCTTCACGTCTTGCCGCACGCGCTTCAGACCTGAAGCGATGCGAACTGTTTTCTTCTTGGCTTTGGACGAGGTGGCCATGTTTTGCTGTAGCTAGGGTGTAGCTTGTTGGGTGGGGCAAAGACCGCGAGTATAGCATTTGACGCCGCAGGCCCGCAATGCGCCGCTCCGGGCGTGAGCAGGCGCTACCTATAATCCGGCCGCAATGAACCTGCTGCGGGCCGCCTCCACCATCTCGCTGCTTACGCTGGTCTCGCGCATCTCCGGCCTGGCCCGCGATGTGGTCCTCGCCAGTGCATTCGGCGCCGGCGCCTGGATGGACGCGTTCAATGTCGCGTTCCGCATCCCGAATTTCTTGCGCCGCCTGTTCGGTGAAGGTGCGTTCCAGCAGGCCTTCGTTCCGATCCTCGGCGATACGCTCGCCCGCGACGGCGAAGCCGTGACCGGCGCACTGGTCGACGCGGTCGCGACGATCCTGTTCTGGGCGCTGACGCTGACTTGCCTCGTGGGTGTGGTGGCTGCGCCGGTGATGGTGTTCCTGATGGCGTCGGGCCTGAAGGAGTTCGATGGTGCGGTCGTGATGACGCGCATCATGTTCCCCTACATCGGGCTGGTCTCGATGGTGTCGCTGGCGGCCGGCATCCTGAACACCTGGAAGCGCTTTGTCGTTCCGGCCGCCACGCCGGTGCTGCTGAACCTCGCGTCGATCGCCGCGGCGCTGTGGCTGGGGCCGCAGTTCCAGCGCTGGGGCATCCACCCGATCTACGCGCAGGCGGTGGGCGTGATGGTCGGCGGCGTCGTACAGCTGGCGATCCAGGTTCCGGCCCTGCGGCGCATCGGCGTGATGCCTCACGTCGGCCTGTTGCCCGGCAAGATCCGTCGGGCGTGGACGCACCCGGGCGTCGCCCGTGTGATGCGGCAGATGGCGCCGGCGCTGGTCGGCGTCTCGGTCGCTCAGGTGTCGATCCTGATCAACACGCAGATCGCCACGCATCAGGGTGTCGGCGCGGTGTCGTGGCTGGACTACGCATCGCGCCTGATGGAGCTCCCGACCGGGCTGCTGGGCGTCGCGCTCGGCGTCGTGCTGATCCCGCAGCTCTCGGCCGCCAATGGGCGCGGGGATGCCGCCGCGTACTCCGGCCTGCTCGACTGGGGTCTGCGTCTCGTTGTACTCCTCGCGCTCCCGTGCTCGGTCGCGCTGCTCGTGTTCCCGACGGCGCTGATCTCGGTCCTGTTCCATCACGGCGCGTTCGACGCGCTCGCGGTGCGGCAGTCGGCCAGCGCCCTGATGGGCTACGGCGTCGGCCTGATGGGGCTGGTCGGCGTGAAGATCCTCGCGCCGGGCTTCTACGCGCGGCAGGACACGCGCACGCCGGTGAAGATCGCGATCGTCGTGCTGGTGCTGACGCAGCTGATGAACGCGGCGTTCGTGCCGTGGCTCGGGCATGTGGGCCTGGCGCTGTCGATCAGTGTCGGCGCGATGATCAACGCGCTCTGGCTGTTCATCGGTCTGAGGCGCGTGGGCGCCTACACGCCTGAGCCGGGCTGGGGTGCGTTCGCGCTGCGGGTCGCCGGCGCCACGGCGCTGCTCGGCGGGCTGCTCTGGTGGGCCGAGCACCGCATCGATTGGCTGGGTCTGGGCGGCCACCGATGGGAGCGCATCGGCTGGACGGCGCTGTGCCTGGGTGGCTCGGCGCTGCTGTACTTTGGCTCGCTGCGGCTCAGCGGCCTGAAGTTCGGGCAGTTCATGCGACGCGGATAAACTGCGATCCATGCCCGGACCGCTGACATTTGAGACGCCGACGGCGCTCGAGTACTTCGCCACGCTGGTGGCCGACGACGCCAGTCTGTCACTCGTCGAAGCCGCTGCCGCGATCGCGCACGACGATTTCCCGCAGCTCGACACGCAGGCCGTGCTGGCCGAGGTCGATGCCATGGTCGAGCGGCTCAAGCGACGCTTCCCGGCCGACGCGGTACCGGTGCAACGGCTGCGCTGGCTGAACCGGTTCTTCTTCCAGGAGCTCGGCTTCGCCGGCAACGTCAACGACTACTACGACCCGCGCAACAGCTACCTGCACCAGGTGCTCGAGACGCGGCGCGGCATCCCGATCACGCTGGCGATCCTGTATATGGAGCTCGCCACGCAGATCGGCCTGACGGCGCGCGGCGTGTCGTTCCCCGGGCACTTCCTGGTGAAGCTACGGATGAACACCGGGCAGCAGCACGGCGAGGTCGTGATCGATCCGTTCTCCGGCCAGTCGTTCTCGCGCGAGGAGCTCGATGAGCTGCTCGCACCGTACAAGCGCAGCCGCGGGCTGCAGGGTGATTTCGACGTGCCGATGGGCCTGTTCCTGCAGTCGGCCACGCCGCGCGAGATCATCTCGCGCATGTTGCGCAACCTGAAGGAGATCCACCGCAACGCGCAGGACTGGCCGCGCCTGCTGCCGGTGATGGAGCGCCTGGTGGTGCTGTTGCCGCAGGCCTGGGACGAGCGCCGTGACCGCGGGCTGGTCTTCGCCGAGCTCGGGCAGTTCGATGCCGCCGCGCGCGATCTGGCGCTCTACCTCGAGCAGGCGGCCGATGCGCCGGACCGGGCGCAGGTCGCGCAGCGGCTCGCCGCGCTCCCCCACCCGTAGAATTCGCCACCCTTCACGAGGTGGCGCCCGCGCGCGACCCGACTCCATGACGTTCACCCCTGCGCAACGCCAAACCGCCACCTGGGTCACCTTCAGCCTGCTCGGCGCCCTGGCCGTGTGGTTGCTCGGGCCGGTGCTGACACCGTTCATCGTCGCCGCGGTGCTGGCCTACGTGCTGCATCCGCTGGTCGAACGGCTGGCCCGGCGGCGCGTGCCGCGGGTCCTGGCGGTGACGGTGGTCGAGGTGTCTGCGATCGTGATCGCATTGGCCGTGCTGCTGCTGATCGTGCCGATCCTGTCGAAGCAGCTGCCGTTGCTGCGCGAGCAGATTCCGCTGCTCGCCGACCGCATGAACACGGCGCTGACGCCGTTGCTCTCGCGCTTCGGCATCGACGTGGCGCTGGACACCGCGAGCATCAAGGCCTTCGTGCTCAAGTACCTGAACGCCAACCTCGAGGACTGGACCGCGACCGCGCTCAGCTCCGCGCGCATCGGCGGCAGCATCCTGCTGGCGATCGTCGGCAACGCGTTCCTCGTGCCGATGGTGCTGTTCTACCTGTTGATGGACTGGAACAGCCTGCGGCATCGGCTCGCCGTGCTGATCCCGCCGCGCCTGCGCGACCGCGTCCACGGCTTCATCGACGAGTGCGACAGCGTGCTCGGCCAGTACCTGCGCGGCCAGCTCTCGGTGATGGTGGTGCTGGCGATCTACTACAGCCTGGGGCTGGCGCTGTTCGGCTTCGACCTCGCGGTGCCCGTCGGCGTGTTCACCGGCCTGGCGGTGTTCGTTCCGTATGTCGGCTTCGGCCTGGGTCTCACGCTGGCGCTGATATCGGGCGTGCTGCAGTTCACCGGCTGGCACGGCGTCGTGGGCGTCGCGGTCGTGTTCGGCGTCGGCCAGCTGCTCGAAAGCTTCGTGCTCACGCCGCGGCTGGTCGGCGAGCGCATCGGCATGAGCCCGCTCACGGTGATCTTCGCGCTGTTCGCGTTCGGGCACCTGTTCGGCTTCGTCGGCGTGCTGATCGCGTTGCCGGTGAGCGCGGTGCTGGTCGTGGCGGTGCGGCGTGTGCGCGAGGTCTACCTCGCGAGCGAGTTGTTCCAGGGATGAGCTGCCGCGCCGGGCCGCCCCAAGCAAGGCTCGCCCAAGGGCCACGAAGGGGCCTCTTCGTGTCCCTTGGGGGCCGGCCGATGTATTCATCGGCCCAGGGGCTTCGATGAGACAGATTCCATTGCCGATCGCGGCCTTGCCGGCGCCGGCGTTCGACAACTTCCTTCCGGGCGCGAACGCGCTCGCGATCGCGCACCTCGAAAACCTCAGCGCCCAGGCCGCGCCGGTCTATCTGTGGGGCGTGAGCGGGAGCGGCAAGACGCACCTGATGCAGGCCCTCGTGCATCGCTTCGAAGACCAGGGCTCGCATGCCGGCTGGTTCAGCGCCGCGGACCCGGCACCCTGGGCCAGCGACGACGCCTGGTCGCTGATCGCGATCGACGGCTGCGACATGCTCGACGCCGATCAGCAGCACGCCGCGTTCACGCTGTTCGTCGATGCCGCGACGCGCGGCGTGCCGGTGATCGCGTCGGGCCGCGTGCCACCGGTGGATCTCCCGTTGCGCGAGGATCTGCGTACGCGCCTGGGCTGGGGCCATGTGTTCGCGATCCAGCCGCTGAGCGAATACGAGACCCGCGCCACGTTGCGCCGCGAAGCCGATCGGCGCGGGCTGTTCTTCTCCGACGACGTGATGGACTACCTCTTGACGCGCTTCGCCCGCGACCTGAAGCATCTGATGGCGCTGCTGGACCGGCTCGACGAGTTCTCGCTCTCGACCAAGCGGGCGATCACGGTGCCGCTGCTCAAGCAGATGCTGGCCGAGGAGGGCGCAGTGTGAAGAACCTGTGCTTGTTCGACCTCGACGACACACTGCTGCCGATTGACTCTGACCATGCCTGGGGCGAGTTCATGACCCGCATCGGCTGGGTCGACGGGCCCGAGTTCGCGCGCCGCAACGACGCGTTCTACGCCCAGTACAAGGCCGGTCAGCTCGACATCCACGAGTACATCGCGTTCGCGACCGAACCGCTGCGCGCGCACTCGCTGGCGGAATGCGACGCGGCGCATCGGCAGTTCATGACCGAAGTCGTCGGCCCCGTCCTGCGCGCGCCGGCTCTCGAACTCGTGCGCTCGCACCAGGCCCGAGGCGACCTGGTCGCGCTCGTGACGGCGACCAACGACTTCATCACGACGCCGATCGCAGGGGCCTTCGGCATCCCCGATCTGCTGGCCGTCCGGCTCGCCCGCGGCGCCGGGGGTACCATCACGGGCCGCATCGAGGGCACGCCGAGCTACCGCGAAGGCAAGGTCACCCGGGTGACCGAGTGGCTGCAGGTGCGTGGGGCCACCTGGGCCGACTTCGAGCGCATCAGCGTCTACAGCGACTCCGTGAACGACCTGCCCTTGCTGGAACGCGCCACCGAGCCGGTCGCGACCAACCCGACGCCGGCCCTGCGTGCGCTGGCCGACGAACGCGGCTGGCGCATCCTGAAACTGTTCGATTGACGACCTCGCGAATGATCAAGAAATTCATCGACAAGCTGCTCGGCAAGAAGCCCAAGGCCGAGGCCATCGACAACGGCGCAGCGCCGGCCGGCAAACGCGTCGAGGTGCCCAAGAGCGAGCACCACATCGACCCCAAGCTGGTGGACGAACGTGCCGTCAAGGTCGTGAGCACGCTGGCGGATGCGGGCTACGAGGCCTACATCGTCGGCGGCGCGGTGCGCGACCTGCTGGTCGGGCTGAAGCCGAAGGATTTCGACGTGGCGACCAACGCCACGCCCGAGCAGGTCAAGGCCTGCTTCCGGCGCGCGTTCATCATCGGCCGGCGCTTTCGGATCGTCCACGTCGTGTTCGGCCGCGGCCGCCAGGATCGCGGCCTGAGCGAGGTGATCGAGGTCTCGACCTTCCGCGCAATGGTGGAATCCGCTGCGGCGGATCAGGTCAGCGGCAACGAGAAGACCTCGAAGAGCGAGCTGGCCGGCAAGAGTCATGTGGTCGATGCCGAGGGCCGCGTGCTGCGCGACAACGTCTGGGGCCCGCAGATCGACGACGCGGCGCGGCGCGACTTCACGATCAACGCGATGTACTACGACCCGGTGCGCGAGATCGTGGTCGACTACCACGGCGGCATCAAGGACGTGAAGAAGAAGCTGCTGCGCATGATCGGCGACCCGGCCGCGCGCTACCGCGAGGATCCGGTGCGCATCATCCGCGTCGTGCGTTTCGCGGCCAAACTCGGCTTCGAGATCGAGCCGAAGACGCGCGCCCCGATCAAGGAGATGGCCGCGCTGCTCGACAACGTGCCCGCTTCGCGCACCTTCGACGAGATGATCAAGCTGCTGCAGACCGGCCATGCGCTGGCCAGCATCGCCGAGCTGCGCAAGCAGGGCATGCACCGCGGGGTGTTCCCGGTGCTCGATGTCGCGCTCGACGAATCGCAGCGCCACGACGGCCGTGAAAAGTTCGTTCAGCTGGCGCTGGCCGACACCGACCGCCGTGTCAACGAAGGCAAGCCGGTCGCCCCGAGCTTCATGCTCGCGTGCATGCTGTGGCACGACGTGCTCGATGGCTGGCAGAAGCTCAAGGCCAAGGGCGAGTCGTCGTTCCCGGCGCTGCAGCAGGCGATCGACAGCGTGTTCGATGCGCGCATCGGCGACATCTCCGGCCGCGGCAAGCTCGCCGCCGACATGCGCGAGATCTGGCAGATGCAGCCTCGCTTCGAGCGCCGCCAGGGCAACAGCACGATGGCGCTGCTGGAGCAGCCGCGCTTCCGTGCCGGCTTCGACTTTCTGCGCCTGCGCGGCGACGCCGGCGAGATCGACGCCGAACTCGCGAACTGGTGGGAGGACTTCTCGCTCGCCGACGACGAAGGCCGGCGCAAGCTGCTCGATGGGGTGCGGCCGACCGGTGCGGTGAGGCGCGTGCGCAGCAGCACATCGAAGGTCGCCGAAGCGGGCACCGAAGAGGATGCGCCCGAGGTCGCCGACGCCGTGTCCGGCGAAGGCGATCCTGTGCGCAAGCGTCGCCGCCGGCGCCGCAAGCCGGCAGGTGCCGGTGGTGACGCGGCAAGCGATACCGCGCCACCGTCGAATCCGAGCCACGACTTCTGAACCTTGCTGTCGAGGCGACGCGCGTGAGCAGCTCCGGCCTGAACCCGACTGCGCTCGCACGCCTGAAGGCTGCGTTCGAGCGCTTGATCGATGCCCGGCGCCTCCCGGGTGTCGTCGCGATGATCCAGCGGCACGGCGAGGTCGGCTACTCGGTCGCGCTGGGCAAGCAGGATCCTCAGCGCGGCATCACGATGGGCAAGGACGCGGTGTTCCGCATCCACTCGATGACCAAGCCCATCGTGTCGGTCGCGACGATGATGCTGGTCGAGCAGGGGGCGCTGCAGCTGAGTGATCCGGTCGGGTTGTACCTGCCGACCTTCACGAACGCCCGCGTTGGCGTCGAGCGGGAAGGGCGTTTCGACCTCGTGCCCGCGCGCAGGCAGATGACGATCCACGACCTGCTGCGCCACACCGCCGGGTTCACGTACGAGTACTACGCGCCGTCTCCTGTGCGCCGCAGCTACATCGCGGCGCGACTCAACTCGCGCGATCGCACCAACGCCGAATTGGTCGACGCGTTGGCCGCGCTGCCGTTGATGTATGAGCCCGGCTCGACGTGGGAATACAGCCGTGCCACCGACGTCCTCGGGCGCGTGCTGGAGGTCGCCACTGGCCAGCCGCTCGGTGCGCACCTGAGCACTGCGATCTTCGAGCCGTTGGCGATGCGCGAGACCGGCTTCGACCTGCCGCTCGCGCTGGGCCCGCGCATCGCCGAGCCCTTCGCGCACGACCCTGATACCGGCATCGCCTCGGCCCTGTTCGACGTGCGCGCGCCTGCCTCGCTGCAGAACGGTGGCGGCGGGCTGCTGTCGACGACTGCCGACTACGCGCGCTTCCTGCAGATGCTGCTCGGCGGCGGGACTCTGGGTGACGTGCGCCTGCTGGGCCGCAAGACGCTGGAGGCGATGACGACCGATCACGTGTTCACGATCCCGCGCGCCGCCGAGGCGCTGCCGCCTGACCACGGCTTCGGGCTGGGCTTTGCGGTCAAGACGCGGCTGGGCGGTGGCGTCGAGCCGGGCTCCGTCGGCAGCTATGGCTGGAGCGGATCGGCGGGCACGGCGTTCTTCGTCGACCCGCAAGAGCAGATGTTTGCGATCCTGATGACCCAGGCGCCGGGCCAGTTCGACGAGGTGCGTGAGCTGTTCCGCCAGCTGGTCTATGCCGCCATCGACGACTGACGTCTCCGCCCAGGCCTGGATCGGGTTGGGCGCGAATCTCGGTGACGCCCGGGCAACCCTGGTCGCGGCACTCGCGGCGCTGGGCCTATTGCCCGACACCTCGCTGCTGGCCGCGTCGTCGGTCTACCGCAGCGCACCGGTCGATTCGACCGGGCCGGACTACCTGAACGCGGTGGCACGGCTGGAGACGCGCCTGGCACCCCAGGCGCTGCTGGTCGAACTGCAGCGCATCGAGCGCGAACACGGCCGCGAGCGCCCCTATCGCAACGCGCCGCGCACGCTCGATCTCGATCTGCTGCTGCACGGCGATGCGCGTCTTGCCACGCCGACATTGACCCTGCCGCACCCGCGCCTGCACGAGCGCGCGTTCGTGATCGTGCCGCTGGCCGAGCTGGCGCCGGCGCTGGTCATCCCGGGGCGCGGCGCGGTGGCCGGGCTGCTCGGTGCGGTGGCCGGCCAGCGCGTCGATAAACTCCTCGGATGAACAACATCCCCGTCTCGCTGCAGACCGTTTTGCTGCTCGCCGCGTCGAACGTCTTCATGACCTTCGCCTGGTACGGCCACCTGAAGAACCTCGCCGACAAGCCCTGGTACTGGGCCGCGCTCATCAGCTGGGGGATCGCGCTGTTCGAGTACCTGTTGCAGGTGCCGGGCAACCGCATCGGTTTTGCCGGCGGCATCTCGCTGGCGCAGTTGAAGATCACACAGGAGGTGATCACGCTGGCGGTGTTCGTTCCATTCGCGATGCTCTACATGGACCAGCCGTTCAAGCTCGACTTCGTGTGGGCCGGCCTGTGCATGGTCGGCGCGGTCTACTTCATCTTCCGCAACTGACGATGAGCGCGAGCCTCGGCCGGTTCCGGCACATCGTCATCGAGGGTCCGATCGGCGTGGGCAAGACCTCGCTCGCGCGCAAGCTCGGTCGCCGCCTCGGCGCCGAGCTGATGCTCGAGCAGCCCGAGGAGAACCCGTTCCTCGGCCGCTTCTACGCTGACATGCCGGGCTATGCGTTCCAGACCCAGCTGTTCTTCCTGTTCCAGCGGCTCAAGCAGATGCAGGGTGCGGCACAGCCGGGCATGTTCGCCTCGTCGCTGGTCGGCGATTTTCTGTTCGCGAAGGATGCGTTGTTCGCACGGCTCACGCTGAGCGACGACGAATTTCGCCTGTACTCTCAGATGTACGCGCAGATCGCGCCGCAGGTACGCGAGCCGGATCTCGTGATCTGGCTGCAGGCCTCGCCCGCGACGCTGCTGCAGCGCATCCGCCGGCGCGGGATCGGCAGCGAGGCCGGAATCACGGCCGACTATCTGCAGCGCCTGTGTGACGCGTACGTCGAATACTTCCACGGCTACGAGGGCGCGCCGGTGCTGGCCATCGGCACCGAGCACTTCAACCCCGAGGACCGCGAGGCCGACTTCGAGACGCTGGTGCAGCGTCTGGCCGCATTCAAGGGGCCGCGGGAGTTTTTCAACTCGCATGTCGAGATCCCGTTCGGCTAGGTCGCGCCCCTTACACTCCCGCGGTGTCGATTTGATGAAGCGCTCGTGACAACGGCGCGACCTTGGGAGAGTTCGAATGCTGTTCGGCAAGCTGCTGCCACGCGAAGGCAATTTCTTCGATCTGTTCAACCAGCACGGCGGCTTCATCGTCGAAGGTGCGCGGGCGTTCATCCTGCTGATCCAGAACTACAGCGACCCCACGCTGCGCGAGAAGTACGCGGCCGAGGTCGACCGTGCCGAGAAGCAGGCCGACCGTATCACCGCCGAAGTGAACCGGTTGCTGCACAAGACCTTCATCACGCCGATCGACCGTGAGCAGATCCATGGCCTGATCAACGCGATGGACGACATCCTGGACCTGCTGCAGGACGCCACCGAGACCATGTCGCTGTACGACGTTCGCACCATGACCGAGGACGTGCTGCGACTGGGCGACCTGAGCGCGAAGTGCTGCGAGCGTGTGCAGCATGCCGTCTCGCTGCTGCCGCGCATCAGCCAGGTCGAGGCGGCCGAGGCGGCGATCAAGACCTGCGAAGAGATCGACAAGCTCGAGTCGGACGCCGACCGGGTGATGCGTTCTGCGATGTCCAAGCTGTTCCGCGAAGAGAACGACGTGCGCGAGCTGATCAAGCTGAAGGCGATCTACGAGCTGCTCGAGTCGATCTCGGACCGCTGCGAGGACGTGGCGAACCTAATCGAGGGCGTTGTCCTCGAGAATTCATGACGGCCCCCCGTCTTTGCGGCTGCGCCGCAGTCCGACCCCCCGAGGGGGCCGGGCCTTCCTTGGGGCGGCCCGGCGGGGCGGCCCGCTTTTCGTTCTGAGGAGCCGCGTCCATGGGTTCCATCCAGACTGCGTTCTGGGTCGTCGCGCTGCTGGTCGTGCTGGCCATCGCGTTCGACTTTATGAACGGCTTCCACGACGCGGCCAACGCGATCGCCACCGTCGTCTCCACTGGCGTGCTCAAGCCGCAGCAGGCGATCGTGTTCGCGGCCTTCTTCAACGTGCTGGCTGTTCTGATCTTCCATCTGAACGTGGCGGCCACCGTCGGCAAAGGCATCGTGCTGCCGGGCGTGGTCGATCACCACGTTGTCTTCGGCGCGCTGATCGGCGCGATCTTCTGGAACGTCGTGACCTGGTGGTACGGCATCCCGTCGAGCTCGTCGCATGCGCTGATCGGCGGCATCGTCGGGTCGGTGATCGCGAAGGCCGGCGCGAGTTCGTTGATCGCTGCGGGCATCTGGAAGACGGTGCTTTTCATCTTTCTGTCGCCGTTGCTCGGCTTCCTGCTGGGCTCGCTGCTGATGGTGCTGGTGGCCAACCTGTGCCGGCATGCGTCGCCGCTGCGGGTGGACAACCTGTTCCGGCGCCTGCAGCTGATCTCGGCCGGCCTGTACAGCCTGGGCCACGGCGGCAACGATGCGCAGAAGACCATCGGCATCATCTGGATGCTGCTGATCGCCACCAACTACACGAGTGCCGCCGACAAGCTGCCGCCGAGTTGGGTGATCTGGTGTTGCTACCTGGCCATCGGCGCGGGCACGATGTTCGGCGGCTGGCGCATCGTCAAGACCATGGGTCAGAAGATCACCAAGCTCAAGCCGGTCGGCGGCTTCTGTGCCGAGACGGGCGGGGCGATCACGCTGTTCCTGGCTACGGCGCTGGGCGTGCCGGTCTCGACCACGCACACGATCACCGGCGCGATCGTCGGCGTCGGCTCCGTGCGGCGGGCCTCGGCGGTGCGCTGGGGCGTGGCGGGCAACATCGTGTGGGCGTGGATCTTCACGATCCCCGCGTCGGCCTTCGTGGCCGGGGTGTTCTACTGGATCGGTCTGGCGCTGTTCGTTTGATCGGGCCGAGCGCCGGGCAAGGGCCGCGAATAGGCCCCTTCGTGGCCCACCCAAGCCGGCCCGTATCCCCTCGGGGGGTCGGCCGATGTACTCATCGGCCGGGGGGCTTCATTTCGGCCTGGTACTCGAAGTAGCGCTGGGCGCTGAAGGCCAGCGTAGCCATCAGCACGCCGCCGCCCACGATCAACGCAACGACCACACCGATCACGGTGGCCCAGCCCATGTGGTGCTGAGGGCCGGCCGGGTTGAAGCGCGCATTCCAGCGCTCGTCGGGTGTCAGCCCCTGGATGATCGCGCCGAGCATCCCGATCGCCACGGTCATGCCCAGGAACGGGATCAGTGCCCACGCGAGGTGATCGTCACCGCCCAGCTGGCGCATGCGCATCACGCCGTACAGGCCGATCATCGTCGGCCACATGAACAACCAGCCCCAGACGTCCCGAAAGCCGTGCAGGTAGAAGCGATGCAGGCCGAGACTGCCGCCGACCACCGCAATCCAGGTGGCCAGGGTCTTGGACTTGTAGCCTTGTGGTTCGGCGTTCACTCGAGTACCTCCGTGCTGCGCACTGCGGAATTCGCCCTTGGGGCGGCCCCGCGTGCTCATGCAGGATCTGCCGGATGCGTGCTCTGACCGGCGCCGAGAGCCTTCTGCATGATCACGACGTCGCGCCACTGATCGAACTTCCAGCCCGCGGCCTTCATCACGCCGATGTGCTCGAAGCCGAGCGTGCGGTGCACGCCGATCGAGCCGAGGTTGGCGGAGTCGCCGATCACCGCGAGCATCTGGCGCGCGCCGGCCGCTTCGCAGCGGGCGAGCAGCTCGGCGAGGAGCAGCCGGCCCAGGCCCTGGCCTTTGGCGTCGGACGCGAGATAGACCGAGTCTTCGAGGCAGAAGCGATAGGCCTTGCGCGGGCGGAAGTGGTTGGCGTAGGCGTAACCCAGCACGACGCCACCGCGCTCCGCGACCAGCCACGGCAGGCCCTTGGAGAGCACGTCGTCGCGGCGGCGGGTCATCTCTGCATCGTCAGGGGTGTCGAGCTCGAACGTGCCGGTGCCGTTCAGCACATTCCAGCCGTAGATGGCGGTGATCGCCGGCAGGTCGGCGGGGGTGCTGGGGCGGATCAACGGGGCGGGCGTGCTCATCGGTTTCCTCGTGGGTGAACAGTGAGTTTATAATGCGCGGTTTCGTTGATGGTCGGCCGAGTGGTCGGCGTATCTACAGCAACGATCTCAAAACTACCTGACCTGCGTGCGATTGGCGTGAAACCCAAGTGTGCGGTGTCCTGGCGCGGTAGCAGCTTCAAGTCCTAAGGAACAGTCATGGTCGTGATCCGTCTTTCGCGTGGTGGTGCCAAGAAGCGCCCGTTCTTCAACATCGTCGTCGCCGATTCGCGCACCCGTCGCGACGGCCGCTTCATCGAGCGCGTGGGTTTCTACAACCCGGTCGCAGCGGGTGGTGAGCAGCCGCTGCGCGTCGCCTTCGACCGCATCGAGCACTGGACCGCCACCGGCGCCCAGATGTCGCCAACGGTCGCGCGCCTCGTCGCGCAAGCCAAGACGGCGGCCTGAACCGCACCGGCGGGCGCGCAGTGAGCACCACAGTCGGGTTGCTCGCGAAGCCTGCCGGGGCTGACCCCGCCTGGCCCGGCGACGCGATCGAAGTCGGTCGCATCGTCGATGCCTGGGGCCTCAAGGGCTGGATCAAGGTCCAGCCCTTCGCTTCTGACCCGCAGGCGTTGTTCTCGTCGCGCCGCTGGTTCATCCTGCCGTCCGAGAAGGCCGGCGTTTCGCGCCCGGCCAGCGTGGCAGGGTCGCTGCCCACGTTGCTGAAGATCACGCAGGTCAAGGATCATGGTGACGTCGTGGTGGCACTTGCGCAGGAGGTCCCTGACCGCACGGCCGCCGAGGCGATGCGGGGCGCGCGCGTGTTCATCGGCCGCGGCAGCTTCCCGACCCCTGATCCCGACGAGTTCTACTGGGTCGACCTGATCGGCCTCGACGTGGTCAATCGCGAAGGCGTGTCACTCGGGAGCGTGGTGGGACTGCTGGACACCGGCCCGCACAGCGTGCTGCGGGTGATGCCCGCCGGCGAGGCCAAAGAAGAGGCCGAGCGGCTGATCCCGTTCGTCGGTGCGTACGTGGACGAGGTCAGCCTCGAGCAACGACGCATCACAGTCGATTGGGGCCTCGACTACTGAAGCCGTCCATGCGCTTCGACATCATCACGCTGTTCCCCGAGCTGTTCGCGCCGCATCTGACGCACGGCATCACGCGGCGCGCGTTCGAGTCGGGGCAGGTCGACGTGAAGCTGTGGCCGCTGCGCGACCACGCCGACAACGCCTACCGCCGCGTCGACGACCGGCCCTATGGTGGCGGGCCGGGCATGGTGATGTTGGTCGAGCCACTGGAGCGCGCCCTCGCCGCGTTGCGCGCGGCGCGGAACGACACGGCACCCGTGGTGCACTTCACGCCGACCGGCAGGCGCATCGACCAAGCTGTGGTGCGCGAGTTCGCCGGCTCTGTGGGCGCGATCCTGCTGTGCGGGCGCTACGAGGGCATCGATCAGCGCTTCGTCGATCGGCATGTCGATGTCGAACTCAGTCTCGGCGATTTCGTGCTGTCGGGCGGCGAGTTGCCGGCGCTGGCCCTGCTGGACGCTGTCGCACGACTGCAAGACGGCGTGCTCGGGGACGCCCAGTCCCACCTGCAGGACAGTTTCGAGGATGGCCTGCTCGACTGTCCCCATTACAGCCGGCCCGAAGTGCTGGCGACTGGTGAGGGCGATCGGGCCGTGCCGGCGGCGCTGCTGTCGGGCCACCACGCCGAGATCGCGCGATGGCGCCGCGAGCAGTCCCTGGCGCTGACCGCGCGACGGCGCCCGGACCTGATCCTGGCGGCACGCGAGGCCGGCCGGCTGAGCAAGGACGACGAGGCGACGCTGAAGTCGCTTGGGCTATAATCAAAGGCTTTTCGATCCTCTGCCCCGCAGGAGCACTGACCCTGAGTCGCCGCTCCACCCAACTTCAACTACGCGTTGGCACGATCACTTGGAGAAACCCATGGACCTGATCCAGACCCTCGAGCGGGAAGAAATCACCCGCCTCAACAAGACCATCCCGCCGTTCGCGCCGGGTGACACCGTGATCGTCAGCGTCAACGTCGTCGAAGGCACGCGCAAGCGCGTCCAGGCGTTCGAAGGCGTCGTAATCGCCAAGCGCAACCGCAGCCTCAATTCGAGCTTCATCGTGCGCAAGATCTCCAGTGGCGAAGGCGTGGAACGCACGTTCCAGCTCTACAGCCCGTTGATCGCGTCGATCGAAGTCAAGCGCCGCGGCGACGTGCGCCGTGCCAAGCTGTACTACCTGCGCGAACGCTCGGGCAAGTCGGCGCGCATCAAAGAGAAGCTCGCCTGATTGCGGCAGGGCGGTTGGCCGCCTGGTCCGAAGGCCGCCACCTGTGGGCGGCCTTTTTCGTTTCAAACTCCACATGGCCCTGAGCTTCGATCCGCAGCAACTGCCCATCGTCGGCGTGGATGACCACTTGCCCGCGTTGACCGCGGATGCGCTGCGGTCAGATGCACTGCGCCAGCGCTTCCTGATGCCGCCGCTGTGGACGCCGGAGGTCAAGACCGAACCCCGGTTCAACGACCGGGCGCCGGCGCATGCCTCTGTGCTGGTCGCCCTCGTCGAGCGCGAGGAACTGACGGTGCTGCTCACGCAGCGCACCGATCATCTGAACGATCACCCCGGCCAGATCAGCTTCGCGGGTGGGCGAGTCGAGCCGACCGATGCGGACGCCGCCGCCACCGCGTTGCGCGAAGCGCACGAGGAGATCGGCCTCGAGGCCTCGTTCGTCGATGTGCTCGGTGCGATGCCGACGTACACGACCGGCACCGGCTTCGTCGTGACGCCGATCGTCGGGTTGGTGCGCCCGGGGTTCACGGTGAACGCTGATCCGTTCGAAGTGGCCGATGTGTTCGAGGTGCCGCTGTCGTTCCTGATGAACCCGGCCAACCACCGACGCCATGCGGTCGAGCTCGAAGGTGCGCGGCGCGAGTTCTTGTCGATGCCGTGGGACGGCTCCGATGACCAGGGCCAGCCGCGCCACTATTTCATCTGGGGTGCGACCGCGGCGATGCTGCGCAACCTCTATCGTTTTCTCGCGGCCTGACGCAAGACGTGCGTCGGTATCATCCGCGCACCCATGAGTTTCTTTGCCGTCCTGTTCGCGCTGCTGATCGAGCAGCTCAAACCGCTGCCGCGCGGCAACGTGGTGCATGACTCGCTGACGGCCTGGATGCGCTGGACGGGCCGCAATTTCGACGCCGGCCGCGAGCACCACGCGTGGGTCGTGTGGTGCATCACTGCGGTGGTGCCGGCGCTGCTGGCCTGGGGCATCCACGCCGGGCTGGGGCACTTCAACGTGCTGCTCGCGCTGGCCTGGAACGTCGTGGTGCTGTACCTCACGCTCGGCTTCCGCCAGTTCAGCCACTACTTCACCGACATCC